>NZ_JBJZOH010000003.1:0-301337 GCF_047200595.1 Streptomyces sp. MS19 | reverse complement strand
GGTCCGGACCGCAACCTGCTGTTCGCGGGTCTCGCGGGTGCCGTCCTGATCCTCATCGGCTCGCTCCTCGCCTGGAGCACCGTCTCGGCGCCCGAGGGCGTCGACGGCGGGTCGGAGAGCAGCGGCGGCACGAACGGCGACGGTCTGTGGACGCTGATCGCCGCCCTCGTCATCGGCGTCCTGCTGGTCGCCGCCCTGGTCCGCAAGAACGCCACGCTCGCGCTGGCGTCGGTCGTACCCTCGCTGATCGCCCTCGTCGTGGTCGTGCTCAATGTCTTCGACGCCGAGCGCACCGCGCGGGCCGACCTCGACGGCGAGGGCTTCTCGTCCGAGGACCTCGACATGTTCTTCGAGCTGGTGGACGTGTCGGTGGGCGTCGGCGTGTGGATCGCCCTGGTCGGCTCGCTGGTCGCCGTCGGCGCCGCCGCGTACGCGGGGGTCAAGGCGCGTTCCTGAAGCTGCCCGCCGGATACCGACACGGCCGCCGTCCCTCCCGGACGGCGGCCGTCGTCGTCGTCGTACGCCCGCCGTACGGGGCGCGCTTCACCCCGCCGCCGGCACTTGCGTGGAGTGCGCTCCAGGGCGTTGGCTGGCGGACCATGAGGTACACACAGCTCGGACGCACAGGTCTCCAGGTCAGCAGGCTCGTTCTCGGCACGATGAACTTCGGCCCGCGGACCTCCGAGGCCGACAGCCACGCGATCATGGACGCCGCGCTGGAGGCGGGCGTCAACTTCTTCGACACCGCCAACGTGTACGGCGGCCCGGAGCACAAGGGGCGGACCGAGGAGATCCTCGGCTCCTGGTTCGCGCGGGGCGGCGGACGGCGCGAGAAGGTCGTCCTCGCCACCAAGGTGTACGGGGCCATGTCCCCGAACTCCGAGGAGCCCTGGCCGAACACCAACCGCCTCTCGGCCGTCAACATCCGCCGCGCCGTGGACGCCAGCCTCAGGCGGCTCGGCACCGACCACATCGACCTCTACCAGTTCCACCACGTGGACCGCGCCACGCCGTGGGAGGAGATATGGCAGGCGATCGACGTCCTCGTGCGGCAGGGCAAGATCCTGTACGCGGGCTCGTCCAACTTCGCGGGCTGGCACATCGCCAAGGCCAACGAGGCGGCCGCCCGCCGCCACTCGCTCGGCCTCGTCAGCGAGCAGTGCCTCTACAACCTGGTCGAGCGCCGCGCCGAGACGGACGTCCTCCCGGCCGCCGAGGACTACGGCCTCGGCGTCATCCCGTGGTCGCCGCTGGCGAGCGGCCTGCTGGGCGGCGCGGTCCGCAGGGAGCGCGAGGGCGGCGACTCCGGCAACCGGTCGGCGGAGGCACTGGCCCGCAGCGGCGCGCGCGAGCGGATCGAGGCGTACGAGGACCTGCTCGCCGGCCGCGGCCTCGACCCGGGCGAGGTGGGTCTCGCCTGGCTGCTGACCCGCCCGGCCGTCACCGGCCCGATCGTCGGCCCGCGCGTCCAGGAGCAACTGGACTCGGCGATCCGCGCGGTGGACCTGGAACTGGACGACGAACTGCTGTCCGAACTCGACAAGATCTTCCCCGGCCCCGGCCCCTCCCCGGAGGCCTTCGCCTGGTGACACACGTGGGCGCGGGCCACGGCACGCGCCCACGCACGGAAGAATCGCTCCCGTGCCCCCAGCTTCACCGCCCCGCCCCGGTACGCGCTTCCTGCGAGCCGGGGCGGGGCGCGTTGCCTGGCTGACGAGAGGAGCCATGTGCCTGCGCGCCACCACCACGCGGACGAACGTGATCTCTGGGATGCGTACGCCGCCGGCGTCGCCCGGGAGATCGGTCCTCCAGTCCTCAACTGGACGCAGTACGCGGGGCACGGGCCCGGCGTCGAGCTGCTGGGGAGCCCGAGCAGCGTGCTGGAGATCGGCTGCGGCACCGGCCGGGCCCTCGCCTGTCTCGCGGAGCGGGGCGTGAAGGCGACGGGGGTGGACATGTCGCCCGTCATGGTGGAGGCCGCCCGGGAGCGGTGGGGCGACCTGGTCGCCTTCCACTGCGCGGAGGTGCTCGGCTTCCTGGGCGGCCACGGCGAGCGGTACGACGCGGTGTACTCGGTCTTCGGCGCGGTCTGGTTCACCGACCCGGCCAAGCTCCTGCCACTCGTGGCGGAAGCGCTCCGGCCGGGCGGCGTCCTGGTCTTCTCGCACCCGCCTGCCATCCCCGGCGCCTACGGCCCCCAGGGCATGTACAAGGGCGGATTCGCGGGCCGGGCGCAGTTCATGTACCGCTACAGCTACACCCCCAGGAGGTGGAAGAGCCTCCTGGCGCGGGCCGGTTTCACGGCGGCGGAGGCGCACGTGCTGGACGCTCCGGAGCCGGGGCACATCGGCACGCTGATCGTCCGCGCGGTCGCTCCGTCCGGCCCGCTCAGCGCCGCAGGTCCACGGTGAGATGCGGCGCCAGCGCGCGCAGGAAGCCGGGCGCGTCGAAGAGCGCCCCCGCCGAGGCGACGCCCACGGTCCTCGTCCGCCCGGTGAGGATGCGGGTGACCGCCTCGCCGACGAGCGGGGCCGTGACGGCGTAGATGTCCTGGCCGCTCGCCACCGCGCGCCGCGTCTCGGCGCCTGACCGCACGACGACGTCCACCATGAATGTCTGCGCCGAGCGCCCTCGTTCGTCCACCGCCTCCGGCGCCGGGGTGTCGGCGTCCGCCAGGTCGCGGGCGGCCCCGGCCGCCATGGAGGTGCGCACCTCCGGGATGTCCAGGTGGCTCGGCAGGGTGATGACGTCCGCCATCGTGAACTCCCCGACCATCGTCCGCGTGCCCAGCGGTTCGGGGAAGGTCCACTCCAGGGTGGGCGACGCGTCGGTGTGGTATTCGAGGCGCCCCTCCATGAAGCGGACGCGGTGGCCGTCGCGCCGGTCGTGGGAGACGGTGCCGGAGGCGCGCGTCCCTGCGGTGGGGTGCCAACTGCTCAGGCCGTACGCGACATGTGCCTCGTCGGCCGCCGTCCAGTCGTCCATGGCGGCGGTGGCCAGCAGGTCGCCGAGGCCGCCGAAGAAGGCCATCGCGGGGAGGACCACAATCCCGGCGGCGCGGGCGCGGTCCGCGAAGTGGGCGAACGTGTCGGCGTTCGCCTCGATCTCCGCCGCGACGTCCACGTACGGGACGCCCGCCCGCAGCGCCGCCTCGACCACGGGGCCGGTGGTCGCCGCGAAGGGTCCGGCGCAGTTGACGACGGCCGCCGTCCCGGCGAGCGCGCGGTCGAGCGAGGCCGGGTCGTCCACCGACGCGGCCCGTGCCTCGTGGCCGGTCGCGGACGCCAGCGCGTCCAGCCTGCCCGCGTCGCGGCCCGACAGCACCGGCGCGTAGCCGCGTTCCGCCAGCTCCGCCACCACGAACCGCCCGGTGTGCCCGTACGCCCCGAACACCGCGACTGCCTGACCCGATCCCATGACGCTCTCCCACGCTCGGCCGTTCTTCCGCGAGCCATCCTGGCGGGGGCGTTCGGCCGATCGTGAGTGTCCGGAACGACATGGCCCGTACACTTCCGGACATGAGGTCCGTCGCGATCGCCGTCACCCCGGGCATGCTGCCGTTCGAACTGTCCCTGGCGTACGAGGTCTTCGCCTCCGCCCCGGACGCGGTGACGGTGCCCTGGTACGACGTGGCGGTCTGCGGCCCGGAGGCGGTGCGGCTCGGGCGGTTCCTGCTGGAGCCCGACCACGGCTTCGAGCGGCTGCGGGACGCGGACACCGTGATCGTCCCCGGCTGGGCCGACATCGACGACGCCCCGCCGCCCGGCCTGGTGGACGCCGTGCGCGCGGCGCACGAGGGGGGCGCGCGCGTGGCGTCCCTGTGCACCGGCGCGTTCGTCCTCGCGGCGGCCGGTCTGCTGGACGGCGGGCGCGCCACGACGCACTGGGCGCACACCGGCGAACTGGCCGCCCGCCACCCGCGGGTGTCGGTGGACCCGCACGTCCTCTGGGTGGACAACGGCAGCGTGCTCACCTCGGCGGGCAAGGCCGCCGCGCTCGACCTGTGCCTGCACCTCGTCCGCCTCGACCACGGCTCGGCGGTCGCGAACGCGGTCGCCCGCCGCCTCGTCGTACCGCCTCACCGGGCGGGCGGCCAGGCGCAGTTCGTCACCGCGCCGGTACCGGCCGACGGGAACGACCGGCCGCTCGCCGCGCTGCTGGCATGGGCCGTCGAACGGCTCGGCGAGCCCCTGACGGTGGACGACCTGGCACGGCGGGCCGGCATGAGCGCACGGCACCTGACCCGCCACTTCCACGCGGCGACCGGCACGACGCCGTTGCAATGGCTGCTGACCCAACGCATCCGCCACGCACAGGAGTTGCTGGAACGCACGGACCACAGCGTGGACAGCATCGCCACGGCAACCGGCATGGGCACTGCCACGACACTCCGCCGCCACTTCCACCGAACGGTCGGCGTCCCACCGGACACCTACCGCCGCACGTTCCGCAGCCGGACACCCTGACCCACCCACCGGACGACTCGGCCGGTCGGACCTCGCCCTGCCCGGAAACGACTGCTGGATCTCCGACAGCCGTGTCGTGCAGTTCGACCAGAGACGCCGGACCCTCCGGGCATGAGCCGGCCGTCCGCCACGGCCAGGCCCCCTCGCTCCGACGCGGACGTCCGGGCCGTCAGGGCGGCGAGGCCGTGCCCATCGCCACGGCCTTCGTGATCGACCGCTTCCGGGACGCGGTGACGCAGCGGGGCGAACGGGCGGTGCGGGGGCTCGTGTTCAGTGGGGTCAGCAGTGGTCGAGTGCGGCGCGCACGCGGGCGAGGCCTTCCGTGCGCCAGTGGTCCCGGTCGGGCATCTGGTCGTCCTGGCGCCAGCGCCAGGCGGAGAAGAAAGCCCAGTTGAGCGCGCGGCACCGCCGGACCAGAGCGTGGTCGGCGCCCGCGTAGTACGCGTCCACCTCCTCGGGCGCGTGGGCGAGGTCGAACTCGACCGGTCCGCGGCAGCATGTGGCGAGGTCGATGAAGAGTGGCCCGTGCCGCGTGGCGAGGAGGTTGCCGGGATGTGGTTCGCCGTGCAGCAGTTGGTCACTCGCCTTCCTGTCGGTGATCTCGGCGCGCAGGCGGGTGAGAGTGTCGCTGAGGAACCGCCGTTCGGCGTCCCGCAGTTGCGGGGAGCGCGCCGGGTCGTCTACCTCTTCGAGCGCCCTGGCGACCCGATCGGTGAAGTGCGGCGCGTCGTCCAGTTCGACGCGGCGCAGGGCGGCGTGGTGCCGCCGGAGCGCGTCCGCGTAGTCGGCCGGTGCGACGGCCGGTGCCACCGGCTCGTAGTACGTCCACAGCGAGACGGCGAACGCGTCCCGTACGTGGACCCGGGAACCCGCCCGCGGGTCGAGTCCGGCCACCGGGGCGTCGGTGTCGGCGAGGCGGCGGGCGACGTCCGCCTCGAACCGCGCTTCGGCCAGATCCCGCAGCGGCGCGACGCGGGCCAGCACGTCGCACGGGAGCAGACGCAGCGCGACGCGGTCCGAGTCGTGGATGACGGTCACCTCGTCAACTGGAAGGCCCAGTCCCGAGACGACCGCCCGTGCCGCCTCCACCGCGCGGCGCAGATCCGCTGGTCCCATGCCGTACTCTCCCTCGTCGCCGGGCACACTCGTCCGTGGACCGTAACGGGCTCCCCGGCGCCCCCGCGACTGCCTTTCGCCGCCCGGCGCCCGGCACCCGGCGACCCGCGACCCGCGTCAGCCGTCGGCGGGTTCGGCGGTGACGGCCGGGCGGACGCGGGTGAGCATCAGGTCGAGGAACTGGTCCGGGTGGCGGAAGGACGCGAAGTGGCTGGCGTCCCGGATGAGGGCGAAGTCCTTGACCGGTGCCGTCACGTCGTCGTAGAGGCGCCTGGCCGCGTCCGGCGGGGTGAGGACGTCGCTGTCGCCCTGGAAGAGGAAGAACGGGAGCCGGAAGTCCGTGCCCTCCGCCCACTCGTCGATGGCGGCGGCCTCCAGCGCGAGCGGCTCGGAGAACGACATGGCCCTCACGTACGCGCGCAGCCCGCGCAGCGTGTGCAGCGGTGAGAACCACAGGGAGCGGAACACCACGGTCTTCATCGTGTCGTAGGACAGCGGGTCGGTGGTGAGGACGAGCTTGTTGTACTCCGCGAGCTGCTCGGTGGTCCAGCGGGTGCGGTCGGTGCCCATGGCGGTGACGGCGGCCAGTTCCTTCGTCCTGCCCGCCGCGCCGAGCCGGGCCATCAGGGCGTCGTAGGCGCCGCGTTCGCGTCCGCCCGCGATGACGTTCTGGTCGGTGCCGACGTAGGCCGAGTACAGCTCCGGGTGGCTGCGGGCCAGGCGCAGGCCGAGGACGGTGCCGAACGAGTTGGCCACCAGCAGGAGTTTCGCGACGCCGAGCCGAGCGCGGACGTGCTCGGTGACCTCCAGGGCGTCGCGGTACAGCCGGTCGAGGGACATCTCGCCCTGCCCTTCGGGGCCGCCGGCGGCGAACGTGCGCCCGGCGCCGCGCATGTCCCAGCGGACGACGGTGAAGTGGCGCTCCCAGACGTGGGTGCGCGGGAGGAAGACCAGGTTGGAGGCGCCGGGGCCGCCGAGGATCTCCAGGATCACGGGGTTGCCGAGGTCCTCGCCGCGTATCGAGATCCACTGGTCGATGCCGCCGACGCGGACGAGGCCGGACTCGTCGATGCCGCGGGGGGCGGTGACGCGCAGCCGCCTGGTGTGCGCGGCGCGCCGGAGTGCGCGGTGGCCGAGGAGGCCGGCGACGGGTGCGGTGAGGACGGCGGCGGTGGCGGAGGCGATGATGCCGAGCATGAGCATAACCCCTAAACTGTTTAACCCATAAGCAGTTGCGTTTAAGGTATATACAGTTGTGGAGGCGCCGTCAAGCGACGGCGCCGGACGAGACGGAGGACCGGATGGCCAGGGAGAAGGCCCGCGACCTGCGCGCGCGCATCGCGCTGCTGTGGGACGAGCGGGACCGGCCGACCCGCGGTCCCAAACCGAGCCTCAGCCCGCGCCGTATCGCCGAGGCCGCCGTGGGGATCGCCGACGCGGAGGGGCTCGACGCCGTGTCCATGGGCAGGGTCGGCGCGGGCTTCGGCGTCTCGGCGATGGCGCTGTACCGCTACGTCCACGGCAAGGACGAACTGGTCGAGCTGATGGTCGAGTCCGTGGTCGCCGGCGTCCCCGACCTGACGGCGGCCGGCGACGGCTGGCGGGAGCGGATCGCCGAGTGGGCGCGCCGGTCGGCGGCCGTCCACCGGGCCCACCCGTGGCTGCTGGCCGCGACCGCGATGCGCCGCCAGCTGATGGGCCCGCACCAGATCGGCTGGCTCGACGCGGCGCTCGCGGCGCTGGAGCCGACCGGCCTGACCGCCGCGCAGCGGCACCACGTGTTCGTGCTCGTGTCCAGCCTGGTGCGCACCGTCGTCCAGCAGCAGCACGACTTCGACTCGGAGGCCGACCAGGAGTGGGACCGCCTCACGGGCGAGCTGCTCGTCCGGCACGCCGACCGGTTCCCCGCCGTCGCGCGCGCCGTCGCGGACGGTGCCTACGCGCCCGACCCGGCCGATCCGCTGGAGTTCGCGCTCACGTGCGTGCTCGACGGGGTGCAGGCGCTCATCGACCGCTCGTGAACGCGGTGCCTGGGGCTACGCGTTCGCGAATACGTGATGCCGGGAACCGCGCGCGCCGCCCCGGTCGCCGCCGCGCCGCGCACCACGGCCGGGGCGCGGCGCCGGCAGGGCGGTACGCGGCACAGGCGGCCTGACCGGTCCGTACCCGTCCGGCACCGAATGCGCCCCCGCCCATACCGGTGAACGCCCCCGCCTACCGGGTCACTTCGGTGCAGTTCGGGAAGCATCAAGTCTTCGCCAACTACGCGCGTCGAAACGTTCCCGAATGAAAAGCGCGGGACTAGTCTCCGCGCAAGTCCCGCACACCATCGTGCTGTTGCCGAGACACGGCGGGCTGCGACGGAAGAGGACGCCCTCGTGTGGAAGCCCGGCAAGAAGACGACCCCGCGCGGCGCGGGCGTCCTCGCCGCCGCCAGGCCATCACCTTGGACCGCGCAAGGACGGCACGTCCTTCGCCGACGAGGACAGTACGACGTGGAAGGCCTGAACAGGCGTGCCCGCGGGCGCGCCCCATCCCCTTCTGACATCCGCCGGCGCATCGCGCGCCCACGCACCGGAGACACACTGATCATGCGCAAGCCCAGCAAGAAGACCACCCTGCGCGGCGCGGCCGTGCTCGCCGCCGCCCTCGCGCTCCCCGCGCTCAACGCCACCGCAGCCCAGGCCATCGACTGGGACCACCAGCTGCACACCAACGACGGCGACCCCGGCGGCCGCGTCCGCTTCGAGGCGTACGGCGACATCGTCGAACTGTGCGACATCGAAGCCGACGGCTGGGCCGTGCGCGTGGAGGTCTACGCCCCAGGCTACTCGGACGAGTTCACCGTCGGCGGCAACGGCAACTGCAAGACCCACCGCGCCTCCAACGGCCACGACCTCAAGGAAGGCCAGGCCTACTACTTCACGATCAGCCTGTACAAGGACTCCTACCCGTACGGCAACTACTACGACCAGGCGCGGTGGACGGCCTGAGCAGACCGTGCCCGCAGGCGCACCCGTCCCCTTCCTGACATCCGCCGGCGCATCGCGCGCCCACACACCGGAGACACACTGATCATGCGCAAGCCCAGCAAGAAGACCACCCTGCGCGGCGCGGCCGTCCTCGCCGCCGCACTCGCGCTCCCCGCGCTCAACGCCACCGCCGCCCAGGCCATCGACTGGGACCACCAGCTCCACACCGACGACGGCGACCCCGGCGGACGCCTCCGCTTCGAGGCATACGGCGACATCGTCGAGATATGCGACATCGAAGCCGACGGCTGGGCTGTGGAGGTCGATGTCTACGACACCGTGGGCCGCTACAACGTGGACAACTTCAGGGTCGGCGGCAACGGCAACTGCAAGACCCACCGCGCCTCCAACGGCCACGACTTGGTGGAGGGCCGCTACTACGAGTTCTCGCTCTCTCTGGAGCACTCCAACGGCCTGCGCCAGTACTGGGACTACGCCGAGTGGAAGGCATGAGCAAGCCGGGCGCGAGCGGGGGCGGGCGTATGTGCCCGCCCCCGTCGCCCTCCCCGTACGCGGGCGTGAAGGTGTCCCGCCGGGATTCCGGCACGGCGGTCGGCCGTCACAAGGCCGCGCTCGCGGCCCAGCCGTGCGGCGCACCGAGCGCAC
Organism: Streptomyces sp. MS19; assembly: GCF_047200595.1. Lineage (NCBI taxonomy): Bacteria > Bacillati > Actinomycetota > Actinomycetes > Kitasatosporales > Streptomycetaceae > Streptomyces > Streptomyces sp. MS19. The sequence goes on along the minus strand of NZ_JBJZOH010000003.1, from coordinate 292,117 downwards.
GAACCCCGCCGACCTGCCCGTTCCTCTCCCGCCGCCCCGGGCAGGCGGGCGCACCGGCCGAGAACTGGGCCGTTTCCAGGGGCACTTCACCGCGCCGTCGAAAGATCAAGTCTTCCTCAGCTACGCGCGTGGCAGTGTTCCCGTTCGGGAACCAGGAGACTAACCTCCGCGCAAGTCCCGTCCATGCCATCCGACATGGCGAGCCGTGACGGGCCCGACGGAGGAAGACACCCCCATGCGCAAGCCCAGCAAGAAGACCACCCTGCGCGGCGCGGCCGTCCTCGCCGCCGCACTCGCGCTCCCCGCGCTCAACGCCACCGCCGCCCAGGCCATCGACTGGGACCACCAGCTGCACACCGACGACGGCGACCCCGGCGGACGCCTCCGCTTCGAGGCGTACGGCGACATCGTCGAGGTCTGCGACATCGAGGCCGACGGCTGGGCCGTGTACGTGGACGTCTGGGACCCCAGCGGCATGCGGATCATCGACAGCATCTCGGTCGGCGGCAACGGCAACTGCGTGACCCACCGCGCGTCCAACGGCCACAACCTCACGGAGGGGGCCGTCTACCCCTTCTCCCTCGGCCTGCACAAGAACCACGAGATCTTCCGGTACGAGGACCGCGCCCGCTGGCGCGCCTGACGGCCCCGCCGCCCCGCGATAAACGGGCGGGGCGCGCGTACGGTCGGCGCATGGCCGCGTACGCACGCCCCGCCCTCGCGCTCCCTGTCCTCCGCGACGCCGCCGGAGCCGTCATCCCCTACGGCGACCGCTGGGACTGGGACGAGGGCCCGCCCGAGCGGTACTACAGCGTCACCGAGCACCCCGAGCGCTTCGCGCCCCTGCTCACCGTCGCCGAGGCGCTGACCGCCCACCTCACGGCGGAGTACGACGCGACGGCCCGCGAGGGCGAGGAGCGGCGGCACGGCGAACGCGTGCGTACGGTGACGCTCACCCCCGCCGCGCCCGACGCGGCAGCGCTCACCTTCACGTTCACCGGCTTCCCCAGCGTGACCCTGCACGCCGGCCGGTACTTCGCCGCCGCCTTCCCCGACTGCGGCTGCGACGCGTGCGACGACTCGGTCGAGGCGCTGGCCGGCGAGCTGGAGTGGCAGACCCTCGCCGTCGCCGCCGGGCGGCTGCGCGAGACCCTGCGCCGGGGCCGCGTCACCTGCGCCATCTCCTCCCCCGACGGGCACGGGATCAGCTCCGAGCACCGCGTCACCCGCCCCGGCGCACGCCCCCCGCTCCCGCCCGACGGCTGGCGCCCCTGGCCGGCGCGGGTCGGTCCGCCGGGTCCCGCCCACGGCCGAACGCCGCCGGGCTGACCCACCCCCACCGCGCGAGCGCCCCGCCCATCGCGGCGAGCGAGCCCCGCGTCCCGCAGCACGCCGAGGTGCTGGCTCGCCGACGACGGCAGCACGCCCGCCCTCCGCGCCAACCCGCCTGAAGCGCAGGCCTGTTCGAGCGCTTCGAGGATCACCGCCCGCGTGTGGCCGAGGAGCGCGGCGAGCGAGACACGGTATCCCTCGGCGCCCACCGGCCCGGCGGCCGGCCGGTGCTGACGGTGAACACCCGCTCGCTGCGCGGGTCGTAGGCGGTGATCTCGGCGGTGATCTCGGCGGCGCCCTCGTCGAACGCGCCCGTCGCGCAGCGGCCGATCAGGGTCAGGCCGAGGCCGCCCCCGTGGTGGTCGCGGTGGTGCGGGTGGGCGGCGGCCGGGTGACGGCGGTGGCCCCGAGCACGGCGACGGTGCCCAGGACGGCGAGTCTTCGGTGCTTCATGGGGCGGATCGTCGCGGACGCCGGGACCCGCGGTGTGACCCGGGAGCGTGCCCGGGGTGAACAGCGGCGCAACCCGGGGCCGGTGCGCCGGTGGGGGTGACGGGCGGCGGGCGCGGTGCCATGGTGGGCCGTATGAGCACTCTTGTCGCGGCGCTGCGCGAGGGCCTGCCGGACGGCGCCGTCCTCACCGATCCCGACGTCATGGCCTCCTACGCGCACGACATGGCGAGCTTCTGCCCGGCGGGCGAACCGGCGGCCGTCGTGCTGCCGCGCACCGTCGAGGAGGTGCGGCACGTGCTGCGTACGGCGTACGCGCTACGCGTGCCCGTCGTCCCGCAGGGTGCCCGTACGGGCCTGTCCGGCGCGGCGAACGCGGTGGACGGCTGCGTGGTGCTCTCCCTGCTCCGCATGGACCGCGTGCTGGAGATCGACGCGGTGAACCGCTACGCCGTGGTCGAGCCGGGCGTCGTCAACGCCGACCTGTCGAAGGCCGTCGCCGCGCACGGCCTCGCGTACCCGCCCGACCCGTCGAGCTGGGAGCAGTGCACCATCGGCGGCAACATCGGCACCGGCTCCGGCGGCCTGTGCTGCGTCAAGTACGGCGTGACGGCCGAGTACGTCCTCGGGCTCGATGTCGTGCTGGCGGACGGGCGGCTGCTGCGCACCGGGCGGCGGACGGCCAAGGGCGTGGCGGGGTACGACCTGACGCGCCTGTTCGTCGGCGCCGAGGGGACGCTGGGCGTGGTCGTCGGGGCGGTGCTCGCGCTGAGGCCGGCGCCGCCGCCGCGGCTCGCGCTGGCCGCCGAGTTCCCCGGCACGGCGGCGGCGGGCGAGGCGGTCGCCACCATCATGGCGGCGGGCCACACCCCGTCGCTGCTCGAACTGATGGACGCGACGACCGTGCGCGCCGTCAACAGGCTGACGCGTATGGGCCTTCCGGAGAGCACCCGCGCGCTGCTGGTCTGCGCCTTCGACACCCCGGACCCGGCGGCGGACCTGGCGGCGGTCGGCGCGCTGTGCCACGCGGCCGGGGCCACCGGGGTCGTGCCCGCCGACGACGCCGCCGAGTCGGAGCTGCTGCTCGCCGCCCGGCGCGCGGCGCTGCCCGCGCTGGAGGCGGTCGCGGGCACCACGATGATCGACGACGTGTGCGTGCCGCGCGTGCGGCTGGCGGAGATGCTGGACGGGGTGGCGGCGATCGCGGACGAGTACCGGCTGACCATCGGCGTGTGCGCCCACGCCGGGGACGGGAACACGCACCCGGTCGTCTGCTTCGACGCCGCCGACCCGGACGAACGGGACCGCGCCCGCGCCTCGTTCGACGCGATCATGGAGCTGGGTCTCGCCCTGGGCGGCACGATCACCGGCGAACACGGCGTGGGCGTCCTGAAACGCGACTGGCTGGCACGCGAACTCGGTCCTACGAGCCTGGAGTTGCAGCGGTCGATCCGCCAGGTCTTCGACCCGCTCGGCATCCTCAACCCGGGCAAGGTGCTGTAGCCGGCGGCCGCTCACCGCCCGCGGCGGCGCGGGCCCGGGGTGCGGGCGAGCGCGCGCATGGTCGCCCGGTGCGTGTCCACGACGGCGCGGACGACGCGCCGGTCGTGCTCCGGGTCGCCGGTGGGGAGGCGGCGCAGCGTCCGGTCCGCCCGCATCGCCGCGCGCCACGGCGGCAGGGTGATGACGGCGTGCAGCACGGTGAGCGCCGCCATGACGAGCAGGCCGCCGCACAGTCCCGCGGGGCCGTACGCCGTGGTCAGCCGCTCCGCCAGCCAGCCGCAGGCCGTGCCGAGGGCGGCCGTCGCGAGGGGCGCCCGGCCGTGGAGTGGCAGGGCGGGGCCGAGGGCGTCCATGGTCAGCCGGTGGAGCGCGGTGTGGGCCCTGAGCAGGAGGTCCGCGTCCACCCCGGGCGGGGCCGGGCGGCGGAGGGCGCGCAGGGGCGTCGTCACGGCGTGCCGCCACAGGACGTGGCGGACGAGCGCGTGCGCGAGTCCGGTCAGGAGTATGCCGACCGCCGCCCAGACAGCGCCCGGGACACCGGGCGCGTCGGCGAGTACGGGCGGCGGTTGGGGGTAAGTCCCGGCATATCGGGGGGTGTTCATGATGTTGTCCTCCTTGGGGCGATCGGCGCCTTGCGGAGGTACAGGCCGGGTTCGGGGGCTCTTTCCCGGACTTCGGCGGATTTTCTTCAAGATTTTTCTTCCGGTCCCGCGAGCGGCGGTCGCCGGACGGATTGGGGGGGGACGGCATGGACGGTATGGGCGGTATCGACGGAGAGGCCCGAAAGGACGCCGTCGGCGGCGCCGCCGACGGCGCGGGTGTCGACGCGCTCGCGCGCCGCATCCGGGAGGCCGGTGACCGCGCGGCGCGCACCGCGGCGCTTGAGGAGATGACCGAGCGGTACTACCGCCCTGTCCTGCGGATGCTGGCGCGCAGGACGGGCGACATGACGCTGGCCCAGGACCTCGCGCAGGAGACGTTCAAGGACGCGATCGTCGCGCTGACCGGCACGGCGCGGCTCCCGGACCGGCTCGACCGGTGGCTGATGACCACTGCGGGGAACCGGCTGCGGAAGCACCGCAGCAAGCGCGCGGCGTCCCGCCCGTGGGACGCCGCGCTCGGGGCGGACGAGACGTTCGACGACCACCCCGCCGTGCTCGCCGCGCGGGACGACGAGGCGCGGCTGGCGGACGCGCGCCGGATCGCGGACGAGGTGGCGCGTGCGACGCTGGACGAGCAGGACCTCGCGCTGTTCGAGCTGAGCGTGGGCCGGGAGTTACGGGACGAGGACGTCGTCGCCCGCCTGCGGGCCGACGGGGGAACCGCCGCGCCCGCGGCCCAGACGCTGCGCAACCGCCTGACGCTGATGCGCTCGACCGTCGCGGACGGCTTCCACGCGTACCTGCTGACGAAGGGCGACCGCACGCTCTGCCCGCAGCTCTCCGGCATCGTGGCGCGCTACCCGGGACCGTTCGCCGCGCCGCTGCGCGATCATGTCGTCAAGCACACCAACAACTGCGCGCAGTGCGACGGCTGCCTGAAGTGCGCGACGTGCCGCCGCAGTTCGCTGACGGCCGTCAAGTCGTGCTCCGCCTCGGCCGGTTGCTCGCCCTGTACGGTCTGCGCGCGCGAGCAGAAGGCGCTGCGGGCCGCCTGGGCGCCGGCGCTCGTCCTGGTCCTCTTCGCGCGTCCGGTCCGCGACGCGATCGCCGGGCTCGTCGCCGGGGCACCGGAACCGGCGGGGAGCCCCACCGACCAGGGCGGCGGCGCCCCGCCGCGCCGCCCACGGCCGCGCCGTGCGCGCGCCGGGCGGCTCCAGGCCGTCGCCGCCGCCACGGCGGTCGCGGTGATCGCGGGGGTGGGCACGTTCCTGGCGCTCGGCGTGGGCGGCGACACGTCCCCGACGCCGCCGGAGGCGGGTCCGCCGGCGACGGAATCCGGGACGCCGGACGCCCCCGGCACGCCCGACGCGCCGCCCGGCACACTGCTGTGGACCGTCCCCGTGGCGGGCGAGGTGGGCTCCGCGCCGACGGTGGTGGACGGCACGCTCTACGCGGGCAGCGGCGGTGGCGTGGTCTACGCCGTGGACGCCGCCACGGGTGAGGAACGCTGGACGTTCCAGGCGGCCGACTACGTGGACGCGGCGCCCGCCGTGGCGGACGGCGTCGTCTACTTCCCCAGCCACGAGGCCGGGCTGTTCTACGCGGTGGACGCCGCGACGGGCGACGAGCTGTGGACCACGCGCGTCGACGCGCCGATGGAGTCCTCCCCGGTGGTCTCCGAGGGCACGGTCTGGTTCGGCGACAACGGCGGGACGGTCCACGCCCTCGACACGGCGGACGGGACGGAACGCTGGACGTTCCAGGCCGTCGCCGCCGTGCACCACACCCTCACCCTGGCGGACGGTGTGCTCCACTTCGGCACCGGCGACCTGGCGACGGGCGAGGGCGCGGTGTACGCCGTGGACGCGGACACCGGTGACGAGCTGTGGTCCTTCCCCCTCGACCCGACGGCCGACAGCTCACCCGCGCTCGCGGACGGCGTGCTCGTCGTCGGCGACCGGGCGGGCGTGCACGCGCTGGACGCCGCCACCGGCGAGGAGCTGTGGACGGCCGGTGACTTCGCCGGCCCGCCGTCCGTGGCCGACGGCCGTGTCTACTGGGGTAACTGGGGCATGGTGCACGCCGTGGACGCGGGCACCGGTGACGAGCTGTGGTCCTTCTCCCTCGAAGGTGACGTGGCGGTCCCCGCCAGGCCGGTCGGCGACACGCTGTACGTGAGCGCGTACACGGCCGCGACCCTCTACGCGCTGGACGCGGCCACCGGCGAGCAGCGCTGGGCGTACGCCACGCAGGGTTCGGCCACGTCCACGCCCACCGTCGCGGACGGCCTGCTGTACGTGGCCTCCGGCGGCGGAGGCAGCGGCACGGGGGTGCTTCAGGCGGTGGCCGTCTGAGCGGGAACGGTCCGGCGCGCGCGGTCACGCTCCCGCGCGCGCCGCCACCGCGTCCCGCAGCGCGTGCGTGATCCCGTGCAGCGCGGCGATCTGCTCGGCGCTCAGCGCGTCGAACAGGCAGGCGCGCACCTCCCCGACGTGCCCCGGCGCGGACTCCCGCAGCGCCGCGAGCCCCGCGTCCGTCAGCCGGGCGACCGAGCCGCGCCCGTCGTCGTCGGTGGCGCAGCGGCTCACCCAGCCGTAGCTCTCCAGCATGGCGACGGCGTGCGACAGGCGGCTGCGCGACGCGCGGCACACGTCGGCCAGACGCCCCATGCGCAGGGACCCGCCGGGGCTCTCGGACAGGGCGACGAGGATCTCGTAGTACGCGACGGGGACGCCCGCCTCCGCGCGCAGGCGCCGGTCGAGGTGGGCCTGGAGGTCGGCGGTCGCGGCGAGGTACGTGCGCCACACGTGCTGCTCACCCTCGGTGAGCCAGGGGGTCGGCTGATGCTCGGGCATAACCCGAGCGTACCCATGGTTGAGGATTCAACAAGAACGCGCTAGGTTGGCGGAGCGCTCACCGAACGGCAGTGCCTCCGCCACCGAGCGCGACCGTTCCCGCACTTCCCCGAGGAGTCACCCATGACCGCGTCCGCCGACCTCAGCGCCCTCCTGCCCGGCTACACCACGGGCACCTGGACCATCGACCCCGTCCACTCCGAGGTCGCCTTCACCGTCCGCCACCTGGGCATCGCCAAGGTACGCGGCCGCTTCGACACCTTCGAGGGCACTCTCACCACCACCGACGCCCCCGAGGCGTCGTCCGTCATCGCGACGATCGACACCGCGTCCGTCTCCACCGGCAACGCCCAGCGCGACGAGCACGTGCGCGGCGAGGACTTCCTCCACGTCGAGGCCCACCCGGCCATGACCTTCGCCTCGACCGGCGTGCGCGTCGAGGACGGCGAGGGCTTCATCGACGGCGAGCTGACCCTGCGCGGCGTCACCCGCCCCGTCACCCTGGCCGTGGAGCTGAACGGCTTCGGCACCGGCATGGGCGGCAAGCCCGCCGTCGGCTTCTCCGCCACGACCGAGATCAGCCGCGCCGACTTCGGTGTCACCGGCGGCGCGGCGGGCGCGGCGGTCAGCGACAAGATCAAGATCACGCTCGACGTCGAGGCCAACCAGAACTGACCCCCGCCGCGAGCGGCGCCGCGCGGGTCACTCCTCGGGCGCCCGCGTCCTGCTGCCGTGACCGGTCAGGTCCTCCAGCAGGGCGCGGCGCATCTCCTCCGGGGTCCGCCCGATGCGCGGGACGGCGTGCGTACGCCAGTCGTCCGCCATCCGCTGGAGCGCCTCGCCGACCGCGCGGTGCATCAGCCGCCGCGTGACCCGCAACGGCACGGCCGCGACCAGCCGCCCGAGCCGCCGGCCCCGTACGGTCGTCGCGATGTCGAGGCGCCAGCCGCCGTCCCTGCCCGGCCCGGGTACGACGACGGTGGTCGCCTGGAGCAGCGGGTGCCGCAGGAGGACGGTCAGCGCGGGGCGGGCGCGGGCGCCGGCGCCCGCCCCCGAGCCGAAGTGCCCCCCGGCCGCCTCCCACCACCGGTCGAAGTCCAGCTCGGCGCGCAGCGCGAACCAGCGCATCCGCCGCCGTCCGCCGTCCGGGCGCGTCAGCTCACCGCGCAGCACGAACCGCACGTTCACCGGCCGTTCGGCGCTGCGCAGCCGCAGCTCGGCGCTGCCGCGCGAGGGGGGGTCGTGCCGCTCCGCCTCGTACCGCACGGCGGTGGCGGTGGAGCGGTCCCACTCCAGCACGGTCAGCCGGTCGGCGGGCGGGCCGGTCCCCTCCTGCACGGGCCCGGGGACGGAGTACTGCGCCCCGGGCCGCGCGTGCTCGCCCGAGCGCAGCACGACGTCGGGGACGGGCCGGCCGTCCTCCGTGACGAGCCTGGCGTCCTCGACGCGCAGGGATTCGATCACGTCGTGGAGCACACGGAACGCGTCCTCCACCTGGCCGCGCGCGACCGGGGCCAGGTCGATGGTGTGCCGTAGTAGAGCCATGAGCGCATCCTGCCGTAACGATCAGATCCTGTGCAGCTCCCACAGCCGCCACACACCGCTGTTCGAGGCGAGCTGCTGGATTCCCGCGATGTCGGACGTGCTGATGGTGACGCGGGTCTCCTGCCAGATCGGGATCACCGGGGCCTCGGCGGCGGCCAGTTCGTGGATGCGCTCGAAGTCGCCCGCGACCCGGCCGCGGTTCACGACGCCCCTGGTCTCCTCGATCATCGCGTTGATGGTGTCGCTGCTGAAGCCGGTGGTCAGGGCGTCGACGGGGCCGACGAGGTTGTCGGTGAACGTCGCGGGGTCGGGGAAGTCGGCCGCGAAGCTCAGCAGGTAGGCGTCGAAGGCCCGTTCGCCGAAGAGGGTGGGCACGAACTCGGACCAGTCGTAGTAGGTCGTGGTGACCTCGAAGAGCCCCGACTCGTTCAGCGTCTCCGCGATGAACTCGGCCTCGGCGGTGTTCGCCGCGCCGCGGGAGTACGCCAGGTCGAACTGCACCGGCAGTTCGAGGCCCGCGTCGGTCATCTCCTGCCGCACGTCGTCCACGTCCATGGCGTAGTACAGGTCGTAGAACGGCGTCGAGTGGCCGGTGAAGCCCGCCGGGATCAGCGAGTAGAGCGCCTGGACCGTGTCGTGCTGCACGCGCCGGGCGATGCCCTCGCGGTCGAGCAGCGCGGCGACGGCGCGGCGGGCGGTGCGGGAGCCGAACGTGCGGTCCCCGTCCGTGTTGAAGCCCATGACACGGGTGTTGGCGCCCGCCTGCTCGGCGAAGGCGATGTCCGGGTCGCTGCGGTTGAGGTCCGCCATGGCCTCCGGCGGCATGACGCCGCCGTTGACGTCGATCTCCTCGTTCTCCCACGCCTCGGCGAGCTGCTGGTCGGCCGTGGGGCCGTCGCCGTGCTGCACGAAGTACCGGACGGTGACGGGGCCCTGGCCGGCGGTGGCGGCGCCGCTGTAGTCCGGGTTCGGCGCCAGTTCGGCGACCTCGTCCGCCACGTAGCGGGTGAGCACGAACGGTCCCGAGCCGACGACCGACTCGTCCGAGTGCAGGTCCAGCTCCTGGTAGCTCTGCCGGTCCACGATGGCACCGGCCGCGCCGGCGACGATGAAGGGGAACGTGGCGTCGGGCTGGTTCAGTTCGAAGATGACGTCCTGGCCGTCGGTGCGGACGGCGTCGAGGCTGCCCAGCAGGGCGGCGGGACCGGCGAAGGCGAACTTCTCGTCCTCGGGGATGGTGTCGTCCTCCGCCTCGCGCTCGGCGCGGGCCGCCATGCCGATGATGCGCTCGTACGAGAACTTGACGTCGTCGGGCGTGATCGCGTTGCCGTTGGTGAAAGTCAGGTCGTCCCGGAGCGTGCAGCGGAAGACCGTCAGCTCCTCGTCGCTGAACTCGCACTCCTCGGCGGCGTCGGGGACGGGCTGCTCCTTGCCGGGGATGAACGTCAGCAGGGACTGGAAGAGGTTGCTGGTCAGCGCCCACGAGCCGATGTCGTACGCGCCCGCCGGGTCGAGCACCGTCGGCGCCATCGTCGTGCCCACGACGATGGGCTCCTCCTCACCGTCCCGCGTCTGGTACCAGGCCCAGCCGCCCACCCCCGCGATCACCAGCACCATGGCAAGAACGATGCCTATCGCCCCTCGACCCTTCATCCGTCGCACCCGGCGCGCCCTTTCTCGTAAGGATGTGCGGGGCAAGCCAACCACAAGGGCCCGGGACGTTGGAGCGGCGGGAGGTCACGGTGTGGGCGCGTTTGGGGTCCGATCGGCACAGAACGCCCACGGGTACGCCATGGGCGGCGCCCCCGGCGGGGGCCACGGGGGCGGACGCGGCGCGGGCGGGCCTGGCCGTGGGGTGCCGGGCCCGGCCGTGGCGCCGCGGGTCACTCCGGGACGGCGCCCGGCACGTTCATGCGGAACTCGACCTCCACCGAACGCCCTTCGAGCCGCACGGCCACGCTCTGGCTGCCGAGCTGCGGCGAGAAGGCCACCAGCAGGTATTCGCCGTGCTCAGGGGCGGTGACGGTGAACGCGCCGTCGTCCGCGCTGCGCGTCTTCACGAGATGTCGGCCGCCGTCCGGCGCGCTCAGCGTCACCACCGCGCGCGGGAGCGCGACGCCCAGCGCGTCGCGCACGCGCCCCCGGATGACGAGCGCCTCCGCCACTTCCACGTCCAGTCCCACGTCCTCCGACATTCCCCACTCACTCCTCTGTGCCGCGATGCCAGCCGTTTCCATCACGCTGTCAGTTTGTGCCCAGCTTGTTATCTAGGACACCAACTCGACGCGAATAGTTGACCCGTGCGGAGATCCGAGACGAAAACCAGACAATCCGATGAGCCGCCTTCCATGGGCGTCATGGGGTCCGCAGCTCGATGACCGTGATGTCCGGATCGGCCGCCACCCGCACCGGCGGGCCCCACGCACCCGCGCCCCTGCTGACGTACAGCTGCGTGTCGCCGTACCGCTCCAGGCCCGCCAGCGTCGGGTTGGCGGCGCCCGCGATGTAGGTGAGCGGCCACAGCTGGCCACCGTGCGTGTGTCCGGAGAGCTGGAGGTCCACGCCCCAGTCCACCGCGTCATGGATCATCACCGGCTGGTGCGCCATCAGGACGGTCGCCCGCGAGCGGTCGCGGTCGCCGAGCGCCGCCGCGTAGTCGGGCCCGCCGAAGTCGCTGCCCTCGCCGCTGATGTCGTTCACCCCGGCCAGCTCGAAGTACGGCAGCCCGGCGCGCTCGTTCGCCAGCGGGATCAGGCCGAGCTCCCGCACGTGGTCCATCCAGGCGGCGGTCTCCACGTAGTACTCGTGGTTGCCGGTGACGAAGTACGCGCCGTCCGGGGCGCGCAGGTCGGCCATCGGCGCGACGGCCGACCGCAGGTCGTCCACCTCGGCGTCCACCAGGTCGCCGACGACCGTGATCAGGTCCGGCTGCGTCCGGTTCACCGCGTCCACGACGCGGCGGCAGTGCGATCCGCCCAGTATCGGGCCGAGATGGATGTCGCTGACGACGGCGATGCGGTAGCGGTCGGCGGCGCGCGGCAGCTTGGGCAGGGTGACGGTGACGTGCTTGGTGCGCAGGTTGCGCGCGTTGGCGATGCCGTAGCCGAGCGTCCCGGCGGCGACGAGGCCCGCGCCGACGGCGATGCCGCGCGAGACGACGAGCCGCCGCCCCGGCGCGTCGGGGACGGCGGCGTGCGCCTCGACATCGGCGGCACCCTCCGCGGCGGCCTCCCCCGCCGCGCCCGCCGGAGCCGTCCCGGCGGGCACCGCGTCCGCGCGCGCCGCGTCCCGGCGGCGCAGCAGCCGCAGCACCAGCGGCCTGACCGCCTCCCCCACGAGCAGCGACAGCACCAGGTAGAGGACCGCAACGATCCAGACAAATCCCGGCCACGCCAGATAGGGCTGCACGGCGAACGGCAGCCCCAGCTGCCGCCCCGCGAACGCGAACGGCACGGTCACGGCGAGCACGACCAGCGCCGCCGTCGCCGCACGCCGATAGCCGCCGCCCGGCGCCGACACGTCCCGGACCAGGCGTTTCCACAGATACCAGTGGATCGCGGCCAGGAGCAGCGACATCGGGATGAGCATGAGAACCAACGGATGTGCCCTCTCTTCAGCCCTGGTGGGCGGCTGTGGCCCAGTATGCGGCGCGCGGGGTTCGCCCGGTTGACCGGCCCCGCTCACCGATTCGGGCCTCTCCACTGGTCCTGACGCGGTGGGACCCCGGTAAGTTCACCGTGTGCCGTTCAATCGCTCGTCCTCTTGTCGGACTCCCGTTCGCACCGCGCTCGCGGCGGTCCTCGCCACACCCGCGCTCGTCCTGGCCGCCGCGGGACCGGCGGTCGCCGACGACACCGACCGATCCGACCGGTCCGACCGGTCCGCGGTCGGCGGCGAACTGCTCGCCGCCACGGGCACCCAGGTGCGGCCCGCCCCCGGCGCGCCCGCCCTGCCCGACGACCTGACCGCCGAGTCCTGGATAGTCGCCGACGCGGAGACCGGCGACATCCTCGCCGCGCACGACGCACACCGGCCCATGCCCCCGGCCAGCACGCTCAAGATGCTGTTCGCCGACACGGTGCTGCCCTCGTTCGACCGCGGGGAGATCTACCGCGCCGAGCCCGAGCACTTCGCGGACCTCGGCCCCGGCAGCAGCGCCGTGGGCATCGCCGACGGCCAGACGTACACCGTCGAGGACCTGTGGCACGGCGTCTTCCTCGCCTCGGGCAACGACGCGGTCGCCGCGCTGACCGCCATGAACGGCGGCCTGGAGACCACCGTCGCCCAGATGAACGCCCGCGCCGAGGAGCTCCAGGCGAACGACACCCACGTCGTCAGCCCCGACGGCTACGACGCCGACGGGCAGACCTCCTCCGCCTACGACCTCACCCTCATCGCGCGCGACGCCATGCAGAACGCCGACTTCCGCGAGTACGTCTCCACCCCGTCCGCCGACTTCCCCGGCGCGGGCGAGGGCGCGGACCGCGAGACGTACGAGATCCAGAACACCAACCGCCTCCTCGTCGGCGCGCCGGGCCTCGCCCCGTACGAGGGCCTGGCGGGCGTCAAGAACGGCTACACCTCCGAGGCGGGCCACACCTTCACCGGCGTCGCCGAGCGCGACGGCCGCGTCCTCCTCGTCACGGCGATGAAGCCCGAGGACGGCGACTCGCTGGCCGTCTACCGGGAGAGCGCGTCGCTGCTCGACTGGGGCTTCGCGGCGGCCGGGTCCGTCGAGCCGGTCGGCACGCTGGTGCCGCCGCTGAGCGAGGAGGCCGCGCAGGACGCCGACGGCACGGGCGGCACCGGCACCGGCACCGCGACCACCGACGGCGCGGGCGGCGACGGCGCGCCCGGCTCAGGCCAGGCCGGCGGGTCCGACACCGCGCTCGACGGCGCCGCCCCGGCGGGCGGCTCCGGCGTCGGCGCCCTCACGGTCCTGGGGGTGACGGCGGGCGGTCTCGCGGCGCTGGCGGGGGCGGCGTACCTGTTCCACCGCACTCATCCGCTGGCGGGTCTTCCAGGGCGTCGGCGCAAGGACGCTCCCCCTGAGTGACGCCGGTGGCGGTCCACGCGCAGCACACCAGCAGCAGCTTCGCCATGAGGTTGATCCACACCAGCAGGGCGATCGGCACGCCGAACGCGCCGTACACGTTCCGCGTCGCCACCTGGGTCAGGTAGCCGCTGATCAGCAGCTTCAGCAGCTCGAAGCCGACCGCGCCGACGACGCACGCCACGACGACGTCCCGGCGCGGCGGCCGGACGCCCGGCAGCCACACCAGCACGTACGACAGCAGCAGGAACGTCACGCCCATCGCGCCCGCGTACGCCGCGATCTGGATCAGGACACCGCCCGGCCCGTGCCGCGCGAGCGACCGCACGACGTTCAGCGCGATCCCCGAGGCGGTCAGCGAGACGAGGACGACGCCCCCGAGCCCGGCGAGCACCCCGACGTCCTTGCCCCGCCGCAGGAAGAAGTTGTCCTCCGGGTCCGGCAGGTCCCACACCGCCCGCAGGCAGCCGCGCAGCGAGTCCACCCAGCTCGCGCCCGTGGGGAGGACCAGGATCAGCGAGATGACGCCGATGGTGCCCGCGTTCTCGAACAGCGAGCGCAGGTGCAGCTGGTCGGCGATGCCGGGCACCTGGTCGGTCACCCAGTCCTCGACCGTGTCCAGCTGCCCGTCCGTCAGCAGCGCGGCGCCGATCGCGCCGACGAGCCCGAGGACCGGGAAGAGCGTCACGAAGCTGGTGAACGTGATGGCCGCCGCGAGACGGCTCCAGTTCCGCGCGTCCAGATGCTCGTACACGTGCCACACGCGCGTGCGGAAGAACCACGCCACCAGTGGACCGATCCACGGCAGCCGGGTCAGTGTCTCCATTGCGCCGCCCACGCTAGGACGGTGTGCCCCGGGAAACGGTTCTGACACGCCCCGTGTCCGGAGCGCGCCGCGCGGGCGTCACGTCACTCCACGCCGGCGAGCGGCTCCCGTACGGGCGGCGCAGCGCGCGGCGCCGTGAAGCGGAACTCGCGGCACAGCCGCCAGACCCCGGACGCGTCCTGCTCGTAGAGCGAGAAGCCGGTGACCGTCCACGCCGCCTCGTACGCGGCCAGCTCCGCCTGCGCGCGGTCCATGGCGTCCTCGGCGATGCCGTGGGCGACCGTCACGTGCGGGTGGTAGGGGTACGGAAGTTCCCGCGCCAGCGGCCCGCCGCGCTCGCGCACGGCGGCCTGGAGTCCGGCGCACGCCGCCGCGCCCTCGGCGACGCGCACGAACACCACGGGCGTCAGCGGGCGGAACGTGCCGGTGCCCGACAGCCGCATGACGAACGGCCGCCCCGCCGCGGCGACGCCCGCCAGGTGCTCCTCGATGCGCGGCAGCTCCGCCTCGTCGGCCCCGGTCGGCGGCAGCAGCGTGACATGGGTGGGGATTCCGGCGGCGGCGGCGTCACCGAAGCCGAGGCGGCGGCGCTGGAGGCGGCTGCCGTGCGGTTCGGGGACGGCGATCGAGACGCCGAGCGTGACGGTCACCGGCGGATCACTCCCTTCTCGCGGGCATGCCCCGCGTACGCCCCCGCCCAGTGTCGCCCCGGCCGGGACGGGCGGCCAGGGTCGTTCGGCCCGGCGCGCCCCGGCCGGGCCCGTCAGCGGGCGGGCGGCAGGAAGCCGACCCGCTCGTACACCGCGTCCAGGGTCGGCGCGGCCATCTCCCGCGCCTTGGCGGCGCCGCGCGCGAGCAGCCGGTCCAGCTCGGCCGGGTCGTCGAGGAACCCCAGGGTCCGGTCGCGGAAGGGCGTCACCCACTCGGTGAACACCTCGGCCACCTCGGTCTTCAGCGCCCCGTACAGCCGCCCCTCGAACTTCTGCTCAAGCTCCTGGACGGTCAGCCCGGTCAGCGCCGAGTAGATCGCCAGCAGGTTGCTCACCCCCGGCTTGGCCACCCGGTCGTAGCGGACCTCGGTCCCCGTGTCCGTGACCGCGCTGCGGAACTTCTTCGCCGACGCCTTCGGCTCGTCCATCAGCCAGACGATGCCCTTGGCCGAGGACGCCGACTTGCTCATCTTCACGGACGGTTCCTGGAGGTCCTGGATCTTCGCCGTGTCCTTGAGGATGTAGGCGCCCGGCAGCGTGAACGTGTCGCCGAAGCGCGCGTTGAAGCGCTGCGCGACGTCCCGGGTCAGCTCGATGTGCTGCCGCTGGTCCTCGCCCACCGGCACGCGCTCGGCGTGGTAGAGCAGGATGTCGGCGGCCATCAGCATGGGGTACGTGAACAGGCCGACGGTCGTGGCGTCCGAGCCCTGCTTGGCCGACTTGTCCTTGAACTGCGTCATCCGCGACGCCTCGCCGAAGCCCGTGAGGCAGTTGATCACCCACGCCAGCTGCGTGTGCTCCGGGACATGGCTCTGGATGAACAGCGTGCACCGCTCCGGGTCCACCCCGGCGCCGAGCAGCTGCGCGGCGGCCAGCCGGCTGGACTCGCGCAGCGCGGCCGGGTCCTGCGGGATGGTGGCGGCGTGCAGGTCCACGACGGAGTAGACCGCGTCGTACGTCTCCTGGAGCTCGACCCACTGGCGCACGGCGCCGAGGTAGTTGCCGAGGTGGAAGGACCCGGCCGTGGGCTGGATGCCGGAGAAGACGCGGAGACGATCAGTGGCCATGGGCCCATTCTCTCAGGTCCCCCTGACAACCGGCCCTCCCCCGCCGCCCCGGCCCCGCACGCCCGTACGGCGCCGCCCGCCGCATGGCGCGGGAAGCCGTTCGGTTAACCTGGCGGCGGCCCCGGACCCTCGCCGCCTGAACCGTTCCGACCTCGGAAGGCCACTCATCATGCCCCGCACCCCCGTCAACGTGACCGTCACCGGCGCCGCCGGCCAGATCGGCTACGCCCTCCTCTTCCGGATCGCCTCCGGACACCTGCTCGGCCCGGACACCCCGGTCCGCCTGCGGCTGCTGGAGATCACCCCGGCCCTCGGCGCCGCCGAGGGCACCGCCATGGAGCTGGACGACTGCGCGTTCCCGCTGCTGAGCGGCATCGACATCAGCGACGACCCGAACGTCGCCTTCGACGGCACGAACGTCGCCCTCCTCGTCGGCGCCCGCCCCCGTACCAAGGGCATGGAGCGCGGCGACCTGCTGGAGGCGAACGGCGGCATCTTCAAGCCGCAGGGCCGGGCCATCAACGACCACGCGGCCGACGACGTGAAGGTCCTCGTCGTGGGCAACCCGGCGAACACCAACGCGCTCATCGCCCAGGCCGCCGCCCCCGACGTCCCGGCGGAGCGCTTCACCGCGATGACCCGCCTCGACCACAACCGCGCGCTGACGCAGCTGGCGAAGAAGACCGGCACGGCCGTGGACGAGATCCGCCGCCTGACCATCTGGGGCAACCACTCGGCCACCCAGTACCCGGACATCTTCCACGCCGAGGTCGCGGGCCGTAACGCCGCCGAGGCCGTGAACGACGAGAAGTGGCTGGCCGAGGACTTCATCCCGACCGTCGCCAAGCGCGGCGCGGCGATCATCGAGGCCCGCGGCGCGTCCTCCGCCGCGTCGGCCGCGAACGCCGCCATCGACCACGTCCACACGTGGGTGAACGGCACCGCCGAGGGCGACTGGACCTCGATGGCCGTCCCGTCCGACGGCTCGTACGGCGTTCCCGAGGGCCTGATCTCGTCGTTCCCGGTGACCACGTCCGCCGGCGCGTACAGCATCGTGCAGGGCCTGGAGATCAACGACTTCTCGCGCCCCCGGATCGACGCGTCCGTCCAGGAGCTGGCCGACGAGCGCGAGGCCGTCCGCGGACTCGGCCTCCTCTGACAGAACCCGCCGACACCTGTGGCCCCGGACACGCTCCCGGGGCCACACTGCGTGGTGTCGCGTCCGCCGTCACGCCAGAAGGAACCCACACCATGCGCCGCATACGTCTTCCGCTGTTCGCCGGGGTGGGCGCGCTGAGCCTGCTGGCCACCAGCGCCTGCGGCCTCGCCGACCGGGTCCCTGGCGCGGGCGGCGGCGAAGCGGCGGCCGACCCGGTCCGCATAGCCGTCCCGGAGTGGCCGGGCGGCCGGGCGAACGCGGCGGTGGTCGCGTACGTGCTGGAGAACGAGCTGGAGATACCCGTCGAGAAGGTCTACGCGCCTCAGGAGCAGGCGTGGGACGGGCTCGGCACGGGCGACGTGGACGCGATCCTGGAGGACTGGGGCGCGCTGCCCGACCTGCGAGACCTGTACGTGGACCGGCGCGAGACGGCGGTGGACGCGGGCCCGCTCGGCATCACGGGGCACGTCGGCTGGTACGTGGCGGGCGACACGGACTTCGCCGCCGACCACCCGGACGCGCTCGACTGGCGGCACCTCAACGAGTACGCGGACGCCCTCGGCGGGGAACTGCTGCACGGCGACCCGGGGTTCACGACGCGCGACGACGACATCATCGCCGACCTCGGCCTGGACATCACCCCGGTCGCGGCGGGCAGCGAGGACGCGCTGGTCGAACGGATAGCCGCCGCCACGCGGTCGGGCGAACCGGTCCTCACCTACCTGTGGCAGCCCCACTGGCTGGCCTCCGAGGTGGAGCTCTCCGAGGTCCAGCTCCCCGGCTACTACCCGCGCATAGAACTGCGCAAGTACCTCAACACCGAGTTCGCCGAGGACGGCGGCCGGGCCGCCGACTTCCTGCGCGCGTTCAGCTGGAGCGAGGCCGACCAGAACGAGGTGGCGGCCCTGATGGCCGGCGAGGGCCTGAGCCCGACGGCAGCCGCGGAACGCTGGGCCACCGACCACCCCACCGAGATCGCCACCTGGACCGAGGGCCTCTGACACCGCCCACCGGCACCGTCGGCGTTTCAGCGGTCTTCCTCCTCCGGCGGCAACGTGTCCACATCGCCGTCCGTCTCACCGTACGGGCGGCCGTACGGCGGCACCTCCTCGGCAGGCCGTGCGGTGAACAGGCCGTCCGACGGCTGCTGATCCATCTCGTGACTCCTTCCCTGCGGGTTCCCTGCGGAACGGGACCCGCCCCGGCGGGCGATGACGCCCGGGGGCACGGGCACCAGGAAAGCGATGTCCCGCGCCGGGGGAGGCTCACAGGGGGGCCGAAAACCCACAAGGGGACCGAAAAGCCCGGTACTTGTCCTACGCTCGGCGAGGAAGCGGTGACGTTCCATCACGAGAGGACGACGCAGTGACCCGTTCACCCAACACCTCACTCGCCGCCCTCGTCACCGCCTCCGGCGCCAGCCACAAGGCACTGGCGCACCGCGTCAACCAGCTCGCGGCCGCGGCCGGCCGCCCGACCTCCTACACGCACACGAGCGTGCTGAACTGGCTCGACGGCATGGTCCCGCGGCAGCCCGCCCCCGCCATGCTCGCCCAGGCACTGGGGGAACGGCTCGGCCGCGCGGTCGATGTCGCCGAGATCGGCCTGCCCGCGCAGGGCCCGGGTGGCGACAGCGGGCTGGAGTTACCCCGTGATCCCGCCGACGCCGCACAGCGGGCGTCGGAATTCTGGAGAGACATGCACCGCCGCACTTTCGGCCGGGCGTTCGCCGTCAGCGCCTACACCCTGCCCGTCACACGCTGGCTGATCCAGCCCGCCGCCGCCCACACCCCCGCCCAGGGCGGTGGCCGACGCGTCGGGCAGCGCGACCTGGACGCGTTGTGGGAGCACGCCGAGCAGGCACGGCAGTGGGACGCCCGCCACGGCGGCGGCACCTGGCGCACGAGCCAGGTCGTGGACTGCCTGACCACCCGCGCGGCCCCCCTGCTCGCCGGACGCGCCACCCAGCAGATCGCCGACGGCCTGAACTCCGCCACGGCCGAACTCTCCCGGCTCGTCGGCTGGTCCGCGTTCGACTCCGGCGAACACGCACTCGCGCAGCGGCACTTCGTCCAAGCCCTCAGCCTGGCACGCGCCGGGGGCAACGCCGAGCTGGGCGCGTACGTCCTGGCGACCATGGCGCTCCAGACGATGCGCCGCGGCTACCCGGACGAGGCCATCGACATGGCGCAGGGCGCGGTCCAGCGCGCCGGCCGCGACGCCACACCCCGCGTGCTCGCGTTCGCCCGCCTCATCGAGGCCCGCGCCCACGCCCGGCTCGGCGACGAACGCGCGGCCACTCGCGCCCTGTCACACTGCGAACACCTCCTCGACACCGCACGCGAGCGCCAATCCCCCACGTACATCGCCTACTTCGGCCCCACCCGCATGGCGAGCGACGCGGTGGAGATCTACCGCGACCTCGGCAAACCACGCGTCGCCGCCGGATGGGACGCCCAGTGCGCCATGCCCGCAGGCCACACCCGCGCCGTCGGCCTGCGCCTGTCCGTCACCGCCACGGCACACCTCCAGGCACGCGACCTCGACCAGGGCCTCACCGTCGCACGCCGCGCGGTGGACATCCTCTCCGGCGTCACCTCCGCACGAGCCCGCGAATACATCAACGACATCCACACGGCCCTCACCCCCTGGTCCCACGACCCCCGCGTCCAGACATGGCAAACCCACACCCGCCGCCAGCTGGCAGGAAACCCCTGAAACGGCGCAGCCGTTCGGACATCTCTGGTGGAGGACGCGACGCTGCCGTGCACTCCGGTCACTGCTTCGGCGAAACGAACCGACAGCTCACGCGGGAGCATCACCCGCCTGTGGCGGACGTGCCACAGCGAGCCGTGGCTGCGGCGGGGCCGTCGAGGGCTCCCGCCTTGACGGCCGCGTCCTCGATCTGGCCTGTTCGAGGGTTCTTTCCCAGCAGTGCCACTCGTACGAAGTACATGGCGGATACGGGAGGTTGCCCAGGAAGTCACATGGCTCAGGCTGGGCACTCGCACACGGCGAGTCCAGGCGAGGCGTGCCCCGCCACGACCTCCCGAGCGGTCACCGTGTCACGAACGTATCGGTGGCGACGGCGCCCAGAAACGTGTCCCATGCTCCGCGCGAGACGCGGGTGGGAGGGATGTCCAGGTCCTTGGAGTCGCGGACAGCGACGCCGTCAACGCCGGCGATCTCCATGCAGGCGCTTGCTCGGCGCCCGCCGGCCCGGGGAGACGCGGACCGTCCGGCCCCTACGGCGAGTCGCCGGACGAGGAGCCGCGGGCCGGTCAGGCGGAGGCGAGGAAGCCGGTGGCGCGTTCATCGAGTTCGGCCGCGCAGCGCAGTCCGCGGGTGCGGTAGGGGGCGAGGTCGCGGCGCATGGTGCGGACGGCTTTGCGGGTGCGGGCGGAGGCGACGCCGTTCATGTGGTCCATAGCGCGCGACCAGGTCACGCACGCTTCTTCGACGCCGCCTTGCTTGAGCTGGGACTCGGCGGCGGCGACCAGATCGAGGGCGACGATGCGGGCGTAGGTGCCGGCCGGGCGGGAGGCGGCGGCTCGGACGTAGTGCTGTCCGGCGCGGCGGTGGTCACCGAGGGCTTGGTGGACCTTGGCGGTGCGAGAGGCGACGGTGGCCTCCGGCGGTCCCCAGGCCAGGGCCCAGAACGGCACGTCCTCACCGAGGCCGTCGTCCAGGGCGGTGCGGGCGGCTTCGACTGCGGCGACGGCCTGGCGGCGCCGGCCGGTCTTGGCCAGGGCGTGGGCGTGGGTGATGTCGAACAGCGCCTCGGCACGGGCCGGAACGTGCCCGGCGGCACGGGCGAGCCCGGTCTCGGCGAGGTCCAGGCAGCGCTCGGGCCGGTGCAGCTTCATCCCCTGCTGGGACATGGTGCGCATCACGAACCCGTCCTGACCGGGCTCGCCGGACTCGACCGCCAGGGCGAAGGACTGCGTGTAGTACCGCTGCGCGAGGCCCTGCTCACCGGAGTCGTACGCCTTCCATCCGGCGAGGTGCGCGGCGCAGGAGGCGACGGAGAGCATCTGGCGGCGCAGGCCGTCGTTGTGGAAGCGGGCCCGGCACAGCGGGGCGATGTCGGTGATGAGGTACTGCACGAATGCGGCCCGTCCGTGCTGGCCGCCGAGGCGTTCGTCCATCTCGGTGAACAGGGCCACCATGTCGCGGACCGCGGTGATCTCCGCCGCCCCCGCCGTGGCGCCGCTGCGGACCGCGGCGGTGCGCTCGGCCGTCTCCTTGACGTGGCCGAGGGGAAGCGCGGTGGCGGCCATGGAGTAGGCGGAGGCGGTCAGGAACCGGCGTCGGCGCACGTCAGCCTCTCCGATCGTCGGTCGAGGGCTCCCGCCTTGACGGCCGTGATGAAGGCGGTGAACTCGCGGTGGGCGTAGCACTGGGGTGTGAGGTGGGGAGACTTGGAGTCGCGGATGGCGACGCCGGTGTCAAGGGTCATCAGCTCGACGCAGTTGTCACCGCTCCCGTTGCTGTACGACGACTTGAACCACTTCCCGCCGAGAGGGGTGCTGCGAAGGTCTTCCTTCTCGGGGCTCATCATCGGATCTCTTCCTCAATGGCCTGCATCAGCTTGATGGTCTTCTCCGGACTCAGGGCGTGCTCCGCCAGGTCGTTGTACTGCTGTGTCTGGAGCAGGCCGGGGATGTATGTGCCCGCATGGTGGAACAGCCGCTCGGCCGCGTCCTCGACGTAGAAGTAGCGGTACGAGTCGCCGTGGAACAGGTCGCGGTACCGCTGGTCCTCCCACCAGGCGCGGCCGTACGACCGGCCCTGCGCGATCTTCGCCTGGAGCGCGGCCGCCTCGTCGGTGTCCGCGCCGTACAGGCCGAGCAGCACCTTGAGTTGCCGGTCGGTGGGGAAGGCCCGGCCGCGCTCGATCTTGCTGACGGTGAACCGCGACACCTTCAGCTTCGCCGCCGCGTCATCCTGCCGCAGCCCGGCCCGCCCGCGCAGGCGCTGCAATTCCTCCCCCACCTCACGCATGGCGAAGACCGCATTCGTGGTGCCGGTGGCGGACACGGCCTTCCTCCCGACAGCGGGTCACGGACGGGAATCAGCGTACCGATCTGGTGCGTTCGAGAGGCGTTTAGCGAGAGCGTCACTCGTACGAAGTAATCGATGGGTACAGGAGGTTGCCCGGGAAGTCACGTGACCGATGCTGGACATTCGCACGCTGCCCAGCTCGCCCTCTTCATGACATGGGGTCGCCGGTCGGCCTGACGCACGTCGAAGGGTGCCGGGCGGGGGCGCGGGCACACCGCCGTCGCCCCCTACCCCTCCCGCACGGTCACCCTGCGGTGAAGGTTGCGGTGGCGACGGCGCCCAGGAACGTGTCCCATGCTCCGCGCGAGACGCGGGTGGGAGGGATGTCCAGGTTCTTGGAGTCACGGACAGCAACGCCGTCAACGCCGACGATCTCGGCGATCTCCACGCAGGCGCCGGTGTCGCCGCTGCTGTAGCTCGACTTGCGCCAGGCGTCCGAGGGGAAGTCGTATCGCATGTCAACGGCCTCGACTAACTGTCAACGTCCCGCGCGATGCGCGAGATCAGCTTCAGGGAGTCCTCCGACGATAGCGCTTGCTCGTCAAGGCATCGCACGGTGGTCTTGAAGCGCTGCACGTCTGTGTCACCTTCGAGGAAAAGATGGCCGCCCAGGTACTCGATGAAGGCGAACTCCATCATTGTCGGGGTGGGGTAGGTGAAGAGTTTGAAGCCACCGTCGATCGCTGCGTGCACACCCTGTGAGTGTGGGACCACGCGGACGGTCAACGTGGGCGATGCCGCACGTTCCAGCAGGCTCATCAACTGCTCGCGCTGCACCTTCGAACTGCCGATCTGTCGCCGGACCGCCGCCTCGTCCAAGACACAGGTGAGTTCGGGACCGTTGGCGTCGTCCAAGATCCGCTGGCGCGACATGCGTACGCTGACGGCCGCGTCGATGTCCTCTGGTGGGAGGTCGGACAGGCCGCCGATGAGGGCTCGGGCGTAGTCCTCGGTCTGCAACAGGCCCGGCACGACAGCCGGCGAGAACTGGTACATGGCGGTCGCCGTCGCCTCCAGCTCGATCAACTGGAGAACGGACGGCGGGATGGCTCCCCGGTGCTGGTACCACCACCCGTGCTTGCGGCTCTCCCTGTTCAGCGTGATCAGGAAGTCGAAGATCTCCTCATCCGCCGAGACGCCGTACAGCCGCAGCAGCTCGGCGAGTTCCGGCCTGCTGATGGAACTGGTGCCGGACTCGATGCGGCTCATCTTCGAGTCGTCGGCATCGATGACCTGGCCCGCCTGGCTCTGCGTCACCTTGGCGAGGGAGCGGAGGCGCTTCAGTTCCATACCCAGCAGGTACCTGCGAACGGTCGCTTGTGGCTTGGCCATGCCCTCATCTCTCCTGATCGATCAGGGACCAGTCTGCCCCAACCCGAGCATCGTCCCGCACACACACAGAAGATCAGAACATTTCTGCGAAGTGAGATTTGCTGCACCGTGACTTGCGGATCGGCGAGTCATCGCGCCATGCTTCCCTAACGCTTGGTTCTCGGTGGACCGCTCAGTGTGATCCCCCTGCGCCTGAGCACGTTGCAGACTTCGATGGAGGCGCCATGGCGGTTCTGACCCGATCTCCCGAGCAGCAACATCACACCTACTGCTGGGACTTGTTGGCCCATCCCCGGCAGATCGAGACGTGGCGGCGCACGGTCGCACTGGTGTTGCGGGCGTGGGGGGCCTCGGACGCCACGGTCGAGACGGCCCGGATGGGACTGTCCGAACTCCTTGCGAACGTCGTGCGGCACGCCGGTGACCCGTACTGCCGTCTGTCGGTGGTGATGGGCGGCGGGCTGGTGACGGTCCGGGTGGAGGACCGGTCGCCGTGTGTGCCGGTCGTTCGTGAGCCCGCGTGGGATGCCGAGTCGGGGAGGGGGTTGTGGATGCTGCGGGCGATGTGTCTGGGCTTCGGGTGTGACCGTGAAGTCGTCGGTAAGAGCATGTGGTTCAGCCTCGGTCTCGATCCGGTGGACGAGGGGGCGGTGTGATGGCGGCGTTGCGGTGTGTCGGGAGCGTTCTCGCCGTGGGTGCTGTGGTGGGTGGTGGTGTGCTGCTGGGGTTGGTCGGCGCGTTCCTCTACCTGCTGCGTGTGCTCGCCAAGGCTGGGGAGGGCGAGGGGTGAGGGTGCAGGAGTGGTTGGTGGGTGCCTGCTGGTTGTGGTGTGGGCACCGGGTCACGCTGGTGACCAGGGTGGGTGATGTCGTGGTGGCGTCGCCGCCGGGTGAGGCGCCGTTGTATGCCTGTGGGCGGTGTGTGGAGCAGCTTGAGGCGTCCGTCGCCGACTTCGGGGAGGTGGACGGTCCGGGCCTGTACGTCGTCCCCGGCGAAGCGGCACCTGTTCCCCGGCCTCGGGCGCGGCGGTGGTTCTGCGGGCCGCGCACCCTGCTGGGGCGGCGGTGGCGCGGACTGATCGAGAAGAGTGAGGAGCCCTCCATACCCGGGGCTGCCATGACCAGCGAGGGGGAGAAGTGGTCCACAAACTCATCGGCCAGATCGTGGTGGCGGGCGCGCTCGGAGCAGTATCGGGAATGGTCGCGGCGCTGGGGCCCACCGAAACCGCCCGCCGCGCCCTCGTCCGCACCGACCGGGCCTGGTGGCGGGCCTACCGGCGCGCGTTGATCGCCCTCGGCGAGAACCCGGACGGTTTCGACACCACCGCCCCCGACCCGGCGGACGTCGCCCTCGGCCTCGGCGTCTTCGCCGCACTCGACCATGCCGCACACCTACGACGGGCCATGCCCACCGAAGCCGAACTCGCCTTCCGCATCCTCACCGACCCCGACCCCGACCCCGACAACTGAGCAACCACAGACGCCCGCCCCGGAGGAACCGGACCTGGGGAGGTCACGCGGAGTCACGCTAGGGTGACGCGCATGGTCCATGATTCCGGTCTGCCGGAGCAGATCGAGGAGTCCGAACTGCCAGCCGTGCTCGACGCCGCGCTCGCACGAGCCGCCGACGACGGAGTCACCGTCATCACCCGCGCGGGAAACCCCATCGCCGCCGTCATGTCGATGAACGACCACGACACCGTGGAGGACGAGATCGACCGGCGGCTCGCCGCCCGCCCGCGCCCCGCCGACGACGGCACGCGGTACTCCCTGGCAGACCTCCTGGCCGAGCACGCCGAGGGAGACCGCTGAGCGCGTACGAGGTCTCCTTCACCCCCGGCGCCGAACGAGACCTCAAGAAACTGGACAAGAACGCGCGGTCGGCGTTCTTGGGCGGGACCCGTTCGCGGCGGGGCTCGGTGTGAAGACGATGGCGGGCCGTGGCGATGAGTACCGGTTGCGTGTGGGGGTCTACCGGGTGCTCTGCAAACTCAGCCAGCACAGGCTTCAGGTCATGGTGATCCAGATTGCGCACCGCCGGGAGGCGTACCGCTGAGCCGCCCTCGGGGTCCGGCGTGCTGTGGGCGGGGCGGGTCAGCCGGCCGAGAAGCGGAGGATGTCGTTCAGGAAGGGCAGTTCGAGCCACGGCTCGGGCTCGGCCATCAGGGTCAGCAGCACGATCAGCGCGCCGAGCAGGCCGTACGTCAGCACGTCCGTGAAGCGCGAGCGGACCGCCAGCATGCCGACCGCCGGGAGCCAGCCGCGCAGCACCGCGCCGGTGAGCAGCGCGCCGCCGACGACCAGCAGGCCGATGCGGAACGTCGCCAGCGTCACGAGCAGCCCGAGCAGCGTCGCGCCGAGCACGACGAGCAGCGGCCACTGCCGGATCGGCGCGGGCGCGGAGCCGCCGGCCGTGCGGCGCCCGCCCTCGGGGCGGGCGGTGCTGCGCGTCGGGTACCCGTCGGCGGCCATCAGCCGGCCGCCAGGAGGCCGGGGGCGGCGGCGCGCTCGGCGGCCTCCACCACGTTCTGGAGGAGCATGGCGCGGGTCATCGGGCCGACGCCGCCCGGGTTCGGCGAGAGCCAGCCGGCGACCTCGGCGACGGCCGGGTGGACGTCGCCCGCGATCTTCCCGTTCTCGTCACGGCTGACGCCGACATCGAGGACGGCCGCGCCCGGCTTGACGTCCTCCGGCTTCACCAGGTGCGGAACGCCCGCCGCCGCGACGACGATGTCGGCGCGCCGCAGCTCGGCGGAGACGTCGCGGGTGCCGGTGTGGACCTGTGTGACCGTGGCGTTCTCGCTGCGGCGGGTCAGCAGCAGCGGCAGGGAGCGGCCGACCGTCACGCCGCGGCCGACGACCACGACGTGCGCGCCCTCGATCGCGACGCCGTTGCGGCGCAGGAGGGCGATGATGCCGTTGGGCGTGCAGGGCAGCGGGGCGGGCTCGCCCAGGACGAGGCGCCCGAGGTTGGTGGGGTGGAGGCCGTCCGCGTCCTTGGCGGGGTCGATCAGCTCCAGGACGCGGTTGACGTCGATGCCGCGCGGCAGGGGGAGCTGGACGATGTAGCCGGTGCAGGCGGGGTCGTCGTTCAGCTCGCGGACGACGGACTCGATGTCGGCCTGGGAGGCGGTGGCGGGCAGTTCGCGCTGGATCGACGCGATGCCGACGGCGGCGCAGTCGCGGTGCTTGCCGGCCACGTACTTCTGGCTGCCGACGTCCTCGCCGACCAGCAGGGTGCCGAGCCCGGGGGTGACACCGCGTTCACGGAGTACGGCGACCCGGGCGGCCAGGTCGGACTTGATGGCTGCTGCGGCGGCCTTGCCGTCCAGAATCTTCGCGCTCATGCCCCCATCCTCGCGGATGGGGGGCGCCGGGGACCAATCAGGGACCCCACCGGGCGGGGCGGCCCGGCGCGGCCAGGTCGCGGCTTGGCCACAGGACGGTGAACCGACTGGACATGCCAAGTGGTTGAGCGGTCCAATGTGCTCCGCACGGGCCGGGGGAACGCGTGTTCCCCGCTCGTCGTCGCCCCGCGATCAGGCCCCCCACCGGGGAAGGGACGACGGCCCGAGCGAAGGAACCGTGACTCGAATCCATGAGGAGTCTCACCACTGTGAGCACTGACCACACCCCGCCCGGCGCGTACTCCGCCCCGGGGCCCGGCGGCGCGCGGACCGGACGGGCGATGCGTTCGCGCAACGTCTTCGCCGTCTGGCTCGGCCTGCCCATCATCACGCTGGGCATCTACCACCTGGTGTGGTGGTACAAGATCAACAAGGAGCTGTCGCAGTTCGACAGCCGGATCGAGGTGAATCCGGGGCGTGCCGTCCTGGCGGTCTTCCCCGGTTCGTTCATCTGGATCCCGCCGTTCGTCACGGCCTACAACACGGGCAAGCGCGTCGCCGAGGCGCAGCGGGCGGCCGGCCTGGCGGCGACGTGCAGCCCGGCCATCTCGTGCGTGCTCGTGTTCCTGCTCAGCGCGCACTCGCTGTACCTCCAGTCGGAGATCAACAAGATCAACGACCACTACCGCAACCCCCCGGAGGGGACGCAGATCCCGCTGGTCGCCTGAGCCGCGCGGGGCGTGCGCCGGGTCCGTCCCGGCGTGCGCCCCGGGCGTACGGGGGCGGGGCGGGCATCACCAGGTTTCACTGGGTGTCATGATCACGTCACGCAACGGGTAGGACGGGGGCAGGTGACCCCGTACCCCCGGAGGTACCCGATGCGTTCCCCCCACAACCTCCGCCGCGCGCTCGTCGCGGCCCTCGCCGCGCTCGCGGCCCTCCTGCCGGGGCCCGCCGCCCAGGCCGCGCCGCCCGGCATCCCCGACGCCGACACCGCCCGCACACAGCTCGACGCCCTCACCGTCGCCCCACAGGCCGGGATGTCCGGCTACTCGCGCGACAAGTTCCCGCACTGGATCACGCGCGACGGCTGCACGACGCGGCAGACCGTGCTGAAACGTGACGGCACCGACGTGGCGACGGGCGCGAACTGCCGCGTCGAGTCCGGCAGCTGGGAGAGCCCGTACGACGGGACGACCGTCACCTCGCCGTCCAGGGTGGACATCGACCACACCGTGCCGCTCGCCGAGGCGTGGCGCTCCGGCGCGGCCGAGTGGACCACCCCGCGCCGCCAGGACTTCGCCAACGACCTCGACCACCCCCAACTCCTCGCCGCCAGCGCCTCGTCCAACCGCTCCAAGGGCGACCAGGACCCCGCCGACTGGCAGCCGGCCGCGGCCTTCCACTGCGAGTACGCCCGCATGTGGATCTCCGTGAAGCACACCTGGGAACTGACCGTCGACGAAGACGAGAGAGCCGCGCTGGACGAGATGCTGGGTACGTGCTGACGCATCCGGTATGAACGGGGCATGAGCGAGAAGTACACCGTCTTCACTGCGCCGCGCGGCGGAGTGATGACCAAGGAAGTCGGCGTGATCACCGGCGAGCTGGAGCTGCACACCGACGCCGACGAGCAGGGCACGCTGACCATGCGCATCCGCTACGCGGGCGCCGACGAGTGGTACACGGTGGACGGCGGCCCGTACCGGCTGCACGACCCGCGCGACCACGAGGTGCTGCACGAGGTCCTGGTGCAGCTGCTCCACCGGCCCCAGCCCTGACGTACGGAACGGCCGCGCCGCGGACCGTGAACTCCGGTCGGCGGCGCGGCCGCACGCGTCGGACGGGCGGGCGTCAGTGGAAGAAGTGCCGTGTCCCCGTGGTGTACATCGTGACCCCGGCCGCCTTCGCCGCCTCGGTCACCGCCTCGTCGCGCACCGAGCCGCCCGGCTGCACGACGGCCCGCACCCCGGCGGCGGCCAGCACCTCAAGGCCGTCCGGGAAGGGGAAGAACGCGTCGGACGCCGCGTACGAACCGGCCGCCCGGTCCGCGCCCGCCCGCTGCACCGCCAGCTTCGCCGAGTCCACGCGGTTGACCTGCCCCATGCCGACGCCGACCGTCGCGCCGTCCTTGGCGAGCAGGATCGCGTTCGACTTCACCGCGCGGCAGGCGCGCCACGCGAAGGCGAGCTGCGCCAGCTCGTCCTCCGGCAGCTCCTCGCCCGCCACCAGCTGCCAGTTGCCCGGGTCGTCGCCCGGCGCCTGGAGCCGGTCGGTGACCTGCACCAGCGTCCCGCCGTCCACGGGCCGGAACTCGGTGCGGGCCGCCGGGGGTTCGGGGCAGCGCAGCACCCGGATGTTCTTCTTCTTCGTCAGGGCTTCCAGGGCGCCGTCCTCGTAGCCGGGCGCGACGATGACCTCGGTGAAGATCTCCGCGACCTGCGCGGCCAGTTCGGCGCTGACCGGCCGGTTGACGGCGATGAC
Source organism: Streptomyces sp. MS19 (assembly GCF_047200595.1). NCBI lineage: Bacteria > Bacillati > Actinomycetota > Actinomycetes > Kitasatosporales > Streptomycetaceae > Streptomyces > Streptomyces sp. MS19. The sequence goes on along the minus strand of NZ_JBJZOH010000003.1, from coordinate 262,789 downwards.
GCCGCCGTACGCGGACAGCGGGTCGCAGTCGTGCGCCTTGCGGTGGGCCTCGGCGACGTCCGCGCCGACCGCGACACCGCACGGGTTGCTGTGCTTGATGATCGCGACGCACGGCTCGGCGTGGTCGTACGCGGCGCGGCGGGCGGCGTCCGTGTCCACGTAGTTGTTGTACGACATCTCCTTGCCGTGCAGCTGCTCGGCGGCGGCGAGCCCCGAGCCGCTACCGTCGCGGTAGAGCGCGGCGGCCTGGTGCGGGTTCTCGCCGTAGCGCAGGACGTTCTCCAGGCTGAACGCGACGTTCGCGCTCGCCGGGAACAGGTCGCCCCCGCCCTCGGCGCCGGTCTCCGCGAACCAGCCCGCCACCGCCACGTCGTACTGCGCCGTGTGCTGGAACGCCGCCGCCGCCAGCTTCCGCCGCTCGGGCAGCGTGAACCCGCCGCCCTGGGCGGCCGTCAGCACGTCCGCGTACGCCGCCGGGTCCACGACCACGGCGACCGACGGGTGGTTCTTGGCCGCCGCGCGGACCATCGAAGGGCCGCCGATGTCGATCTGCTCGACGCACTCGTCGTTCGAGGCGCCGGACGCGACGGTCTGCGTGAACGGGTACAGGTTCACCACGACCAGGTCGAACGGCTCGATGCCGAGCTTCTCCAGCTCCGCCCGGTGCTCGGCGCGCCGCAGGTCGGCGAGGATGCCCGCGTGCACGCGCGGGTGGAGCGTCTTCACGCGCCCGTCCAGCGTCTCGGGGAAGCCGGTCAGCTCCTCCACCGGCGTCACCGGCACCCCGGCGGCGGCGATCCGCGCGGCCGTCGAGCCGGTGGACACCAGCTGGACACCGGCGGCGTGCAGGCCGGTGGCCAGCTCGTCGAGCCCCGTCTTGTCGTACACGCTGACCAGCGCGCGGCGGATGGGCCGCCGTCCGTCGCCGGTGCCCTCGGGGGCGGTGCCTTCGGGAGATGTGCTGTCGGCCGTCACGGGATGTATACCTTTCGTCCCTCGATGCGGTAGCCGTCGCGGGCGAGCCGGCCCACGACGTCGGCGAGCAGCCGCCGCTCGACTTCCTTGATGCGCTCGTGGAGCGTCGCCTCGTCGTCGTCCTGCTCCACCGCCACCGCCTCCTGGGCGATGATCGGTCCGGTGTCCACGCCGCCGTCCACGAAGTGGACCGTGCAGCCGGTGACCTTCACGCCGTGCGCGAGCGCGTCCCGTACGCCGTGGGCGCCGGGGAAGCTCGGCAGCAGCGCCGGGTGGGTGTTGAGGAGCCGCCCGCCGAACTCCGCGACGAAGTCCGGGCCGAGGATCTTCATGAACCCGGCCGAGACGACGAGGTCCGGCTCGTACGCGGCGACCGAAGCGGTGAGCGCCCGGTCCCAGGCGGCGCGGTCCGTGAAGTCCCGCACGCGGTGGACGAACGTCGGCAGTCCGGCGCGCTCGGCACGCCGCAGCCCCTCGATCCCCGGCCGGTCGGCACCCACCGCGACGACCTCCGCACCGTACGCCGCGCCCCCTGCCGCCGCCGCGTCCAGCAGGGCCTGGAGATTGGTACCGGACCCGGACACGAGGACGACGATGCGAGCCACGGGGAGGTCTTTCTTTCGGGGAGGTCTCGGCGCAACGATACCGGCACGCCCCACTCCCCCCGTGCCGTGGGGCGGCCCCGGGCAGGTACGGTCGGGACAACGGCACCTAAGAGGGAGATTCGACGACCACGATGACGGACCGACGCCGTGCCCCCGGCCCGCAGGACCGGCCCGACGAGGAGGACAACCCCTTCGCCCCGCCGCCCGAGGGCACTCCCGACCGTCCGTGGCGGCCCCGGCATCCCGACGGCGGCGAGGGGAACGGCGACGGCGGCGACCGTGGCGGCGACCAGGACGGCGGGCAGGACGGCGGCCACGGCCCCCGCTGGGGCAGCCAGTGGAGCGACCGGCAGCCGGAGCGGCAGAAGGGCCGCTGGGGCGAGCCGGCGGGCGGTCAGGAACGGCGGCCTGGCGGTCTCGGCGGCGGCCCGCGCGGCTGGGACCCCACCGACCCGGCGCAGCGGCACGCGCGGTACGCGATGCTGTCCGGCATGTGGGGCGTGTGCAGCGGCGTCCTGCTGGGCTGGCAGTGGCTGGCGCTGCTGCTGGGCGCGTTGGGCCTGTACTGGGGGATCAGCGGTCTGCGGGGCGGGCCGAAGGACAGCCCGGAGGCCAGGGAGAAGAAGGTACGGGCGCTCCAGGGGCAGGGCGAGCAGTCCCCTCCCCCGCCCCCGCCGGGCGCGACCCCGGCCCCGCTGCCGCCGCCGCGCGGTGGCGGCAAGCCGCGGGTGACGGCGTCGGTGACGGGCATCGTGCTGTCGGCGCTGGCGCTGGCGATCGTGGCGGCGTCCTACACGCTGCAACTCGTGTACAAGGACTACTTCGACTGCGTGGACGACGCCCTGACGCGGCCGTCACGCGAATCGTGCGAGCGGCTGCTGCCGCGCGAACTGCGCCCGATCTTCGGCGAACAGAACTGACCCCGCTCCCCGCCCCCTCCTCCGGCACGGGAAGCCGACGGCGGGAACGCGGCACGCGCGGCTGCCCGCCCGCCGCCACACCGGAACACCCAACCCCCCACCCACACAAGGGAAACGGCGACGCACAACGCACGCCACACCGGCCGCCGAACCGCAGAACGGCGGCGCCGGACACACAACCCCCCGGCCAGTACGCCCGGCATCCGCCGCTCGCCCAGCGGGAGCGGCACCCCACAGCGGCGCTTCCACCAACCGCGACCGCAGGACGACGGCGCCCGACGCGTAACCCCCCGGCAGGAACGCCGGACACCCGACGCCCGCGCAGGGAAAGGCGACGCGCGAGTCCGGCCCCGCCGCTCACCCGAACGCCGTCGCTCCGCTCCGCGTAGGGGCCTGCGCCCGCGCGCTCCGGACGGCCGTGTCCTCCCGTCCGCGGGGAGGCCGCCGTGCCCGGTGCCGTCAGCGGCGGTCCGGGTCGTCGGTCGGGCGGGCGGGGTTGGGGACGGCGCGCGCCGTCCGCCTGTTCCCCGGGTCCGCTGTGCCCGCTGTGTCCCCCGCGTCCGGCAGTTCCGGCACGAGCACCCCTGACGTCCGCCGCAGCGCCGCCCAGCGCGACAGCCGCGCGTCCGTCCTGTGCCACGCCTTCGCGTCCGCCGCCTCACGCGGACGGCGGACCATCCGGACCAGCCGCGCGTTCAGCCCGCTCACGCGCGCCGCCCGCAGCAGCAGCGCGAACGGCGGGACCAGCACGGCCGTCCAGACGGCGGCGGCCAGGCCCGTCAGCCACGGCTCAGGGCCGAACTCGGCCAGCGCCCGCGTTCCCAGCGGCCCGCCCGCCCAGGCGGCGAGCACGCCGAGGCCCACGCCCGTGCCGCAGGCGGTCCCGAGGCCGACCAGCGCCGTCGCCGCCACGCCCTCGTCGGCCGCGCGCGAACGGGCCACGAACCACGCCGTCACCAGCGCGCCCGCCAGCGGGACCGCGGCGAGGACGCCCCACAGCAGCGGGTTCCCCGGCGTGCCGGACGGGAGCGCGGCGAGCAGCGGGAAGCCGGGCACGGCCGGGTCGCCGCGGACGGCGAGCGGGCCGACGGCACTGCCCGCGCCGAGGGTGAAGCCGGGCCCGAGCGCGTACGCGGCGCCCCACACGGCGGCGTTCGGCGCGAGCGCGCCCGCGAGCAGCAGCACGGACAAGCGGCCCGACCAGTCGGTGCCGAGCGCGCCGAACGCGTCCTGCGCGGCACCGGCCCGTACGGCCAGGCACGCGGCGACCAGCAGCGCGCCCGCGCCGCACGTGGCGGCGAGGCCCGCGACGGACGCGCGGGCGGCGGCGGCGATCCGGGCGCCGGGCAGCCGCCGCGCCCAGCGGGGCAGCGCGGCCGACGGGAGGGCGCCGCAGACGGCCCAGGCGGCGCCGAGGGTCACGGCGAGCGTGAAGAGCGGCAGCTGGACGGCGGCGTCCAGCGGGCGCACGGCGAGCGGGCCGCCGCGCGCGCAGATCACGACGACGCCGGCGGCCAGCAGGTAGCCGCCGGTGACCCACAGCGCGGCGCGCGGCCCGTCCGCCGGATGGACGCCCCAGTCGTGGGCGTACCGGTCGGGGACGAGCGCCGTGCGGACGGCGCGGTGGAGCAGCCAGGCGGGCAGGGCGGCGAGGAGCAGCGGGGTCAGGCCGACGGGCGCGGGGGCGCCGGTGAGGGTGTCGGGGCGTACGAGGTCGGCGCCGTGGCCCAGCAGCCACAGGTCGGCGGCGACGTGGAGGGCGCCGCCCGCGCCGCTGTCGGGGAAGGGCGAGAGGGTCCACAGCAGCAGGACGAGCGCGGCCGGGACGCCGAGGCCGAGCCCGGCCGCGAGCAGGCCTTCGAGCAGCCAGCGGGCGCGGACGCGGCCGAGCGGGGCGGTGTGCTGGAGCAGCCGGAGAAGGTGACGCACGCGGCCATGCTGCCAACAACACCCCATATGCCCGGGTAACGGGTTTTCGCCGCTGTGTCGCCCAGTATGTCGGTATGAGCGTATTTACCGATGATCCGCCCAGAGCGGACCTCGCGACCGCCGCCCCGCCCGACCCCACGCCCGAACCCGACCCCACGCAGGCCTTCGACGCCCTCCACGCCGCGCACGCCACCACCCTGAGCCGCCAGGCGTACCTGCTCACCGGCTGCGGCATGCTCGCCGACCGCGCCGTCGGCTGGGCGTTCCGCCGCGCCTGGGAACACTGGCCCGAGGTCGCGGGCCGCTCCGACCCGGGCGGCTGGGTACGGGCCGCGGCCTACGACTACGCGCTGTCGCCCTGGCACACCTTCTCGCCCGGCCACCGCCGCCGTACGGCCGAGGTCGCCGCGGGCGTGCTGACCGCCATGGTGAGCCTGCCGCCCGCGTACCGCAGGGTCGTCCTGCTGCACGACGTGATGGGTCTCGACATCGTGCGCACCGCCCTGGAGGCCGAGGCGACCATCGGCGCCACCGAGCGCCGCGCCGCGCACGCGCGCGAGCTGCTGGCCGCCCGGCTCCCCGCCCTCGCGGAGGCCGCGCCCGAGGAGCGCCGCGACGTGCTCAAGGACCTGATGGCACGTGCCCTGGCGGGCCACGCGCCGCAGACACCGACCGCCGAGTCCGTGCGCAGGGCGGGGGAACGGGCCACGCGGCACCGGACCCTCGCCGGGCTCGGCGGCACCGCCGTCACGGCCGGGGCCCTCGTCGCCGCCGCGCTGCTGAACTGACGCGGAACGGGACGGGGCGCGGAACGCGCAGCGCCCCCGGGGTCCTGGCCTTGGACCGTCGGGGGCGCGAGCGCGGACCCGCGCGCGTGCCGGACGCGTGCGGGCGGGAGCGGGGTCAGCCCGCGGCGAGCAGCTCCCGGGCGAGACGCGCGGTCTCGGACGGGGTCTTGCCGACCTTCACGCCGGCGGCCTCCAGGGCCTCCTGCTTGGCGGCGGCCGTGCCGGAGGAGCCGGAGACGATGGCGCCCGCGTGGCCCATCGTCTTGCCCTCGGGGGCGGTGAAGCCCGCGACGTAGCCGACGACCGGCTTGGTCACGTTCGCCTTGATGAAGTCGGCCGCGCGCTCCTCGGCGTCGCCGCCGATCTCGCCGATCATGACGATCAGATCGGTGTCGGGGTCGGCCTCGAACGCGGCGAGCGCGTCGATGTGCGTGGTGCCGATGATCGGGTCGCCGCCGATGCCGACGCAGGACGAGAAGCCCAGGTCACGCAGCTCGTACATCATCTGGTACGTGAGCGTGCCCGACTTCGAGACCAGGCCGATGCGGCCGGGCTTGGTGATGTCGGCGGGGATGATGCCCGCGTTCGACTGCCCGGGGGTGATCAGACCGGGGCAGTTCGGACCGATGATGCGCGTCTTGTTGCCCTTCTGGCCCGCGTACGACCAGAAGGTGGCGGTGTCGTGGACCGCGATGCCCTCGGTGATCACGACGGCCAGCGGGATCTCGGCGTCGATGGCCTCGATCACCGCGTCCTTGGTGAACTTCTCCGGGACGAAGATCACGGTCACGTCGGCCCCGGTGGCCTCGATGGCCTCCCGCACACCGCCGAACACCGGTACCTCGGTGCCGTCGAAGTCGACCTTCTGGCCCGCCTTGCGCGGGTTCACGCCACCGACGATGTTGGTGCCGGACGCCAGCATGCGACGGGTGTGCTTCTGGCCCTCGGACCCGGTCATCCCCTGGACGATGACCTTGCTTTCCTTGGTGAGGAAGATAGCCATGGTGAGTGTCGGTTCCTTTACTTCGCGGCCAGCTCGGCGGCGCGGGCAGCCGCTCCGTCCATGGTGTCCACCTGCTCGACGAGCGGGTGGGCGGCGTCGGTGAGGATCTTCCGGCCCAGTTCGGCGTTGTTGCCGTCGAGCCGCACGACGAGGGGCTTGCTGACGTTCTCGCCCTTGGTCTTCAGCAGCTCAAGGGCCTGCACGATGCCGTTGGCGACCGCGTCGCAGGCCGTGATGCCGCCGAAGACGTTCACGAAGACGGAGGTGACCTCCGGGTCGCCGAGGATGATCTCCAGACCGTTGGCCATCACCTCGGCGGAGGCGCCGCCGCCGATGTCCAGGAAGTTGGCCGGCTTCACGCCGCCGTGGGCCTCGCCCGCGTAGGCGACGACGTCCAGGGTGCTCATCACGAGACCCGCGCCGTTGCCGATGATGCCGACGCTGCCGCCTTCCAGCTTCACGTAGTTGAGCCCGCGCTCCTTGGCGCGGGCCTCCAGCGGATTGGCCGCCGCCTTGTCCTCCAGGGCGGCGTGGCCGGGCTGCCGGAACTCCGCGTTCGCGTCGAGCGACACCTTGCCGTCCAGCGCGACGATCCGGCCCTCACCGGTCTTGACCAGCGGGTTCACCTCGACGAGGAGGGCGTCCTCCTTGACGAAGACCGTCCACAGGCGCTGGAGCACGTCCACGACCTGGTCGGCGATCTCGGCCGGGAACTTCGCCGCCTCGACGATCTCGCGGGCCTTGGCCTCGGTCACGCCCTCCACGGCGTCCACCGGGATCCTGGCGAGCGCCTCGGGGTTGTTGACCGCGACCTCCTCGATCTCCACGCCGCCCTCGACGGACGCCATGGCGAGGAACGTCCGGTTGGTGCGGTCGAGGAGGAAGGAGACGTAGTACTCGTCCACGATGTCGGCCGTCTGGGCCAGCATCACGCGGTGGACGGTGTGCCCCTTGATGTCCATCCCGAGGATCGCGCGGGCCTTCTCCACCGCGTCGTCCGGGTCGGCGGCCAGCTTGACGCCGCCTGCCTTGCCACGACCACCGGTCTTGACCTGCGCCTTGACGACCGCGCGGCCGCCGAGCCGCTCCGTCGCCTCGCGCGCCGCCTCCGGCGTGTCGATGACTTCACCGGCCAGCACCGGCACGTCATGCTTGGCGAAGAGATCCCTCGCCTGGTACTCGAACAGGTCCACGCGCGTCCGTCCCTCAATCTGGTGTCTCGCGGTTCGTTGTCAGCGTGGGCGTGCCGCGTCGTCGCGGCGTGAGCAACGGTCGCGTCTGCAAGCGCCCGGCGCGTCGTGAGCAACGGACGCGTGGTGGGCGCCCGGCACGCGGCATGTCCGGAGACGAGCGTATCCGGGCCGTCCGGGAGGTCGTGAACCGCATGTCGCACGAGAGTGGTGAGACCAGTCACAATTCGGCCTTCCGGTCCCCTTCCGCACCGGTGCGCGCGGCCCCCACGTGCTCCTCCACCCACCGCACGACGTCCCCCGTCGGGGCTCCGGGGGTGAAGATCGCGGCCACGCCGAGCTCGCGCAGCGGGGCGATGTCCTCGTCCGGGATGATGCCGCCGCCGAAGACGGTGATGTCGGCGGCGTCGCGTTCCCGCAAAAGCTCCAGCACACGCGCGAAGAGGGTGTTGTGCGCGCCGGAGAGGATCGACAGGCCGATGGCGTCGGCGTCCTCCTGGATCGCGGTGTCCACGATCTGCTCCGGACTCTGGTGCAGCCCCGTGTAGACGACCTCCATCCCCGCGTCGCGCAGGGCGCGGGCGATGACCTTCACGCCCCTGTCGTGCCCGTCGAGCCCCGGCTTGGCCACCACGACGCGGATCGGACCGTGCACACCCATCTCTGCCTCCAGTGCTTCCGGCGGCGCTGCCGGACGAGGGGGGACGTCGCTGTCGTCCCCGGATTTCCCCACGAGCATCCCCCATGAACGCCGCGCACGGCCCGGAAAGGCCACGGTTCGCCATCGATCAGAATTCGAACTGGCATCGAACACTTCGTGCGGTCTCGATGGGCACGCCGCCGAAAAGACGGCTTATTGCCCCTTTCCTCTCCGGGGGAAACCCGCGAACAGCCCGCGGAAGATTGTGGCCACGAGGCGGCGGCGGGTACAGTCGCCGCACTACAGCCGCGGGGGGCCACCCCAGCTCTGTTGTCGAGCCGAAAGGCATGGTCGGTGAGCGATCGTCTGCTGTCCGGGGTCACCGGGCATACGGATTACCCCGGCTTCGGCTCTTACCCCGATACGGGGTACGGCACGCCAGATCCGTACGGCCAGGCCGCCTCCGGCTACGACGGCTACGACGGCTCCGCCGCCTACGAGGGCGCGCAGTGGACGGCCACCGCGACCGTTCCCCAGGCCGGGCAGACGCAGCAGATGCCGCAGATGCCGCAGATGCAGGCGCAGCAGCCCCAGCAGCGCGACCCCTGGTACGACCAGCAGCACGCGTTCGCCCCCGGCCCGTGGGACACCGGCGCGGGCTCCGGCTACGCCGCCGCGTCCCTGCACGACGCGCCGACCAGCACCGTTCCCGTCCTCGACCAGGACCTGTACTCCGGCGGCTACGCGGGGGGTTACGACGGCGGGTATCCGCAGGAGGCGCCGCAGTACGCGGAACCCACGGCCGGCCACGCGCCCGCCGACGGCACATGGGACGGCCCGGCGGACGACGCGTCTGGCCGGGAGCACGCGGCGGACCAGGACCTCCGCGAGACGACCGCCGAGTTCGCCGCCTTCACGGCACGCGACGACGAGCCCGGCCAGGCCGCCCCCGACACGGCCGACGCCCCCGACGACCTGGTGGACGTCACCCCGCCGCAGCGCCCCGGCAGCCGCGGACGGCGGCGGTCGTCCGTACGGCCCCGCGCCCGCTCCGCGTTCCTGACCGTCGCCGCGCCCTCCCTGTGCGTCCTCGGCGTCACCGCCGTCGCCACCGCCGCGACCGTCAACGAGACGACGGGCAGCACCGACGACCGTGCGCCGGTCGCCGCGCCCGACCCGGCCGAGGCCGAACCGATCGAGGCGAACGCCCAGTTCGACACCCAGCTCGTCAGCCTCTCCGCCGCCGCCGACGACCTCGCCGAACGCGCCAGCCGCACCCAGGGCCGCATGGACCTGGAGGTTCAGCAGGAACGGGAGGCCGAGGAGGCCGCCGAGGAGGCCGCGCGCATCGAGGCGGCACGGCAGAAGTTCTTCATCCCCGTCGCGCAGCACGGCCTGAGCGCCTACTACGGCCAGGCGGGCGTCAACTGGATGTCCCAGCACACCGGCATCGACTTCCCCGTGAGCTACGGCTCACCGGTGATGGCGGCGACGGACGGCACCATCAGCACGCAGTGGCACCCCAGCTACGGCAACCTCGTCGTCCTCACCGCCGCCGACGGCACCGAGACCTGGTACGCGCACCTCGACAGCTCGGTCTACCAGTCGGGCTGGGTGCAGGCCGGCACCGTCATCGCGTACTCGGGCAATTCCGGCAACTCCACCGGCCCGCACCTCCACTTCGAGGTCAGGCCGGGCGGCGGCTCCGCGATCGACCCGCTGCCGTGGCTGCGCAGCCACGGCCTGGAGCCGACATAGACCCTCAGGACACCCACACGCCGGAACGCCCGCCGTACCACCGTCCGCGAGGACGGGGAGTGGCGGGCGTTCCGGCGTGTGAGGCGGTGCGGCGCGGTCAGGACGACCTGCGGGCCACGATCTGCGAGATGCCGAGCGCGCCGACAGGCGCGAGTATCCACAGGACGACGTCCACGGCCGCCAGGTCTTCCTTCCAGACGTCCCACGTGTCGCCGAAGTACTGGAAGAACGCGGTGAAGGCGCTGTCCTCGAAGCCCGGGTAGTACTCCTCCACCATCAGCGCGACGCCCCACAGGCCGCCCAGGATCATGGCGACGACCGCCAGCACCGCGCCCGTGATGATGACCGGCCAGTTGCGCTTGGCGAAGAAGGCCGGGCCGAGACCGACGACGGCACCGACGGCGATGGCCGCGTAGTTGTACTGCCTCAGCTCACCCGTGTTCTCGTCGAAACCCGCCTTGTACAGGTAGCCGTAGATCACCGCCGTGACGATCGTGCCGAGCACCGCCAGCAGGATGGCGAGGCCCACGTTGTTGCCCGCGGGGGCAGGCTGGCCCGGGGGCATGTAGCCGCCGGGGCCGCCGCCGTAGGGGTTCGGCTGCTGGGGCGGGTAGCCGTAGCCCGGCTGCTGGGGCGGGGCGCCGTACGGCTGCTGTTGCTGCTGGGGCGGGGCACCGTAGGGCGAGGCGGGCGGCGGGGGCGGGGCGCCGTACGGCTGCTGCGGCGCTCCACCGGGCGGGGGCGGCGGTCCGCCGTAACCGCCGTTGTCAGGCGCCGGCTGCCAAGGCTGGCTCATAAGTGTGTTCCCCCTGGGAATCCTTGGGTGTACGTACTCCGGGGACAGAGGAACTGGAGTACGAGCTTTGCAGGGAAGCTAACCGCTTCCGCCGCGCCCGGGACAAGCCCCTTCCCCGGTCTGTGACATATCGGCGACACTACCCGGCCGAGGTCACAGCTTTTCCACGGGGGCGTACCGGAGCAGCAGGCGCTTGGGCTTCTCGCCACCGAAGTCGATGGTCGCCTCGGCCTTGTCGCCCGCGCCCTGCACCGAGACGACGGTCCCGAGACCGAAGCTGTCGTGCGTCACGCGGTCGCCCGCGGCGAGCGCCACGACGGGCCGGTCGGGGGTGCGTCCGGTGGCGAATCCGCGTGCGCCGAGCCGCCCGCGTTCGCTTCCGGAACCGGTACGGGAGCGCGCCGGCACGGGGGTCGCCGGGAGCGTGGCCGGTCCGGAGCGGCGCCAGTCGAGGTGCGCCTCGGGGATCTCGTCCAGGAAGCGGGACGGCGGGTTGTGCTGCGGCTGGCCCCACGCGCTGCGCAGCGCGGACCGCGTGACGTAGAGCCGCTGCCGGGCGCGGGTGATGCCGACGTAGGCGAGGCGGCGTTCCTCCTCCAGCTCCTTCGTCTTGCCGAGGGAGCGCATGTGCGGGAAGACGCCGTCCTCCATGCCGGTGAGGAAGACGACGGGGAATTCGAGGCCCTTGGCGGTGTGCAGCGTCATCAGGGTGATGACGCCCGCCTCCTGCGCCTCGGGGTCGGGGTCGTCGGGGATCTCGTCGGAGTCGGCGACGAGCGCGACGCGTTCGAGGAAGTCGGCGAGGGTCCCCGGGTCGTCCTCGTCGCGGTCCTGCTCGAACTCCAGGGCGACGGCGGCGAGTTCCTGGAGGTTTTCGACGCGCGTCTCGTCCTGCGGGTCGGTGGACGCCTGCAACTCGGCGAGGTAGCCGGTGCGTTCGAGGACCGCTTCGAGGACGGTCGCCGGACCCGCGCCCGACTCGGCGACGGTCCGCAGCTCTTCAAGCAGGGTGTTGAAGCGCTTGACGGCGTTGAGCGAACGGGCGGCCATCCCGTACGCCTCGTCCACCCGCCGCAGCGCCTGGGCGAACGGGATGCGCTCGCGCTGCGCGAGGGCGTCGATCATCGCCTCGGCGCGGTCGCCGATGCCGCGCTTGGGCACGTTGAGGATGCGGCGCAGCGGCACGGTGTCCTCGGGATTGGCGAGGACGCGCAGGTAGGCGAGGACGTCGCGGACCTCGCGGCGCTCGTAGAACCGGACGCCGCCGACGACCTTGTACGGCAGGCCGACGCGGATGAAGACCTCTTCGAAGACGCGGGACTGCGCGTTCGTCCGGTAGAAGACGGCGACCTCGCCTGGCCGCGCCTCGCCCTTGTCGGTGAGGCGGTCGATCTCGTCGGCGACGAACTGCGCCTCGTCGTGCTCGGTGTCGGCGACATAGCCGGTGATGCGGCTGCCCGCGCCCTCGTTGGTCCACAGGTTCTTGGGGCGGCGGTCCTCGTTGCGGGCGATGACGGCGTTGGCGGCTTCGAGGATCGTCTGCGTCGAGCGGTAGTTCTGCTCCAGCAGCAGCGTCGTGGCCTGCGGGAAGTCGTGCTCGAACTGGAGGATGTTGCGGATCGTCGCGCCGCGGAAGGCGTAGATCGACTGGTCGGCGTCGCCGACGACGCACAGCTCGGCCGGGTCCCGCTCGCCCACCAGGAGGCGGATCAGGGTGTACTGCGCGATGTTCGTGTCCTGGTACTCGTCCACCATGATGTGCCGGAAGCGGCGCCGGTAGTGCTCGGCGACGTCGGGGAACGCGTCGAGCAGGTGGACGGTCGTCATGACGATGTCGTCGAAGTCCAGCGCGTTGGCCTCGCGCAGCCGCGACTGGTACATGGTGTACGCCTCGGCGAGGGTCTTCTCGAAACCGTCGGTCGCCTGCGCGGCGAAGTCCTCGGGGTCGATCAGCTCGTTCTTGAGGTTGGACACCTTGGCGCTGAACGACTTCGGCGGGAAGCGCTTCGGGTCGAGGTCCAGGTCGCGGCAGACGAGCGCCATCAGGCGGCGCGAGTCGGCGGCGTCGTAGATCGAGAAGCTGGACGTGAAGCCGAGCGTCTTGCTCTCCCGGCGCAGGATGCGGACGCACGCGCTGTGGAACGTCATGACCCACATCGCGTTCGCGCGCGGGCCGACCAGCTCCTCGACGCGCTCGCGCATCTCGCCCGCGGCCTTGTTGGTGAACGTGATGGCGAGGATCTGCCCCGGGTGCGCGCCGCGCGCCGCCAGCAGGTGCGCGATCCGGTGCGTCAGCACGCGGGTCTTGCCCGACCCGGCGCCCGCCACGATCAGCAGCGGCGCGCCACTGTGGGTGACGGCGGCGCGCTGCTGCTCGTTCAGCCCGGCGAGGAGCTGGGCGGGGTCCTGCACGGGCTTGCGGGCGCCGTTGCGGTAGAAGAGGTCGTCATCGGCGGCGCGCGGCTCGGCGAACGTGCCCGCGAACAGATCGTGCGGCACCTCCTCGCGTGGCTCCTCGGGGCCGTACGCGCCCGGGTCGTCCGGCTCGTCGGGCACGCCGGGGCCCGCCGGGGCGGGGGAGCCGAGGCGGGTGAGGAAGTCGTCGTCGAAGAGGCCGCTCATCGGTGCCGAGTCTAGGCGGCCCGGCGGGGGAACGGTGGGGGGAGTCCCGTCACTGGCCCCAGGCCCGCGAGGCGTGCCGGAGCACGACCGTCCGCATCCCGCCGGGGCCGCTGCGCTCGTGCGTCACCCGCAGCCCGGCCGTACGGCACTGGTCGAGCACCCAGGCGTGCGACAGCCGCAGCTTGCGGTAACTGCTCTTGCGCAGCGTCCAGTCGTCGGCCGGGCCGCCGCGGGTGTGCACCAGGTCGTGGACGACGACCGTGTAGTCGTCGTAGTCCTCCGGGTATTCGAGGAAGCAGGTCATGATCCGGTCCTCGGTGGCCCGGACGGGCAGGAACCGCTCGGTGCCGGTGAGCGGCTCGGTGAGGTCCCGGTACGCCAGCACCGCGAGGCCGCCGGGCGCGAGGGCCGTCGCGATGCCGCCGAGCAGCGCCGCGACGTCGCCCCGGGTCGGCAGGTGCGTCAGGGTGTCGCCGAGGCAGACGACGGCCCCGGCCCCGCCTGGCCCGACGCGGTCGCGCAGCACGGCCCGCAGGTCCGCGTGGACCGGCTCGACGGCGGGTACGGCGGCGGCGTGCGCGGCCAGTTCGTCCAGCAGCGGGCGGCTCAGGTCCACGGCGAGCACCGGGTCGAAGCCGAGGCCCGCCAGCGCGAGACTGCTGTGCCCGGGGCCGCAGCCCAGGTCCACGGCCAGCGGCCCCGCCAGGTCGGCCCCGACACCGAGGTCCGACAGCAGCGCGCGCTGGGCCGCGACGAGCGCCGGCACGTCCCCGCCCAGCATCCAGGTGTAGTGCTCCGCGAGAAGCCGGTCGTAGTGCTCGACAGCGGTCGCCATGGTGCGCGGGCCTTTCCTCGGGACGTCGGGTCACCCTCGAATCTAGGCCGGTATACGGCCGGTTGGCGGCCCCGCCGAACGCTGTTCGGCGGGGGCGGGAGAATGGCGGCCGTGGACCCCATAGATTCGGCGATCCTCGGCCATCTCCAGCGCGACGCACGGCTGACCAACCGCGAGCTGGCCCGGCTGGTCGGCGTCGCCCCCTCCACCTGCCTGGAACGCGTCCGGAGCCTCCGCGCGCGCGGCGTGATCACCGGCTACCACGCGGCCGTCGAGCCCCGCGCCCTCGGCCGCACGCTCCAGGCCCTCGTCTTCGCGCGCCTGCGCCCGCTGAGCCGCGAGGTGATCACCAGCTTCGAGAGCTACCTGTACGAGCTGCCCGAGGTGGTTTCGGTCATGGTGGTGTCGGGCGACGAGGACTTCGTCGTGCACGTGGCCGTCCCCGACATCGAGCACCTGCACGGCTTCCTGATGGACCGCTTCAGCGCGCGCCGCGAGGTGGTGAGCTTCCGCAGCTCGATGATCTACCGGCGGACCGCGACCCGTACCCTCACCCCGATGACCGGCCCGGACGAACGGGGCAGGCGCGCGGACCCGTGACACCGTGGGCCGCATGACGACGGTGGCACTCCGCGCCTCGGGGCGCGCCGACGCCGCGCTGGCGTGGGAACGGTACGCGCGCCCGGCGCTGTGGCCGGCCTGGTCCCCGCAGATCAGGGGCGTGCGGACGGACGGCGAGCGCCTGGTGGCGGGGCTGACGGGCGAGGTGGTGACGTTCTTCGGCGTCCGCGTCCCGTTCACGGTCGAGGCGGTGGACGAGGCGCGGCGCGCCTGGACGTGGCGGGCGCGCCTCGGCCCGTTCGGCATCCGGCTGCACCACACCGTGACGGCCCGTCCTGGCGGCGGGACGGTGACGGGGCTGCGCGCGGAGGGCGCGGCGCCGGTCGTCACCGCCTACGCCGCGCCCGCGTACGTCGCGCTGCGCCGCCTGGTCAGGCCCTGACACGGGCCGCGCCGGGGCGGGCGCTCACTCCCACTCGATGGTGCCCGGGGGCTTGCTGGTGACGTCGAGGGTGACGCGGTTCACGTCCTTCACCTCGTTGGTGATCCGGTTGGAGATCTTCGCCAGCAGGTCGTAGGGCAGCCGGGACCAGTCGGCCGTCATGGCGTCCTCGGAGGAGACGGGCCGCAGCACGACAGGGTGGCCGTACGTCCGCCCGTCGCCCTGCACACCGACGCTGCGCACGTCCGCGAGCAGCACCACGGGGCACTGCCAGATCTCCTGGTCGAGCCCGGCGGCCGTCAGCTCCTCGCGCACGACGGCGTCCGCCTGGCGCAGGATCGCGAGCCGCTCGGCCGTGACCTCGCCGATGATGCGGATGCCGAGCCCGGGTCCCGGGAACGGCTGGCGGTGCACGATCTCGTCCGGCAGGCCCAGCTCCTCCCCGACCATCCGCACCTCGTCCTTGAACAGCTTGCGCAGCGGCTCGACCAGCTCGAACTCCAGGTCCTCGGGGAGGCCGCCGACGTTGTGGTGCGACTTGATGTTGGCGGTGCCGGTGCCGCCGCCGGACTCGACCACGTCCGGGTAGAGCGTGCCCTGCACGAGGAACGCGACGTCCTCGCCCGCCGCGCCCGCCTCGGCGACCAGCTCGGCCTGCGCCTGCTCGAAGACGCGGATGAACTCGCGGCCGATGATCTTCCGCTTCTGCTCCGGGTCCGACACCCCGGCCAGCGCGGACAGGAAGCGGTCGGCGGCGTCCACGACGCGCAGCCGTACGCCCGTCGCCGCCACGAAGTCCTTCTCGACCTGCTCGGTCTCGCCCTCGCGCATCAGGCCGTGGTCCACGTAGACGCAGGTCAGCCGGTCGCCGATGGCGCGCTGGACGAGGGCGGCGGCGACGGCGGAGTCCACGCCGCCGGACAGGCCGCAGATCGCGCGCTTGGCGCCGACCTGGGCGCGGATCGCCTCGATCTGCTCCTCGGCGATCGAGCCCGGCGTCCACGTGGGGGCGAGCCCGGCGCCGCGGTACAGGAAGTGTTCGAGGACCTGCTGGCCGTGGGTGGAGTGCATGACCTCCGGGTGGTGCTGCACGCCGTAGAGGCGCCGCTCGTCGTTCTCGAACGCGGCGACCGGCACGGTGTCCGTGGACGCGGTGACGGTGAAGCCCTCCGGCGCGGCCGAGCAGGCGTCGCCGTGCGACATCCACACCTGCTGCTCGGCGGGGGTGCCCTCGAAGAGGGTGGAGGCGGAGCGGCTGACGGACAGGCGTGTGGCGCCGTACTCGCGGGCGCCGGTGTTGTCGACCGTGCCGCCGAGCACCTGGGCCATCAGCTGGAAGCCGTAGCACATGCCGAAGACGGGCACCCCGGCCTCGAACAGCGCCGGGTCGATGCCGGGGGCGCCGTCCGCGTACACCGAGGAGGGGCCGCCGGAGAGGATGATCGCGCCCGGCTCGCGGGCGAGCATCTCGGCCACCGGCGTGGTGGACGGCACCACCTCGCTGTAGACGCGGGCCTCGCGGACCCGCCGGGCGATGAGCTGCGCGTACTGGGCGCCGAAGTCGACGACGAGGACCGGGCGCGTGCCCGGGTCCGCCACGTCTGCCACGTCTGTCACGAGGAGCCTTCCGTGCCTTCCGGTGGTGCTGCCGCCCGGCGGGCCGGGCGGTGCGTGCGATGGGGAGGTGCGATGAGAGTACGAGACGGGCTCGTTCCTCCGAGTCTAGATGGCATACTCGGAGGCATGCTCCGTACCGCTCAGCACCGCTCCTTTACCTACGGCACCGGCCCGGCCGGCTGCCACAGGGAGCGCTGCACGCGGTACTGACCAGCAGCGTCCTTCGCGCCCCGGGCCCCCAGCGGCTGCCCGGGGCGCTCGCTTTTCTCTCCGGTGGCCGCCGTCACTTCCGACCGCACACCCACCAGAGGAGAACCTCCGTGAGCAGCACCACCACCGAAGCCGCCGACGCCGAGCGGACCATCGCCGCCGCCCGCGCCAGGATCGACGCGCTGGACGAACGGATCATCGCCCTGATCACCGAACGCGTCGCCGCCTCCGCCGAGGTCCAGCGCGCCCGCATCTCGGCGGGCGGCCGCCGCGTCCACCTGGCGCGCGAGAACGAGATCCTCCGCCGCTACCGCGCGGGCCTCGGCGGCGCGGGCACCGACGTCGCGATGCGGCTGCTCGAACTGTGCCGCGGCACCCTCTGAGCGCGGGCCGCCCGTAAAGCACAGGCCCCGCCTGTCACCCGTACGGAGCGTGACCGGCGGCGCGCGGGCTTCGTTGAAGGTGTGTCCCCGGGGCGATGAGACGCACCGGCCCTCCGCGGTGTGGCGAGGGCGGGCGCGTCGTGGGACCTCGCTCCGGTGCGGTGGCCGGGCAGCAGGGGACAGCGGGCCGGTCACGACCTCGGCGGCCGGCTCCCGGGACGCCGGGGGCCGGCCGCCGTACCACCGCCCCACCTCTCCCCCCACCCGGCGGGCCGCCGAAGACCGTCGCCGAGGCGCCGCCCTGTCGCCCGCGCGACCAACGGGCCCCGGCACCCCCCGGCCGGGGCCCGTTCCCCTGCTCTCAGCCCCGCGCGCGGGGCGGCGGTACGGGCGGGACCGGCAGGAGCAGCGCGCCGAACGCCGTCGCTGGCACGGCCGGGCGGTCCGGGGGCACGGGCGGCAGCGTGCGGTACGGCGCGCCCTGCGGCGGGCGGGGGTCGGCGCCGCCCTTGTTCGGCCACAGGGCCATGGCGCGTTCTGCCTGGGCGGTGATGGTCAGCGACGGGTTGACGCCGAGGTTCGCCGAGACCGCAGAGCCGTCCACGACCGAGATCCCCGGGTGGCCCCACAGGCGGTGGTACGGGTCCACGACGCCGCGCGCCGGGTCGGCGCCGATCGGGCAGCCGCCGAGGAAGTGGGCGGTCAGCGGGGTGCCGAGCAGTTCGCCGACGTTCGTGCCGGGGAAGCCGTTGATCTCCTCGGCGAGCCGCCGGGCCGCCTCGGCGCCCTGCGGGATGTGGTCCGGGTGGGGCGCGCCGTGGCCCTGCCGCGCGGTCAGCCTGCCCCGGCCGGGCGGGCGGCGGCGCCGGTAGGTCGTGAGGGAGTTGTCGTGCGTCTGCATGACGAGGCCGATGATCGTGCGCTCGGACCACTTGCGGTGGGAGAGGGAGCGGAGGAACCGCCCGGGGTGGCGCAGCGCCGCCGCCGCGAAGGCGAGGGCCCGGGGCAGGCGGGGCACGCGGGGGAACTGCTGGATGGACAGGAAGCCCATCGCGTTCGACCCCCTGCCGTAGCGGACCGGCTCGATGTGCGTGTGCGCGTCCGGGTGGATGGACGAGGTGATGGCCACGCCGCGCGTGAAGTCCGGGGTGGCGTCGGCGCCGTGGCGGGCGCGGTAGCGGCGGGGGGTGGTGTGGGCGCCCACGAGGGCCTCGGAGTTGGTGCGGGTGAGGGAGCCGAGGCGGTCGGAGAGGTGCGGGAGGGTGCCCGAGTCGCGCATGCGGTGCAGGAGTTGCTGGGTGCCGTACGTACCGGCCGCGAGGACGACGTGCCGGGCACGCAGTGTGCGGGCGCGGGAGCGGCGGCGGGCGCCGGTGGGCATGGTGGTGACGAGGTGCCCCGCGCCGTCCGGGAGTTCGGCGACGGCGGTGACGGTCGTCAGCGGGTGGACCTCGGCGCCCGCGCGCTCGGCGAGGTGGAGGTAGTTCTCGGTCAGTGTGTTCTTGGCGCCGTGGCGGCAGCCGGTCATGCACTCGCCGCACTCGGTGCAGGCGCGGCGGGCGGGCCCCGCGCCGCCGAAGTACGGGTCGGGCACCTCCTGTCCTGGGCGGGTGGCGGACGCGCCGTCCGCGTCCTGCCCGTCGCCGAAGAAGACGCCCACCGGCGCGAGGTGGAACGTGTCGCCCACGCCCATCAGTTCGGCGGCGGCGCGCAGGTGCCTGTCAGACGGGGTGAGCGTCGGGTTGACGCGGACGCCGAGCATCCGGCGGGCCTGCGCGTAGTAAGGGGCCAGCTCCGCCCGCCAGTCGGTGATGCCGCCCCACTGGCGGTCCGCGAAGAAGGCGGCGGGCGGGACGTACAGGGTGTTCGCGTAGTTGAGCGAGCCGCCGCCGACACCCGCGCCGGCGAGGATCATCACGCCGCGCAGCAGGTGGATGCGCTGGATGCCGAAGAGGCGCAGCCGGGGTGCCCAGAGGTAGTTGCGTATGTCCCAGGAGGTGCGCGGCAGTTCGTGCCGGGCGAAGCGGCGGCCCGCCTCCAGGACGGCGACGCGGTAGCCCTTCTCGGTGAGCCGCAGGGCGGCGACGGAACCGCCGAACCCCGAGCCGACGACCACGACGTCGTAGTCGAAGCCGGTTTCCCGTGCGGTGCCGGTCATCAGCGCCACCTCAGCGTCTTGAGCGCCTTCAGCGAACGGGTCAGCAGTGCCGCGTACCGCCGGTCGTCCATGCCGGACACGGGGGCGAGCGGCATCAGGCGCTGCTCGGCGACCGTCTGCGCCTCGGTGTAGCGCAGGATGCCCTCGGCACCGTGGCGGCGGCCGATGCCCGAGTCGCCCCGGCCGCCCATGGGCGCGCGGACGCTGCCGTACGCGGCGGCGTAGCCCTCGTTGACGTTCACCGTGCCGGTGCGCAGGCGGGCGGCGACGCGGCGGGCGTGGCGGGCGTCGCGCGACCAGACGCTCGCGTTGAGCCCGTACGGGCCCTCGTTGGCGCGGGCGATCGCGTCGTCCTCGTCGGTGAAGCGGTGGACGGCGACGACGGGTCCGAACGTCTCCTGGTCGTACGCGAGCATCGGCGGGCGCACGCCGGTCAGGATCGTCGGCTCGTGGAACCACGGGCCCAGGTCGGGGCGCGGCGCGCCGCCCGCGACGACGGTCGCCCCGTGCGCGACGGCGTCCTCGACGTGCCGCCGCACCGTGTCGAACTGCGCCTGGGACGCGAGCGATCCGAGGTCCGTGCCCCAGTCGAGCGCCGGGCCCATCGTCAGCGCGCGGGTGCGGGCGGCGAAGCGGTCGAGGAACGTGCCGGCGAGCGCGTCGTGCACGTAGATCCGCTCGGCGGAGACGCACAGCTGGCCCGTCGAGGAGAAGCAGGCGCGGACGGCGCCCTCGGCGGCCCGTTCCGGATCGGCGTCGGCGAGGACAAGCAGCGGGTTCTTGCCGCCCAGTTCGAGGCTCGCGCCGACGAGGCGGGCGGCGGCACCGCGCGCGACCTCGCGGCCGGTGCGCGTGGAGCCGGTGAACGTGACGTAGTCCGCGTGCCGGACGATCAGCGGGCCCGTGACGGGGCCTTCGCCGAGGACGATCTGCCAGACCTCGGCGGGCAGTCCGGCGTCGATCATCAGGCGGCGGGCCCACAGGGCGGTGAGGGCGGTCTCGGTGTCCGGCTTCATGACGACGGCGTTGCCCGCGACGAGGGCGGGCAGCGCGTCGCCCGCCGAGAGTTCGAGCGGGTAGTTCCACGGCGAGATGTGGCCGACGACGCCGCGCGGGTGACGCAGTTCGCGGACCCGGGTGAGCAGCGGGATCACGCCGCCGTGCCGCCGGGGCCGCAGGTAGGCGGGGGCGGCGCGGCCGTAGTGCCTGGCCGCCTGGCAGACGGCCTGGACCTCCTCGTGCGCGTGCAGCCTGGCCTTGCCGGTCTCCAGCTGCACGAGGTCCAGCACCTCGTCCTGGCGGCGCAGCAGCGCGTCGTGGAAGCGGAGGAGCACGGCCGCCCGCCGCCGTACCGGCCACGCCGCCCAGCCGGGCTGGGCGGCGCGGGCGCGGCCGAAGACGGCGGCGACCTCGGCCTCGGTGGCGGCGGGCAGCTCGGCGAGCCGGGCGCCGGTGAACGGGCTGTGGCAGGCGGTGCGTTCGCTGCCCGCGACGTCGCCGGTCAGCGTGCGGACCAGACCGGGGGTGACCACGCGGGCGGCGACGGCCTGGGCTTCGGACTCCGCTGTCGTCATGACGGGAGCGTACGACCGCACCGCACCGCGTGCCTACCCGCCGGTAACGCCCGGCGCCCGCCGGCCCTGGTTGCCGTCGTCCGCCTCGGACCCACGGGGTGCCGGTGTGGCCACCCGTGTCGGCGTGCAGCGTCTTCTCGGCGGTGCCGAAGGCGTCGAACAGGTCCAGGGCGCGGGCGCGCTGCCGGGGGTTCCCCTCGTCGTCCCACTGGAGCAGGAACAGCAGCGGCACGGTGACCCCCCGCGAAGAACCCGGCGGCGGCGATGCGGGCGCTGCCCCGGGCACCCACCCGTTCCGGTCAGGTGGCCTCCCCACTCGCAGGGCCTCTCGCGCCACGCGCCCGGCCCGGCGGAGACGGTCGTGATGCGGGCCCGGCGGGCTCGTGGTCCACGGCCTCGCGCCGTCGTCCCACCCCATCGCCGTGCGCCGGGGCGCCGCGCCCCCGCGCGCGTCAGTCCTCGTGCGCCTTGATCCGCTGCCTGGGGCCGTGCACCTGGCGGTAGCTCCACACGAGCAGCCCGGCCAGCACCAGCCCCGACAGGATCAGCCCGGAGCCGACGCTCCAGCCGTGCAACGGCAGCTCCGGCACCAGCCCCCACGTCACGCCCGCCCCGATCAGGCACAGCGCCGCGAGCACCGAGCCCGCAATCCGCCAGCCGGAGGACACGCTCTCCTCCGACGCCCACACGGCGCGCACCCGCACCGGCTCGATGTACCGGTCCACGCTCGGGAACTCGCGCCCGAGCACCAGCAGGCCCGCCAGGACCAGCAGCAGCCCAGGGCCGGGCAGTACGAGCAGTGCCAGGCCGATCAGCAGCAGTACGCCCCCGGCGGTCAGCGCGAACGCGCGCCTGATGTGCCGTGCCATGTGATCCCCTCCGCGGGCGGCCGTCGTCCCGGCAACCGTAGCTGTGTTCGGGACGGGAACCACGCATCGCCCGCCGTCGGGTGCCGCGCCGGACCGCCGCCTACTCCGCCGCGCGGTAGCTCGCGGCCGTCACGCCGTAGACCTCCGCGAGCCGCTCCTCCTCGGCGGCGGGGCCGCGGACGAGCACGACGTGGTAGGCGTCGTCGACGAGCATCACCCGGTTGTAGGCGACGAGGTCCTCGTCCTCTCGCCAACGGAAGACGCCCTCGGCCATCTCGACGTTGCCCACCCGCGTCTGGATGAGGCTGGACTCCTCGCCGAACTGGTACGCGCGGTACGCGCCCAGCTCCGGCTGCCGCGTGAGCTGGTACGCCATCGGGTCCACGCCGGAGTCCGCCGCGCCGTCCCTGCCGGGCACGACGACGATCTCCAGCGCCCCGTCCGCGTACACGATCCGGCCGCCGCCGTCCTCGCGGCGCTGCCAGCCGTCCGGCACGGTGAGGCTGAAACCGGCCGCGTCCTGCTGCGCCGTGTACCCCTCCGGCGGGGGCGCGGGCTCCTGGTCGCCCTCGGCCGGGGACGGGCGGGTCGCGTCCTCGGTCGGCTCGGACGACGGCGTGTCCGCGCCGTTCCCGCCGTCGTCCCCGTCGTCCGTGGGGTCGGGCGAGGGTTCCGCCTCGGCCGGTGGCTGCTCACGCGCCGTTCCGCCGCCGCGCGACCCGGTGTCCGCCGTGAACGCGAGGACGTACGCGATCCCGCCCGCGAGCCCGAGCAGCACCAGCGCGAGCAGCAGCTTGCCGAGCATGCGCGGGCTGCGCGGCGCGCGCGGCTTGCGCTGCCGCGGCCTGCGGCGCGGCCCGACCAGCTCGCCCCGGCGGCGCACGATCGGCAGCCGCCTCGGGTCGGCGGGACGGCCGGGCTCCAGCGCGGGCGGCGCGGTGACCGTGCGGCGGCCGACCTCGGGCTCGGGCGCGGACCGCAGCAGCGACCGCAGCCAGCCGCGCAGCTCCTCGGCGCTCGGCCGCTCGGTCGGGTCCTGGCGCAGCAGCGACTCGACGATGGGGCGCAGCGCGCCGCAGTCCTCGGCGAACGCGGGCTGCTCGCCGCAGACGGCCTCGACCAGTTCGGCGGCGCTGTCCTCGGGGTAGGGCGGGTAGCCCTGCACGGCGCGGAACAGCAGGGCGCCCAGCGCCCAGAAGTCCGCCGGGGGGCCGACGGGGGGTGCGAGCTGCCAGTGGTCGTGGACGGGGCCCGCCTGTTCGGGCGCCCAGCGCTCGGTCACGGCGCCGACGGTCATGATGCGGGCCTGGCGGGCGCGTTCCGCGGCCAGCGCGCCCTCGGGGCCGCGGTAGCGCCCGCCGGGGGCGGTGGCGGACCGCTGCGCGGGCAGGAGGGCGGGGTCGGCGGGCGGGCGCGGTTCCTGCCGCTCCTGTCGCTCCTGCGGCTGCTCAGGCCGGCGAGGGGGCTGCTGGTTCTGCTGGGGCTGCTGGTGCTGGGCGGGTGACTCCCAGCCGCTGCGCGCGGGCCCCGGGGGGCGCCCGGCGGGCCGGTCGGCGCTCGGCGGCTCGCCCTGGCGCCTGGCCGCGGCCGCCTGCGTACCGGCGCGGTACGCCGCGATGGCGCCGCTGCGGGCCGCGCGGTCCGCCGGGGACCCGCCGGGCGCCGGGGGGCGCGCGGCGGGCGCGCCGGGTCCCGTGCGGCCCTCGGGGCCCGTGCCGTTCTCGAAGTCCCAGGTGGCGGGCAGCGGGTCGCGCCCGTGGCCGGTCTCCTCGGCCGCCGCGGGGCGCGCCCAGCGCTCGTAGGACGCGGACGTCTCGCCGTGCGGGCGGATGCGCGCGGCGCTCTCGCCCCGGCCGCCGCCGCCCGGCCGTTCCTCGCGCGGGGAAGGGGTGTCCGGCGCGCCGTGCCAGTCGTGGCCCGCCACGGGTCCCGGGCCGGTGTGGCCGGTCCCGCGCTCCCAGCCCTCGGGGACGGGGGGCAGCGCCGTCGTCTCGTCGGCCCACGGGTCGGGGCGGCCGGGGGAACGCTCGGGGGCGCGCCGTTCCCAGCCCTCGGGGACGGGCGGCAGCACCGTCGTCTCGTCGGCCCACGGGTCCGGGCGGCCGGGGGAACGCTCGGGCGTCTCCTCGTACGGCTCCCAGCTCTCGGGCGCCCACGGGCCGGTCGAGCCGCCGCTGCGCTCCCAGCGGTCGAGCGCCTCGGCGGGCGGCTCGACGGGACGCACGCCGTCCGTGTGCGGGGCGGCCGTGTGCGGGGCGGCCGGGCGTGGTCCCTCGACGGCGAGCGGGCCGTCCGCGCCAGGGGCCGCGTCGCGCGGGGCGGGGAGCGTGCGGGGCGCCGCGGCGAAGGTGTCGGGCACCCCGGCGGGCGGCGGCAGCGGGTCGTAGCCGCAGAGCACTTCCTCGGCGGCGCCCGCGACCAGGCCGGTCAGCAGGGCGCGCCCGTCGTCCAGGATGAGCACGGTGCGGGCGGTGACGTTACGGTGCGTCCAGCCGTGGGCGTGCACGATGCGCAGGGCCGCCAGCAGGTCGGCGGCGACCTCGGCGGCGCGGAACGGGCCGAGCCGCCGCTCGGCGAGCAGCGCGGCCAGCGGCCTGCCCGACACGAGCTCGCTGACGATCCACAGGCCGCCGCCCTGCACGAAGACGTCGAAGACCTGGTCGAGCCTGGGGTGGTCGGGGAGCCGGGCGGCGGCCATCGCCGCCTCCAGCGCGCGCCGGACCACCGGGTCGTCCGGCGTGCGGGTGGCGCGGTCGCGGTCGCGCGCGCCGGGCGCACCCGGGCCGCGGCCGTCCGCGTCCAGCACCTCGGCGTCGAGGACCTCGGGCAGCGGGACCTGGCGGACGAGGACCTCCTGCCCGCTCGCCGTGTCGAACGCCCGGGACTCGGCGAACTCGAACTCCTCGGACGGCAGTCTCGGCAGGCGATAGCGATCGGCAAGCAGTCGTCCCGCGTAGTGATCCACGCCGCCTCCCCACCGCGCCGCGCCGTCCCGACGATTCCGGTCTCACACGATACGTGCCATGGACGCACCACGGCTACGGTCCGTCAACTCCCGTTACATTTCAGTCGTATACCGCTCAATCGAGGGGCTCGAACGTCTCGAAAGCGGTCTCGCGCAGCGCGCGGCAGTCGTCGCCGTCCCACGCGTCGGCCGCGCAGGTGATCATGACCGCGTAGCCCCGCTCGTCGTCCACGCGGAAGCCACGGTCCAGGACGCGCACCGGCTGCCCGCCGTCCCGCCGCGTGAACCCCCAGTCGGCGACGGTCGGGTAGTCCCGCCACTCGACGGTCTCGATGCCCAGCAGGTCGTAGTCGTCGCTGCTGCCGCTCACTGCGGGTTCGAGTTCGCGCCATGCCTGTGCCGCGTCGTCGCCGGGCTCCGGGTTGAAGTCCACCTGGAGCCTGGCGGGCCCGTCGGAAGGCCCGTACACGGCGCCCGAGTTCTGGCCCGCCGTCCGCAGAAACTCCCAGCCCTCGGGCATGGCTATCCGGAAGTGGAAGTCCTCGTTCTCCACCTGCGTGAAGCCGTCCGGCAGGCCGGGCAGCCCGGTGTCCGGGTCGTTCTCCGGGGCGGTGCCCGGCGGGTCGTCCCGGCCGTCCTCCTCGCCGCCTGCGGCCTCGTCCCCCTGGCCGCTCCCCGCATCCTCCTCGGCGCCCTCGTCCGGGGCGCCCCCCGCCGAGTCGTCCGCGGGCTCCTCGGACGCGGTCGCCGGGTCCTCCCCGGCCGGCGCGCCGCTGGTGGCGCCGGTCTCCCCGCCCGCGTTGTCGTCGCCGCCGCCGAGGGACGCGGCGAGCGCCGCGCCGATGACGGCCAGCACGACCACGACCACCGCGGCGATGATCAGCGTCCGCCGTCTGGCCGCCGCGTCCGGCGCCGCGGCGGCGGCGGGCAGCGGCACCCCGGGCGCGGGCGGTGTGGCCGGCTCGCGCGAACGGCGCACCGGCGGCGGCGTGCGCCCCTCGGCGGCGGCGCCCGCCCCCGCTGCCGCGCCCATGCCGACGACCAGCGTCGGGTCCGACGCGTCCCGCGGCTCCGCCTCGGCCGTCAGCGCCTTGTCCAGCAGCGCGCGCGCCTCGGGCCCGGTGAGCCGGGCCGCCGGGTCCTTGACCAGCAGACCGGTGATGGCCTCGGTGAGCGGCCCCGAGTGCCGGGGCGGGCGTATGGGGTTGTGCATCACGGCGGCGAGCGTGGCGATGGCGCCGCCCTCGTCGTACGGCGGGCGGCCCTCGACGCAGCAGTACAGCAGGGCGCCCAGCGACCACATGTCGGCGGGCGGCCCCGGCGTCTCGCCCTTGGCGCGCTCCGGCGAGATGTAGGAGGGGGCGCCGACGAGCATGCCCGTCGAGGTGACGGACGGGTCACCCTCGACCTTGGCGATGCCGAAGTCCGTCAGGACGACGCGGCCGTCCTCCTCGGCGACCAGCACGTTCGACGGCTTCACGTCGCGGTGCAGGATGCCCGCCGCGTGCGCCGCGCGCAGCACGTCGAGGATGGCGAGGCCGATACGGGCGGCGTCCCTCGGCTCCATCGGGCCGTCCTGGCGGATGATGTCGGCCAGCGAGCGGCCCTCGATCAGCTCCATGACGAGCCAGGGCCGGTCGCCCTCGTCCACGATGTCGTAGATCGTGACCACGCCCCGGGCGCGGATCGCGGCGATCGCCTTGGCCTCCCGCAGCGTGCGGGTGACCATCAGGCGGCGCTCCGCCTCCTCCACCCCGGCGGCCAGCCGCAGCTCCTTGACGGCGACATGACGGCCCAGCACCTCGTCGGTGGCGTGCCAGACGGTGCCCATCCCGCCGCGGCCGACGACGTCGCCGAGCCGGTAACGCCCGTTCAGCAGGCGGCCGTCACCCCCGGCCTTCGCCCCGCCGGACCCGTCCCCACGGGGCGCTGCGCCCCGCGACGACTCGTCCCGTGCCTCGTTGTCCCCGCTGCCTTGGCCCATTGCGTCGCGTCCCCTCCGGCTTCCCCGGACATTGTGACCCATCACGCCGACAGCCGGGCCGCCGGGCGGCGCGGCACCGGTGAAGACCCGTCAGCGCGCCGCCGCCGCGCCCGCCCGGCGGCTCACAGCGGCGCGGTGTCCGGCGCGCCGAGGCGGGCCGCGTCCGCCGTGCGGTCGTCGGGTTGCAGCTGTGACTCGCGCTCGGCCTCGACGCGCTTCTCGTAGTTCTCCACCTCGCGCTCGACCTGCTGCGGCGTCCAGCCGAGCACCCCGGCCATCAGCTCGGCGACCGCACGGGCGCTGCGCGTGCCGCGGTCGAACGTCTCGATCGAGATGCGCGTGCGCCGCGTCAGGACGTCCTCCACGTGCCGCGCGCCCTCGTGCGAGCAGGCGTAGACGACCTCGGCCTTCAGGTAGTCGTCGGCGGCGGGCAGCGGCTCGCCGAGCGCCGGATCGGCGGCGACCAGCTCCAGCACCTCCTCCGCCATCGACCCGTACCGGTGCAGCAGGTGCTCGACGCGCGCCTCGTGCAGCCCGGCGCGGGCGGCGATGCGCGCGCGGGCGTTCCACAGCGCGTGGTAGCCCTCGGCGCCGGCGAGCCGCACCTCGTCCGTGCAGCAGGCGGCGACCCGGCGGTCGAGGCCGTGCACCGCCGCGTCCACCGCGTCCTTCGCCATGACGCGGTACGTCGTGTACTTGCCGCCCGCGACGACGACCAGGCCCGGCACGGGATGCGCCACCGTGTGCTCGCGCGACAGCTTGCTCGTCGCGTCCGACTCGCCCGCCAGCAGCGGGCGCAGCCCGGCGTACACGCCCTCGACGTCGTCGCGCGTCAGCGGCACGGCCAGCACGGAGTTGACGTGTTCCAGCAGGTAGTCGATGTCGGCGCTGGACGCGGCCGGGTGCGCCTTGTCGAGGTCCCAGGCCGTGTCGGTCGTGCCGACGATCCAGTGCCTGCCCCACGGGATGACGAACAGGACGCTCTTCTCCGTCCGCAGGATCAGCCCCGTGGAGGAGTGGATGCGGTCCTTCGGCACGACGAGGTGGATGCCCTTGGACGCCCGCACGTGGAACTGCCCGCGCTCGGCGATCATGCCCTGCGTGTCGTCCGTCCACACGCCCGTGGCGTTGACGACCTGCCGGGCGCGGATCTCGTACGTCCCGTCGAGTTCGGTGTCCGTGACCCGCACGCCCACCACGCGCTCCCCCTCGCGCAGGAACTCGGTGACCCGCGCGCGGTTCGCGACGTGCGCCCCGTATCCGGCGGCGGTGCGCACGAGCGTCGCGACGTACCGCGCGTCGTCCACCTGCGCGTCGTAGTACTGGAGCGCGCCGACCAGGGCGTCCTTCTTCAGCGCGGGCGCGACGCGCAGCGCCCGGCCGCGCGACAGGTGCCGGTGCGGCGGCAGGCCGCGCCCGTGCCCCGACGACAGCGACATGGCGTCGTACAGCGCCACGCCCGAGCCCGCGTACAGCCGCTCCCAGCCGCGGTGGCGCAGCGGGTAGAGGAAGGGCACGGGCCGTACGAGGTGGGGGGCGATGCGGCTGAGCAGCAGTCCCCGTTCCTTCAGCGCCTCCCTGACCAGCCCGAAGTCGAGCATCTCCAGGTAGCGCAGCCCGCCGTGGATCAGCTTGCTGGAACGGCTCGACGTGCCCGACGCCCAGTCACGCGCCTCCACGAGCCCGGTGGACAGGCCACGTGTCACGGCGTCGAGCGCGGTGCCCGCGCCGACGACACCGCCGCCCACCACCAGTACGTCCAGCTCGCCCTCGGCCATGCGGGCGAGCGCCGCGGCCCGTTGCTCGGGGCCCAGTGCGGCAGTCCTCACAGATGCCTCCCTGTTCGTCCCGCCCCTGCGGGCGGTCGTACGTCGGCGTAGGTCAGCCCTTGTTCATGGTCTCCCATGTCGCCCGGATCGGCGCGCCACAGCCCGCCGCCCGGGGTCAATCATCCTGAACTGTCATATATGCCCCTAAGCTGACTTGACGTGCATCGGGGGAGAAGGGAGCCCGCCGCGAATGCCCGCCGATCTCGCCGTTCTCTGCCCCGGGCAGCTGGGCCTTCCGGCCGCCCGAGCCGCCACCGCCGCCGGCATCGCCACCGTCGGCTTCACCTCCGATCCCCGGACCGCCGCCCTGCTCAACGCGGGCCGCCCGCCGGGCGACGGCGCCCTCGCCGCCGCCGACCTGCGGCGGATGCTGGCCACCGGATTCCGTGCCACCAGCGACCCCGCCACCCTCGGCCGCGTCCGTACGGCCCTGATCTGTGCCCCTACCCCACCCGGCGCGGGACACGCGCCCGACCTCACCGCCCTGCGCGCCGCCGCCACCGCACTCGCCGCCCGGCTGCGCCCGCGCACCCTCGTCGTCCTGGAGTCGGCCGTCTCCCCCGGCACCACCGAGGAGGTCCTGCGCCCGCTCCTCGAAACGGGCTCCGGGCTGCGCGCCGGGCGCGACTTCCACCTCGCGCACGCCCCCGCCCGCCAGGACCCCGGCGTCAGGGGAGCCGCCGCCCCGCGCGTCATCGGCGGCCTCACCCCCGCCTGCACCGAGGCCGCCGCCGCATTCTACGGCCGCTTCACCGACAAGGTCGTCCGCGCCAGGGGCGTCGCCGAGGCCGAGGCCGTCAAGCTGCTGGAGACCAACTACCGGCACGTCAACATCGCGCTGGTCAACGAGATGGCGGTCCTCTGCCACGACCTCGGCATCGACCTGTGGGACGTCGTGCGCTGCGCCGAGACCAAACCTTTCGGCTTCCACGCCTTCCGCCCGGGGCCCGGCGTCGGCGGCCACACCATGCCCGTCGTCCCGCCGGGCCGCAGCCTGCCGATGGTGGAGCTGGCGCGGCAGACGAACGCCCGCATGCCGCGCTACGTCACCCGCCGCGCCGCCGCACTCCTCAATGAGCACGGCAAGTCCGTGCGCGGCGCCCACGTCCTCCTGCTCGGCGTCACCTACCGGCCCGACCTGCCCGACGAGCAGGGCGCCCCCGCCCGGGAGATCGCCGGACGGCTGCTGGCGCTCGGGGCGCAGCTCACGTACCACGACCCGTTCGTCGGCGAGTGGGACGTGCAGGGCGGCCGGGTGCCGCGCGCCGACTCGCTGTACGAGGCCGCGGCGGGCGCCGACCTGACGCTGCTGCTCCAGCACCACAGCACGTACGACCTCCAAGGCCTCGCCGCCAAGGCGCAGCTGCTGCTCGACACGCGCGGCGCGACCCCGGCGGGCGCCGCCCACCGCCTCTGACCCGTACGCACAACGGCCCGGCACCCCGTCGGGGCGCCGGGCCGCGGACAGCTCGGGAACGGGCTCAGCGGGAGCGGGCGACCGTCACCTCGACGCGCTGGAACTCCTTCAGCTCCGAGTAGCCCGTCGTCGCCATCGCCCGCCGCAGGGCGCCGAAGAAGTTCATCGACCCGTCCGGTGTGTGCGAGGGACCGGTGAGGATCTCCGTCGTCGTGCCGACCGTGCCCAGGTGCACCTTCTTGCCGCGCGGCACGTCCTCGTGCACCGCCTCCATGCCCCAGTGGTGCCCACGCCCGGGGGCGTCGGTCGCACGGGCCAGCGGGGAGCCGATCATCACGGCGTCCGCGCCGCAGGCGATGGCCTTCGGCAGGTCGCCGGACCAGCCGACGCCGCCGTCCGCGATGACGTGCACGTAGCGGCCGCCGGACTCGTCCATGTAGTCGCGCCTGGCCGCCGCGACGTCCGCGACCGCCGTGGCCATCGGCACCTGGATGCCCAGGACGTTGCGCGTCGTGTGCGCCGCGCCGCCGCCGAAGCCGACGAGGACGCCCGCCGCGCCGGTCCGCATCAGGTGCAGCGCCGCCGTGTACGTGGCGCAGCCGCCGACGATCACGGGGACGTCCAGCTCGTAGATGAACTGCTTGAGGTTCAGCGGCTCGGCCGCGCCCGACACGTGTTCGGCCGACACGGTGGTGCCGCGGATCACGAAGATGTCCACGCCCGCGTCCAGCACGGCCTTGGAGAACTGCGCCGTCCGCTGCGGCGACAGCGCGGCGGCCGTCACGACGCCCGACTCGCGCACCTCGCGGATGCGGCGGAAGATCAGCTCCTCCTGGATCGGCGCCGCGTAGATCTCCTGCATGCGCCGCCCGGCGGTCGCCTCCGGCAGCTCCGCGATCTCCGCGAGCAGCGGCGCGGGGTCCTCGTAACGGGTCCACAGCCCTTCGAGGTTCAGCACGCCGAGGCCGCCCTGCTGGCCGATCGCGATGGCCGTCGCCGGGGAGACGACCGAGTCCATCGGCGCGGCCAGGAACGGCAGCTCGAAGCGGTAGGCGTCGATCTGCCAGGCGATCGAGACCTCCTTCGGGTCGCGCGTGCGGCGGCTCGGCACCACGGCGATGTCGTCGAAGGCGTACGCCCGCCGTCCGCGCTTGCCGCGCCCGATCTCGATCTCAGTCACGTCCAGTGCCTTTCCTCACGCGGTGCCCCTCCTCACGACGGGCGGCACCCAGTATCCCCGGCTCAGCGGCCGGAGTAGTTGGGGGCCTCCGCCGTCATCTGGATGTCGTGCGGGTGGCTCTCCTTGAGACCGGCCGAGGTGATGCGGACGAAGCGGCCGTTTGCCTGGATGTCCGGGACGGTCCTGCTGCCCAGGTAGTACATCGACTGGTGCAGGCCGCCGATCAGCTGGTGCACGACCGAGGCGAGCGGGCCGCGGTAGGGCACCTGGCCCTCGATGCCCTCGGGGATCAGCTTGTCGTCGTCGCCGATCTCGTCCTGGAAGTAGCGGTCCTTGGAGTACGAGCGGCGCTCGCCGCGCGACTGCATCGCGCCCAGCGACCCCATGCCCCGGTAGGACTTCCACTGCTTGCCGTTGATGAACTTCAGCTCGCCGGGCGACTCCTCGCAGCCCGCCAGCAGGCTGCCGAGCATCACGGTGTCGGCGCCGGCCGCGATGGCCTTCGCGATGTCGCCGCTGTACTGGAGGCCGCCGTCGCCGATCACGGGGATGCCGGCGGCGCGGGCCGCCTGCGACGCCTCGTAGATCGCCGTGACCTGCGGCACGCCGACTCCGGCGACGACGCGGGTCGTGCAGATCGAGCCGGGGCCGACGCCGACCTTGATGCCGTCCACGCCCGCGTCCACCAGCGTCCGCGCGCCGTCGCGCGTCGCGACGTTGCCCGCGATGACGTCGACCCGGTCGAAGTTCGACTTGATCTTGGCGGCCATCTCCGGGACGAGGCGCGAGTGGCCGTGCGCGGTGTCCACGACGAGGAAGTCCACCCCGGCCTCGACCAGCGCGGAGGCGCGGTCGTACGCGTCGCCCGCCACGCCGACCGCGGCGCCGACGACGAGGCGGCCCTCGGCGTCCTTGGCGGCGTTCGGGTACTTCTCGGCCTTGACGAAGTCCTTGACGGTGATGAGGCCCTTGATCCGGTTCTCGTCGTCCACCAGCGGCAGCTTCTCGATCTTGTGCCGCCGCAGCAGCTCGGCCGCCTCCTCGCCGGAGATCCCGACCCGGCCGGTGACCAGCGGCATCGGCGTCATGACCTCGCGCACCTGCCGGTCGCGGTCCGACTCGAAGGCCATGTCGCGGTTGGTGACGATGCCGAGCAGCCGCCCCGCCGCGTCCGTCACGGGGACGCCGCTGATGCGGTACCTGCCGCACAGCTCGTCGGCCTCGCGCAGCGTGGCGTCCGGGCGGATGGTGATGGGGTCGGTGACCATGCCGGACTCGGACCGCTTCACGCGGTCCACCTGCGCGGCCTGCTCCTCGATCGACAGGTTGCGGTGCAGCACGCCCGCGCCGCCCTGCCTGGCCATGGCGATGGCCATCCGCGCCTCGGTGACGCGGTCCATCGCGGCGGAGAGCAGCGGCACGTTCACCCGGACGTTGCGCGAGATGCGCGAGGAGGTGTCGATCTCGTGCGGTGCCAGATCGGCGGCGCCCGGAAGCAGCAGCACGTCGTCGAACGTCAGTCCGAGCGTCGCGAACTTCTCCGGTACCTCACCCGCGTAGTCAGTCATGACTGCCTTTCCCGCATTTCTCCGCGCCGCCCGCTGCGTCACTCCTCCGGGCCCGTCCGGCCGGGGTTTCCATGCTACGGCCATGCCGGTGATGGTTCAGCGCCCGGCGAGAGCCCGCAGCCTGCTCAGCGCGCGGTGCTGAGCGACCCGTACGGCGCCGGGGGACATGCCCAGCTTCTCGCCCGTCTCCTCGGCCGTCAGGCCGATGGCGACGCGCAGCATGACCAGCTCGCGCAGGTGGTCGGGGAGGTTCGCCAGGAGGCGGCGGGCCCACTCGGCGTCGCTGCTCTGGAGGGCGCGCTCCTCGGGGCCGAGGGAGTCGTCGGGCCGCTCGGGCATCTCGTCGGAGGGGACGGCCGTGCTGCCGGGGCGGCGGAGCGCGGCCCGCTGGAGGTCGGCGACCTTGTGGTGGGCGATGGCGACGACGAAGGCGTCGAACGGGCGCCCGGTGTCGCGGTAGCGCGGCAGCGCGCACAGGACCGCGAGGCAGACCTCCTGCGCGAGGTCGTCCACGAAGTGACGAGCCTCACCGGGAAGGCGGGCCAGGCGCGTACGGCAGTAGCGCACCGCGAGGGGGTGCACGTGGGCCAGCAGGTCGTGGGTGGCCTGGGGGTCGCCCTCGGCCGCACGATGGACGAGGGTGCCGATCCCCGTCACCTCGTCGTCGCGCATCGGTCCATGGTGCACCGTCGCCGCGCGGTCCGTGTCACCGCGGGCTGAGTTGTGCATCGAAGCGTTATGTGCGGGAGCGCTCAGAGTCATGTTCCGGGCCCTCCCCTCGCGCCTGGCCGGCTCGTCCCCAAGGAGCGTCATGCATTCAAGCATGCGTCAACCGCGGATGTTTTGAGTCGCCTCCTCACCGGACGGGGGGTGACGGCCGCCGCCGCGCTCCCCGTCCGGTCGCGTCCCCGGCGCCCGTCAGCGGACCAGACCCCACCGGAACCCCAGCGCCACGGCGTGCGCGCGGTCCGACGCGCCGAGCTTCTTGAACAGCCGGCGCGCGTGCGTCTTGACCGTGTCCTCCGACAGGAACAGCTCACGGCCGATCTCCGCGTTCGAACGGCCGTGGCTCATGCCTTCGAGCACCTGGATCTCGCGGGCGGTCAGCGTGGGGGCCGCGCCCATGTCCGACGAGCGCAGCCGGCGCGGGGCGAGCCGCCAGGTCGGGTCGGCCAGGGCCTGGGTGACCGTGGCGCGCAGCTCCGCGCGGGACGCGTCCTTGTGCAGGTACCCGCGGGCACCGGCGGCGACGGCGAGCGCCACGCCGTCGAGGTCCTCCGCGACCGTGAGCATGATGATGCGCGCCCCCGGGTCGGCGGACAGCAGCCGCCTGACGGTCTCGACACCGCCGAGGCCGGGCATACGGACGTCCATGAGAATCAGGTCGGAACGGTCGGCACCCCAGCGGCGGAGCACTTCCTCACCGTTGGCCGCCGTCGTGACCCGCTCGACGCCGGGCACGGTCGCGACCGCGCGGCGCAGCGCCTCCCGGGCGAGGGGGGAGTCGTCGCAGACGAGGACGGAAGTCATGGCCGCCCTCCGCAGCTGATGCGCATCACCTTGTGCCTCCAGGCAGTTATGTGTCGTCACCTGTGCGATTGACGGGGCTTGAGCACCGCTGTCAACCGCCTCCGCCCTCTCAACGACGGTCACCCGAAAGAGTTACGGTCGCCAACCACAGAGTGAGAGCACTCTACGTGAGCATCCGGCCACGGCAGTGCCGCGATTTGCTCAACACGCCGAACATTCATTTTTGCCCTTTTTAGACCTTGTTGCCCTTCTTTGGGTGTCTGCGGCTATATTCAGCGGGTAGTCATATTTACATCTACTTCCGCGGTACCGAAGACGATGGGACACCTGTCATGGCAGATTTCTCCCGCCTTCCCGGCCCGAACGCCGACCTGTGGGACTGGCAGCTCCTCGCTGCCTGCCGGGGCGTGGACAGCTCGCTGTTCTTCCACCCCGAGGGCGAACGCGGCGCGGCACGCAGCTCGCGGGAGGAGGCGGCGAAGGAAGTGTGCATGCGCTGCCCCGTGCGCTCCGAGTGCGCCACGCACGCCCTCTCCGTCCGCGAGCCGTACGGCGTGTGGGGCGGCCTGACCGAGGACGAGCGCGAGGAACTGCTCGGCCGGGCGCGCCGCAGCGACCTGGTGCACTCCGGCGGCGCGGCGCGCGGCGGGGCGCACGACCCGGCGCACGGCGCGTCATCCGGAGCGGTCAACACGGCGGACACCGGCGGCACCCGCGTCCGTACCTCCCCCGGCTCCGGCTGGGACGACCCGGCCGGCTCCGGCGGCTTCGCGGACCACGAGGACGAGCCCGTGTGACCGACGCCGGGTAGGCCCGGGACACGGGGAGCACTACCGTCCCCCTATGACAACTGCATTGGTGACGGGCGCCACCACCGGGATCGGCGCGGCCTTCGCGCGCAGGCTGGCACGTGACCGGCACGACCTCGTGCTGGTGGCCAGGGACAGGGACGCGCTGCGCCGCCAGGCCGCCGAGCTGCACGACCGGCACGGCGTCGAGGCGGACGTCCTGCGCGCCGACCTGTCCACGGACGAGGGCATCGCGGACGTCGAGGCACGGCTCGCCGACCCGGCGCGGCCGGTCGGCCTGCTGGTCAACAACGCGGGCTTCGGCCTGCGGGGCGCCTACCTGAAGGCGCCGGTGGCGGACGAGCTGCGGATGCTGAAGGTGCACTGCGAGGCGGTGCTGCGGCTGACGACGGCCGCGGCCGGGCCGATGCGGGAGCGCGGGCGCGGCGGTGTGGTGAACGTGGCGTCGGTCGCGGCGTTCCTGCCGCGCGGGACGTACGGGGCGTCGAAGGCGTGGGTGGTGCAGTTCACCGAGGGCGCGGCGCGCGACCTCGCGGGCGGCGGCGTGCGGATGATGGCGCTGTGCCCCGGCTTCGTGCGCACCGAGTTCCACCAACGCGCGGAGCTGCGGACGGACAACATCCCCGGCTGGATGTGGCTGGACGCGGACCGCGTGGTCGACGCGGCGCTGCGGGACCTGGCGCGCGGGCGGACCGTGTGCATCCCGGACGCGCGCTACCGCGCGCTGCTCGGCGCCGCGCGCCTGATGCCGCGCGGGGCGCTCGGCGGCATCTCGTCGCGCGCCGGGCGGCGCTTCGGCCCGCGGCGGGGCGGTGACGCGACGGCCTGAGCCCGTTCGTACGGCCGCGGGAACGGCGGGACCCCGCCGCGCGGTGTGCGTGGCGGGGTCCTGTGCCGTTCGGCGGTGCGGCGCGGGTCAGTGCGAGTGACCGTGGCCGTGCCCGGCGGCGGCCTCGGGCTCCTCTTCCTTCTTCTCCACCACGAGGGTCTCGGTGGTGAGCAGCAGGGAGGCGATCGAGGCGGCGTTCTCAAGCGCGGAGCGGGTCACCTTGACCGGGTCGATGACGCCGTCCTTGACCAGGTCGCCGTAGGTGCCGGTGGCGGCGTTGTAGCCCTCGCCCTTGTCCAGCTCGGCGACCTTGGAGGTGATGACGTAGCCCTCAAGGCCCGCGTTCTCCGCGATCCAGCGCAGCGGCTCGACGGCGGCGCGACGGACGATGGCGACGCCGGTCGCCTCGTCACCGGTGCGGCCGAGGCCGCCGTCCAGGACCTTCGCGGAGTGCACGAGGGAGGCGCCGCCACCGGGGACGATGCCCTCCTCGACCGCCGCGCGGGTCGCCGAGATGGCGTCCTCCAGACGGTGCTTCTTCTCCTTCAGCTCCACCTCGGTGGCGGCGCCGACGCGGATGACGCACACGCCGCCGGCCAGCTTGGCGAGGCGCTCCTGGAGCTTCTCGCGGTCCCAGTCGGAGTCCGTGTTCTCGATCTCGGCGCGGATCTGGGCGACCCGGCCCTCGATGTCGGCGCGCTCGCCGGCACCGTCGACGATCGTGGTGTCGTCCTTGGTGATGGTCACGCGGCGCGCGGTGCCGAGGACGTCGAGACCGACCTGGTCGAGCTTGAGGCCGACCTCCTCGGAGATGACGGTGCCGCCGGTGAGGGTGGCCATGTCGCCGAGCATCGCCTTGCGGCGGTCGCCGAAGCCGGGGGCCTTGACGGCGACCGAGTTGAAGGTGCCGCGGATCTTGTTCACGACCAGGGTGGACAGCGCCTCGCCGTCCACGTCCTCGGCGATGATCAGCAGCGGGCGGGACGCGCCGGACTGCATGATCTTCTCCAGCAGCGGCAGGAGGTCCTGGATGGAGGAGATCTTGCCCTGGTGGATCAGGATGTACGGGTCGTCGAGGACGGCCTCCATGCGCTCCTGGTCGGTCACCATGTAGTGCGACAGGTAGCCCTTGTCGAAGGCCATGCCCTCGGTGAAGTCCAGGTCGAGACCGAAGGTCTGGGACTCCTCGACGGTGATGACGCCGTCCTTGCCGACCTTGTCCATCGCCTCGGCGATCAGCTCGCCGACCCGCTTGTCCTGGGCGGACAGGGCGGCGACCGCGGCGATGTCCTCCTTGGAGTCGATCGGGCGGGCGCTGGCCTTCAGGTCCTCGGCGACGGCGGCGACGGCCGCGTCGATGCCGCGCTTGAGGCCGGAGGGCGAGGCGCCGGCGGCGACGTTGCGCAGGCCCTCGCGGACCAGCGCCTGGGCCAGGACGGTCGCGGTGGTGGTGCCGTCACCCGCGATGTCGTTGGTCTTGGTCGCCACCTCCTTGACGAGCTGGGCGCCCAGGTTCTCGTAGGCGTCCTCGACCTCGACCTCGCGGGCGATGGTCACACCGTCGTTGGTGATGGTGGGCGCGCCGAACTTCTTGTCGATGACGACGTTGCGGCCCTTGGGGCCGATGGTCACCTTGACGGCGTCGGCGAGCGCGTTGACGCCGCGTTCGAGGGCGCGCCGCGCGTCCTCGTCGAACTTCAGGATCTTCGCCATGGCTGTGGGTGTCCCCTTGTGCGTGATCTCTCGGACTGCTGGAGGACCCGTGGTGCCGCGCGGGTGCGTCGGGCCACGGGGTCGGCCGGCCGTTCAGGTGGTGGACGGGCCGGTGTCACCGGTCCTGTCCGCCGCCTGAGCGGCCGGCGGACGCGTCCGTGCCCCGGGCCCGGTCAGCCGAACGGGTCGGCGCGGGTACCGGGGCACGGTCCGGCGTCGCGTGCGATGCCGTTACTTCTCGATGATCGCGAGGACGTCGCGAGCCGAGAGGACGAGGTAGTCCTCGTTGTTGTACTTGACCTCGGTGCCGCCGTACTTGCTGTACAGCACCACGTCGCCGACCTTCACGTCGAGCGGCAGACGGTTGCCGTCCTCGAAGCGGCCGGGGCCCACGGCAAGGACGGTGCCCTCCTGGGGCTTCTCCTTGGCGGTGTCAGGAATGACCAGGCCCGAGGCCGTGGTCTGCTCGGCGTCGAGCGGCTGGACCACGATGCGGTCCTCAAGCGGCTTGATGGCAACCTTGCTGGCGGTCGTCACGATCCGACCTCCCCCTTCGGAGATCCGGGGCTTCTATGGCTGGATGGCGACCTGGTGGACCCGTCGTCGCGGGTGCCGAGTCCGCCCGTCGCGCGTAGCTGGCACTCTCATGGTGTGAGTGCCAGAGTTGAGATTAGGCGGCGGTTAGCACTCAGTCAACCAGAGTGCCAATGCCGCCGGTCGCGAGCCTAACGGACGAGCGCGGCGCGCGGGGCCGTTCCCCCGGCCCCGGCGGGTCCCGGCGGGTCCCGGGCGGGTCCCGGCGCCCGTGCCGCACGGGTCACACGTAGTCCTCCAGCCGGGCGATGGCGAATCCTTGTTCGCTCACGGCGTCAAGGAGACGGCGCAGCATGTCCGCCATGCTGCCGTCCCACTCGCGCTCGCCCCTGAAGTGGGTGAGGACGATGTCGCCCGGGTGGAAGCGGCGGTCGGCGCGCCCGTAGTCGATGTGGCCGGGGAACGCCTCCTCCGCCCAGAGGGAGACGACCTCGATGCCGCAGTCGGCGGCGGCGCGGAGGGTGTCGCGGTTGTAGGCGCCGTAGGGCGGGCGGAAGAGGGTGGGGCGTTCGTCGAGTTCGCGGGCGAGGTTCGCCTGCTGGCCGCAGATCTCGGCGCGCTGCTCGGCGTAGGTGAGGCGGGGCATCTCGCGGTGGTTGATGGTGTGGTTGTGGCTGTGGTGGCCGTCTTCGAGCGCGTCGCGGAAGAAGCCGTAGTCCTCCCGGGCGACCTCGTCGGAGAGGAAGCCGCTGACGGGGACGTCCAGTTCGCGGAGCATGCGCAGGAACTCCGGGTCCTTGTCGGCGCCGTCGTCGATGGTGAGGAAGACCACCTTCCGGTCGGTGGGGACGCGGACGATCACCGGGGGGAGCCCTTCGCCGGCGAGGTGGCCGGGTTCGGGAACGAGGCGGGGCGGGGTGGCCGGGGGTTCGGGGGCGCGCAGGGGGACCTTGCGCAGCCCCCATGTCTTGGCGGCGGCGACGCGGCGGGTCTCGGCGCGTTCCAGCTTTTCGGCGTACGCCTCCAGCGCGTGGGCGGCGGTGCGCGCCTGGTCGCGCTGCGGGGCGCCCAGGGCGAGTGCCGTCACGCGCTCGGCGGCGCCGGGCCCGGGGGCGCTGTCAGTGGTGGCGTCCATGCCGTAGGCCTGGTCCTGCCCGTGGTCCTGGCGTGCGGGGTCCTGGGCGAGGAGGCGGACGGGCAGTCCGGAGCAGGCGACGGCGAGTATCGTCGCGCCGCCGATGGCCAGGGAGCGGCGGATTCCGACCGGGGCCCGCCGTCCCGTATACCGCTTATCGTTTTGTCGTACTTGTCCGATAATCCCCATGGTTCGGGATGGTGCCACCGGCTGCGGGCCGGTCCCCGAACGCCGTTCCGGTGGAGCGGGGAGAATGACCCGTGTGGCCGCACCCTCACCTCCCGCCGACCCCGCCGACCCCGCCGCTTTCCGCGCGCTGCTGACCGGGACGGGCCGGGACCTGCTCGCGCAACTGCGCGACCTGGACCCCGCCGACGAGCTGACGGTGGCCACCCGGCTGCGGCGCGACCACCCGCCCGCGCTGGTGTCCGCCGCCATCGGGCAGGCGCGGCTGCGGCAGCGGGCGGCGGCCAAGTTCGGCGCGGACGCGGGGCGGATGTTCTTCACGCCGGACGGCGTGGAGCAGGCGACGCGGGCGCCGGTCGCCGCTTGGCGGGCGGCGCGCTTCGCGGGGCTCGGGGTGCGGCGGGTCGCCGATCTGGGGTGCGGGATCGGGGGTGACGCCATCGCGCTGGCGCGTGCCGGGATCTCGGTGGTGGCGGTGGACCGCGACCCGCTGACCTGCGCGGTCGCGGAGGCCAACGCGGCGGCGCTGGGGCTGGCGGACCTGATCGAGGTGCGGCGGGGCGATGTGACGGACGTGCTGGACGGCGGCGCGCTCGCGGGATGTGACGGGCTGTTCGCCGATCCGGCGCGGCGGGGCGGGCGCGGGCGGGTGTTCGACCCGGAGGCGTACTCGCCGCCGCTGTCCTGGGCCGTCGCCGCCGCCCGGCGGGTGCCGTTCGCGGCGCTGAAGACGGCGCCAGGCATCCCGCACGAGGCGGTGCCGCCCGGGGCGGTGGCGGAGTGGGTCTCGCACCGGGGCGAGGTGAAGGAGGCCGTGCTGTGGTTCGGGCACGACGGCCTGCCGCCGCGTACGGCCGCGCTGCTGCCGGGCGGGGACGTGCTCGGCGGCGACGGCACCCGGCAGGCCCCGGACGGCCCGCCGTGCCGCTACCTGTACGAGCCGGACGGCGCCGTGATCCGCGCGCACCTGGTGGCGGAGGCGGCGGAACGGCTCGGCGGGCACCTGCTCGACCCGTCGATCGCCTACGTGACGGCGGACGAGCTGCGCCCCGCCGACCCGTTCACCAGCGCGTACGAGATCACGGACGTGCTGCCGTTCCACGTCAAGCGGCTGCGGGCGCTGCTGCGGGAGCGGGGCGTGGGGACGGTGACGGTGAAGAAGCGCGGGTCGGCGCTGACGCCGGAGGAACTGCTGCGGCGGCTGAAGCCGCAGGGCCCTGGCAGCGCGACGGTCTTCCTGACGAAGGTGGCAGGCACCGCGACCATGCTCATCGGCCACCCGTTCCCCCCTCCGGGGTCGGGGACCGCCTGAGGCACGGCTCTCCCCCAGTCACGGACGCCGTCGGCACCGCGCGGGACGACGGCTACAGCCCTGGTTCCCCCCCGGCTCGACGCCACCGGGGCCACCCCCGCGTGTGCGGGGAGCAGGCTGCGCCGTGGAGTGCGGTCCAGGCGGATTCGGGGCCACCCCCGCGTGTGCGGGGAGCAGGCGGTGATGTCCGAGCCGACGCCGACGGAGGCGGGGCCACCCCCGCGTGTGCGGGGAGCAGAGTCGTTGAAGTGCGGGTTTCTCGTGGCGAGAGTGGATTTTGCTTAGCTTTACCAAATCCCGTGCAGTGCCTGCAACATCAGGGCGGCGGCTGGACATCCGCGCGGAGTCCGACCTGGGAGGGGCCCCAGGGCGTCGCCCGCCGCTGAGGCGACGGTTGTGTCAGCGGCCCGCTACGTCCGCGCGGGGGTCCTGTGAGGAGCCGAAGGCCGCGCGGCGCTTGCCCCTCGGCCGTGGTTTCGGAACGGACGCCGGGCGCGGGACAGCAGGGGTTCACCGTATCGAGGGATACCGAAACCGTCGCGCAGCGTATACCTTTCCAGCATGAGCAACTACCGAGAGTCATCGAGTAGGGCAACTGTCGTCAAGGGCCGGGGGTTTCCGGGACTGGTTCGAAGTGCCAGCGGTGTACGGGGCGGTGCAGCAGGTCCGGGGGTGGGTCGGGGAGTTCGGTGGGGACCGTTCCGTCCGGCCACCAGGTCAGCACGAGCACCCGGTCCGGCTCCGCGCGGAACGTCTCGCGCCGGTCCGGTGCGGGGGCGAGGGTCCGGGACCTGGCCCAGGCGAGGAGTTCGGGCCCCCGGCCCGCCGCCGCCCGCGCCTCCCACATCAGCGTCACGGCGGCCATCAGTGGTGATGCCCGTGGTGGTGATGGTGGTGATGCTGCTCGGCGGGGATGTGGGG
Source organism: Streptomyces sp. MS19 (assembly GCF_047200595.1). Classification (NCBI taxonomy): domain Bacteria; kingdom Bacillati; phylum Actinomycetota; class Actinomycetes; order Kitasatosporales; family Streptomycetaceae; genus Streptomyces; species Streptomyces sp. MS19. The sequence goes on along the minus strand of NZ_JBJZOH010000003.1, from coordinate 221,002 downwards.
CTCGGTCACCGGGAGGGAGGAGTCGGCCGGCAGGTCGAGTGCCGAGGGCGTGCGGCCCCGGGCCACCATCTCCGCGCCCAGCGCGGCGACCATCGCGCCGTTGTCGGTGCACAGGCCCGGCCGGGGCACGCGCAGGACGATCCCGGCGTCGGCGCACCGCTCCTCGGCCATCGCGCGCAGCCGCGAGTTGGCCGCGACGCCGCCGCCGACCATCAGATGGTCGACGCCCTCGGCCTTGCACGCCTTGATCGCCTTGCGGGTGAGCACGTCCGTCACGGCCTCCTGGAACGACGCCGCCACGTCCGCGACCGGCACCGTCTCGCCCGCGGCCCGCCGTGTCTCAACCCAGCGCGCCACGGCGGTCTTCAGGCCGGAGAAGGAGAAGTCGAACGGGGCGTCGCGGGGGCCGGTCAGGCCGCGCGGGAAGCGGATGGCGGCCGGGTCGCCCTCCCGTGCCAGGCGGTCGATGGCCGGGCCGCCGGGAAAGCCGAGGCCCAGGACGCGCGCCACCTTGTCGAACGCCTCGCCCGCCGCGTCGTCGATCGTCGCGCCGAGCGGCCGGACGTCCCGCGTGATGTCCGGTGCGAGGAGCAGCGAGGAGTGCCCGCCGGAGACGAGCAGCGCCATGGTCGGCTGCGGCAGCGGGCCGTGCTCCAGCTGATCGACGCAGATGTGCGACGCCAGGTGGTTGACGCCGTACAGCGGCTTGCCGAGCGCGTACGCGTACGCCTTGGCCGCCGAGACGCCGACCAGGAGTGCGCCGGCCAGGCCGGGGCCCGCCGTGACGGCGATGGCGTCGAGGTCGGCGGCGGCGACCTTGGCGTCCGCCAGGGCGCGTTCGATGGTCGGGACCATCGCCTCCAGGTGGGCGCGGCTCGCGATCTCGGGGACGACGCCGCCGTAGCGGGCGTGGTCGTCCACGCTGGAGGCGACGGCGTCGGCCAGCAGGGTCGTGCCGCGCACGATGCCGACGCCGGTCTCGTCGCAGGACGTCTCGATGCCGAGGACCAGGGGTTCGTCAGCCATACCGTTCCGTGCTCTCCACTGGGGTGGTCTGTGCGGTCTGTGCTGCCTGTGCGGTCTGCGACGGGGGCGGCAGTTCGCGGCGCATCACGAGGGCGTCGATGTTCCCCGGCTGGTAGTAGCCGCGGCGCACGCCGATGGCGCGGAAGCCGAAGCGTGTGTAGAGGCGCTGCGCGCGCACGTTGTCCTTGCGGACTTCGAGCAGCACCTCGTCGCAGCCGAATCCGGCCGCCGCCGCCAGCAGCGCGGCCAGGAGGCGCGAGCCGAGGCCGGTGCCCTCGTGGTCCCGGGTCACGCCGATCGTGAGGACATCGCCGGTGCTGCCCGCGACGCCGAGGCCGCCGTAGCCGGCGAGGCGACCGTCGGGGCGTTCGGCGACGAGGTAGCGGCGCGTCGGGGCGGTGCCGCGCGCGGACGCCAGCTCGTTCCAGAACATGCCCACCGACCAGGCGTCGTCCGGGAACAGCTCGGCTTCGAGCCCGAGGACCGGCTCGATGTCCCACCAGCGCATCTCGCGCAGGACGACGGTCATGCGCGGGTGACCGCCTTGTACCCGGCCGGGACCTTCGCGTCCGGGCGGCGGAGGTACTGCGGCTGGGGCGCGTCCAGGGGGAGACCGGCGGCGAGGCGTTCCGCCGCCAGCGCGGCGAGGGCGGCGGCGGACGCGTGCTCGGGCAGGTCGTCGCGCACGGCGCGGAAGGCGTCCCGGTACAGCCGGGCGCCCGCGCCGGCGGCGGGCAGCGCCAGCACGTCCGGCGGCAGGTCGGCCGCCCTGGCGACGGCGGGGCCGTCCAGGCGGGTACGGGCGTCGGCGTAGCGCGCCCAGTACACCTCCTTGCGGCGGGCGTCGGTGGCGACGGTGAACGGCTCGGTGAGGCCGGTTCCGTAGGCGATGGCGTCCAGGGTGCCGAGGCCGTGCACGGGGATGCCGAGCGCCGCGCCCAGCGCGGCGGCGGTGGCGAGCCCGACACGCAGCCCGGTGTAAGGGCCGGGCCCGGTGCCCGCGACCAGCGCGGTCACCTCGCCGATCCCCCGTCCCGCCTCGGCGAGCACCCGGTCCACGGCCGGCATCAGCAGCTCGCCGTGCCTGCGGGCATCGGTCTCCCCCGCGGTGGCGAGGACGTGCCGCCCGTCGTGGAGGGCGGTGGTGACGGCGGGCGTGGCGGTGTCAAGGGCGAGCAGCAGCACCCAGCAAGGGTACGGCTCCCCGCCGGTACGGCCCGTCCCTGGTAGCGTCGGCTGACGGCCCGGGGACCCCGGGGACAGTGCGAAAGGCAGGCAGTCGATCGTGGCGCGCCCATCCTCCGGCTCCGGCTCCGGTCTGTTCGTCACCGCGCTGACGGCGGCGGCGCTCGCGGTCGTGGCCTTCTTCGCGTTCCAGGCGTCCGCCGCCGACGACCGCCCGTCCGCCGCCGCCGAGCCCTCCGCCCCCGCGGCGTCCGAGGGCGACTCGGACGGCGCGGGCGGCGCGGGCGGCGGCGGCGAGGGCGAGGGTGCCGAGGAGCCGTCGGACCCGGCGCTGCCCGAGGAGTCCGGCACGGGACGGCGGGTCGTGTACGCGCTGGCGCAGCAGCGGGTGTGGCTGGTGGACGTCGCGGCGGACGGGTCGGGCGAGGAGGTCGTCTCGACGTTCGAGGTGTTCCCCAGCCCGGTGAGCCCGGAGCCGGGCGAGTACGCCGTCTCCTCGCGCAATCCCCAGGGCACCGGCTCGGACGGCGTCCCCATGGAGCACGCGGTGATCTTCCACGCGGACGCGGAGGGCGTCGTCTTCGGCTTCTCGGCGGCGACGGACGGCTCGGTGCCCGACCCGGAGTCGACGCAGCGGACGGGCGCGGTCCGGCAGAGCCGGGCGGACGGCGACACGATGTGGGAGTTCGCCGAGCAGGGCACGGCGGTCGTCGTCGTCGCCTGACAGCGGCGGGCGAACCGTTCGACACGGCCGGACACGCGCCGGTGGGATGGCCCGCATGGCTCCCGCACGGATGCACGCCGACGAGGTGGACACCGCTACGGAACTCGTGCGGCGCCTGGTCGCCGCGCACGGCTTTCCAGGGTGAGCTGCCCCCGGTGGGCGGACCTGCCGGTGGCGGCCGTGGCCTCGACGGGCACGGACGACGCGATGTTCCGGCTCGGCGACGACCTGGCCGTACGCCTCCCCCGCATCCCCGTCGCGGTCGGCAACGTGGCCGCCGAGCAGCACTGGCTCCCCCGCCTCGCCCCGCACCTGCCCTTCGCCGTCCCCGCGCCGGTCGGTCTCGGCGCGCCGGGCGAGGGGTTCCCCTGGCACTGGTCCGTCCTGCGCTGGCTCGACGGCGCCAACCCGGCTGTCGGACGGCTCGCCGAACCGGCCGCGCCCGCCGCCGGCCTGGGCCGTTTCGTCAGCGCCCTGCGCGACGTACCGGCCGATGGCGGCCCGGCGGCCGGGACCCCCGAGGGCCGTGACGGGCGCCCGTTCGACCTGGACGCCGTGACCGCCGCCTGGGACGACGCCCTGCGCGCCCCCGCCTACACCGGCCCGCCCGTCCGGTTCCACGGCGACCTGTCGCCGGGGAACGTCCTGACCGGCCTGGACGGCCGCCTCACGGCCGTCATCGACTTCGGCTGCCTCGGCACCGGCGCCCCCGGCATCGACCTGATGCCCACCTGGAACCTGCTGCCCGCCGCCGCGCGGCCGTGGCCGGGCGCTGTCGGTCGCGCTGCTCCAGCTGCCGTACCACCGCGAGACGAACCCGGGGCTCGCCGCGAGCGCCCGGCACGTCATCGGGGAGGTGCCGGCCGACGTCAGTCGCGCGGCAGCCGCACCCCGCGCCAGCGCTCGCCGACGCCCGTCAGCGTGACCCGCCGCACGTCGTCGCCGTTCTCGTCTCCAGCGGTGCCCGTGGTCCGGTCGATCACCACGTGCAGCCGGTCCTCGGACAGGTCCTCGACCCGCCCCTCGCCCCACTCCACCACGACCACCGACTCGGGCAGCGCCACATCGAGGTCGAGGTCCTCCATCTCGTCGAGCCCGCCCCCGAGCCGGTACGCGTCCACGTGCACCAGCGGCGGCCCCGAGCCGAGCGACGGGTGCACCCGCGCGATCACGAACGTCGGCGACGTCACCGCGCCCCGCACCCCCAGGCCCTCGCCGAGCCCCCGCGTCAGCGTGGTCTTCCCGGCGCCCAGTTCACCCGTCAGCAGGACGAGGTCCCCCGCCCGCAGCAGCGCGGCCAGGCGGCGGCCGAGGTCACGCATCCGCTCGGCTCCGGTGACGGTCAGCGCCACGCTCTCAGACAGCTGGTTCATGGAACGGGATGCTACGCGCGAGCAGCGCGCCCAGCCGGTCGTTCACCTCGCGGGGCGCTTCGAGCAGCAGCAGGTGCCCCGCGTCGGGCAGCACGGTGTGCTCGGCGCCCGGCAGGACCTCCGCGATCCGCTCGCTGTGCTCGGGCGGCGTGACGAGGTCCTTGCCGCCCGCGAGCACGAGCACCGGCAGGTCGTGCGCGAGCCCGGCGAGCACCGGCAGCGCGCCCGTCGTGTCGTGCTCGCCGAAGGCGGGGTAGAAACCGGCCACCACGTCCATCGGCACCGACTCCAGCAGCCGTTCGGCGAACCGCGCCACCCCCGGGTCGACCTGCTCCGGCCTGCCGAACGCATACCGCCGCACGACGCCGCCGTACAGCTCGCCGGCCGCCCGGCGCCCCGCGTCCACGAGCCCCTGCCTGCTGCCGAGCGCCCGCACGACGCCGGGCAGCACCTTGCGCACGGCCCGCGCGGCGGACGGCGGCAGCCCGTACCCCACCTCGGCCATGCGCCCGGCGGACGTGCCGAGCAGCGCGATGCCCGCGACGCGGGAGGCCACGTAGTCGGGGTACTGCTCGGCGAGCGCCATGACGGTCATGCCGCCCATCGAGTGCCCCACCAGCACCACGGGCCCCTCGGGCACCGCCGCGTCGAGAACGGCCTTCAGGTCACGGGCCAGCAGCGGGATGCCGACGGGCTCGGGCGACCGCCCGGGTGCCGAACGGCCGTGCCCCCGCTGGTCCCAGTAGACGGCGCGGACGGCGCCGCGCAGGGCGGCGCGCTGGAAGTGCCAGACGTCCTGGGAGAGGCAGTAGCCGTGGCAGAAGACGACGGTGGGCGGGGGGCGGCGCGCGGCCCGGGACGCGGGGCGCAGGAGCCGCGCGAGCCGCCCCGGCGCGCCCGGCGTGCGCGGCGCGGGAACGGCGGGTGGTGGTGCGAGGGGTTCCGTGACGGGGCCGCCCGCGCCGTCGTCGGCGGGCCGGTCGTACGCGCCGTCCGCCGGGCCGCCCCCCACCTCGTCGGTCTCGTAGTACAGCTCGGTGCCGTCCTCGGCGGTGGCGGTGCCGGGCGTGCCGCGCAGCGTGCCGTAGGGACCGGCCGCGTCGAGCGCCGCCAGCGCCTCACGCCGTACGGAACGGGTCGCGGTCAGCCGGTCGACGGCCACCGTCGTGGCGACCGCGCCCAGCGCCGCTCCGGCTATCCCCACGCCCCGCGCCCACCTCACGTCCTGGTCTCCCCGTGGTGGACCCGGGGGACGCGGTGGCCGACGCGGGTGACGATCTCGTACCCGATGGTCCCGGTCGCGCGGGCCCAGTCCTCGGCGGTCGGCTCGCCCCGGTCGCCCGGCCCGAACAGCACCGCCTCGTCCCCGGCCTCGGCGGTGTCGCCGCCGAGGTCGACCACGAACTGGTCCATGGCCACCCGTCCGGCGATCGTCCGCCACTTCCCCGCGACGAGCACGGGACCGCTGCCCGACGCGTGCCGGGGGATGCCGTCCGCGTACCCGGCGGGGACGAGGGCGAGCGTCGTTTCGCCCGGCGTCGTGTACTGGTGGCCGTAACTGACCCCGTGCCCGCCCGGGACGCGTTTCACTCCCGCGAGGGCGGCGCGCAGCGTCATCACGGGGCGCAGGCCGAAGTCCTCGGAGGTGCCGACCTCTGGCGAGGGCGACAGGCCGTAGACGGAGATGCCGGTGCGGACGAGGTCGTAGTGGGTGGCCGGGAGGGTGAGGGTCGCCGGGGAGTTGGCGAAGTGGCGGACCTCGGGGCGCAGTCCGGCGCGGTCGGCGATCTCCAGGGCCTCGGTGAACGCGGTCTGCTGCGCCGCGATGGACGGGTGGCCCGGCTCGTCGGCGCAGGCGAAGTGCGACCACAGCCCGGCGACGGTGAGCGCGCCGGTCGCCTCGGCGGCGCGCGCGGCGGCGCACAGCGCGGGCCAGTCGCGGGGGGCGCAGCCGCTGCGGCCGAGTCCGGTGTCGATCTTGAGGTGCACGCGCGCGGTACGCCCGGTGGCGCGGGCGGCGGCGACGGCGGCGTCCAGGGCCCAGGGGGCGCTGGCCGACACGTCGATGTCCTGGGCGACGGCGCCGCGCCAGGGCCCGTTCGGCGTCCACAGCCAGCACAGCACGCGGCCGGTGTCGCCGTCGGCGCGCAGGGCGAGCGCCTCCTCGGGCGTCGCGGCGCCGAGCCAGGCGGCGCCCGCGACCCGCGCCTCGCGGGCGCACGGCAGGAGGCCGTGGCCGTACGCGTCGGCCTTGACGACGGCCATCAACGCGGCGCCGCCGGTGAGGCGTTCGCGGAGGGCACGGACGTTGGCGCGCAGCGCGGGCAGATCGATGTGCGCCCGCAACCGCCCGCTTTCTTCCGTCGTGTGCTCGTTCATCGCCCCCCAGTGTCGCAGGAAGACCCGCCGGACGAGCGTCAGACTGGGGGCATGAGGACTGCTCACCCTGTCGAGACCGTGCGGGCCGCCGAGCGCGCGCTGATGGCCACGCTGCCCGAGGGAACGCTGATGGCGCGCGCGGCGGCGGGCCTCGCCGCCGTGGCCGCCGGGCTGTTGCGGCCCCGGCTGTACGGCGCCCGCGTCGTCCTGCTGACGGGCAGCGGCGACAACGGGGGCGACGCCCTGTACGCCGGTGCCCGGCTCGCCCGGCGCGGCGCGGCGGTGACCGCGCTCCTGCTGCGACCCGAACGGGCGCACGCCGGCGGAGTCGCCGCGCTGCGGGCGGCGGGCGGCCGTACGGCGGACGTGGACGAGGCGGAACGGGCGCTGGCGGGCGCGGCCCTGGTCGTGGACGGGATCACGGGCATCGGTGGGCACGGCGGGCTGCGGGAGGACGCGGCCCGGCTCGTCGCCCGCGTGGCGGCGGCGGGCACGCCGGTGCTGGCCGTGGACCTGCCGAGCGGCGTGGACGCGGACACGGGCGAGGTGCGGGGCGACGCCGTACGGGCGGCGGTGACCGTCACGTTCGGCACGTACAAGCCGGGCCTGCTGATCGACCCGGGCCGCGAGTACGCGGGCGAGGTGCGGCTGGTGGACATCGGCCTCGGCCCGCACCTGCCGCCGGAACCGGCCGTGGAGGCGCTGGGCGGCGCGGAGGCCGCGGCGCTGCTGCCGCGCCCGTCGGCCGAGAGCGACAAGTACCGGCGCGGCGTGGTCGGCGTCGTGGCCGGCTCGGCGCACTACCCGGGCGCGGCCGTCCTGGCGGTGGGCGGCGCGCTGCGCGGCGGCGCGGGCGCGGTCCGCTACTCGGGCCCGGCGGCGGACGCGGTGATCGCCCGCTACCCCGAGACGCTCGTGTCGGGCGGCGCGCCGAGCGAGGCGGGGCGGGTGCAGGCGTGGGTCGTCGGCCCGGGGCTCGGCCAGGACCCGGACGCCGCGCGGCGGGTGGACGACGTGCTGGAGTCGGACGTTCCGATCCTGATCGACGCGGACGGCCTGCGCGGCCTCGACCCGGAGCGGCTGCGCGCCCGTCCGGCGCCCACGCTGCTCACCCCGCACGCCGGGGAGGCGGCCGCGCTGCTCGGCACCGACCGGGGGCGCGTGGAGGCGGCGCGGCTCGCGTCGGTCTGCGAACTCGCGGCGCGCTACGGCGTCACGGCGCTGCTGAAGGGCTCCACGACCCTGATCGCCGCCCCGGACGGCGGCACGGTCCGCGTCAACCCGACGGGCACGCCCTGGCTGGCCACGGCGGGCAGCGGCGACGTCCTCTCCGGGCTGACCGGCGCCCTGCTCGCGGCGGGGCTGAGCCCGCTGGACGCCGCCTCGGCGGGCGCGTACGTCCACGGTCTCGCCGGCTCACTGGCCCCGGAGCCCCCGATGGCGTCCACGGTCGCCGAGGCGCTGCCCGACGCGTGGGCCCGCCTGACCGACGCGCCGGGCGAGGCGGACGCCTGACGGGGCAGGACGGGGCAGGACGGGACCGCCCGTGGCCGGAACGGACCGGGCGAAGGCCGCGACGCCGCGTAGGTCCGGCCGGCGGGTGCTTCCGGCCGGTGGCTCGTCGGCAGGTGGAGCGCCGCCCTGAACTGTCGACGCGGGGTTGTCGCGGGAGGGGCCGGTGGGACGGTGCGGGCGGATTCCGCCGTCCGCTCCCGGTTCGCCACGGGGACGGGGGGCCGGATGGGGCGCCCCGGCACCGGCTCCGGCCGGCCTCGGGCCTGGCCGCGTCACCTCGTCGGCGGCAGGGGGTGCAACGCGGAGGCGCGCCGCAGCCGGGCGACGAGCGCCGCCGGTCGTGTCGGGGACGCGGGCGGGCGTCCAGGTGATGTGGCGGCGCGGGCGGTTGCCCCGGTGGGTGGTCGGCGCCCCACCCCACCCCACCCCACCCCGCGCCGGACCACCGGCAGCGCCGGCACGGCGAACAGAGGCAGGACATCGGGCACGTCCCCGCCCGCGACGTGCCCCCGGCAGCCGCCGGGACGGACGGCCACGCGGCGGTGGCGGAGGCGCTCGCACCTCCCCTGCCTGCCCAGCCAGGTGAGTACGGCGGGCGCGACCCCGCGCGGCCGGGACCCCAGCCCTTCCCGGCACCGGCGCGGTCAGCTCACCCGTGCCCGGTCGCGGCGCGGACGGCGGCCCGCAGGGAGGGGAAGACGGCGTGGGCGCAGGCGAGTTGCCCGGCGGTGTGCGTCGTGGTCACGGCGTGCACCGTGCAGCCGGCCGCCCGGCCCGCCGCCACGCCGGCGGGCGAGTCCTCCACCACCAGGCAGTGGCGCGGGTCGGCCCCCAGCCGCGTGGCCGCCGTCAGGTACCCCTCGGGCGAGGGCTTGCCCTCGGTGACGTCCTCGGCGCACACCCGGACCGCCGGGACCGGCAGCCCCGACGCGGCCAGCCGCCGCCGGGTCGCCTCACCACGGCTGGACGTCACCACCGCCCACGCCCCGGCCGCCAGGCCGCGAAGGACCGCACCCGCCCCGTCGTACGCCCGCACGGTGTGCTCCTCGGCGGCCATCAGCCGGTTGAGCAGCGCGTGTTCCTCGGCGGGGTCCAGGTGCGGGGCGACGAGCCGCAGCGTATCGACCCGCCTCCTGCCCTGCGTGGCCCCCCACACGCTGCCGGGGTCGAGCCCGCGCGCGTCCGCCCACGCCGCCCACACCCTGCGGTGCGCCGCGCCGGAGTCGATCAGCACGCCGTCCACGTCGAACAGGAACACCGGTTCGGTCATGGTGGTCAGCCCTCGGCGATGACCACGGCCGACGCCACGCCCGCGTCATGGCTCAGTGAGAGGTGCCACGACCGCACGCCAAGCTCCGCCGCGCGCGCCGCGACCGTGCCGCGCACCTCAAGGCGCGGACGGCCCGAGTCCTCCTGGCACACCTCGGCGTCCGTCCACCGCAGCCCGCCCGGCGCGCCCAGCGCCTTGGCCAGCGCCTCCTTCGCCGCGAACCGCGCCGCGAGCGAAGCGGGGCCGCGCCGTTCCCCGGACGGCAGCCACAGCTCGCCCGGCACGAACAGCCGGTCCGCCAGCTCGGGCGTCCGTTCCAGCGACCGCGCGAACCGGTCGATCCCCGCCACGTCGATCCCCACCCCGATGATCACGCCCGGACCACTCCCCCCTCGGCGTCCGTGATCTCGCAGCCGACCTCGTCGGCCCCGCGCCGCAGCACCACCACGTCCTCCCCCGCCCCGTCCAGCGGCAGCACCTCGTGCGCCGCCTCGCCGCCGAAGGCCGCGCCGTCCGACGCCGCGAACGCCTCCCCGCCGCCGAGCCCCACCGTCAGCGGCAGGCCGCGCCGCGCCGCCACCAGCGTGTCGGGCGCGTCGGCGTGCACCGCGAGCAGGACGAACGTGCCGCGCGCCGCCCGGCACACCTGCCGCATCGCCTCGCCGGGGTCGCCGCAGGAGGAGAACGCCTCGGCGAACAGGTGCGCGACGGCCTCGGCGTCCGTGCCCGACACCAGCCGGTGCCCCCGGCCCGCCAGTTCGGCGCGCAGCGCGTCCCCGCCGTCGAGGGCGCCGTCCTGCGCGACCGCGACCCGCCCCGCGTCGTCGGACTGCGGGCACGCCGCCGCGTCCGTGAGCGGCCGTACGTCCGGCGCGCCCAGGTGCCCGATGCCCGTTCCGGCGGCCGGCAGGGGGCGCGCACCGAGCAGCGCGCGCAGGTCGTCCGCCGTTCCCGCCCGTTTCGCCACCGCGAGCCCCCCGTCCGCGACGAGCGCCACGCCGCACGCCCCGCCCGGCGCCCGGAGGGTGTCGAGCCCGCCGAGCAGCACGTCGAGAGCGGACCGGAACCCGAGGTAACCCACACACCCGCGCATGCGGGCAGATTAGCCCGCCCGCGACAATGTGCGCGTGGCCACCTCACCCCGCCGGACGACCCCGTACACCGAGCTGAGCCGCGCCGAGTGGAGCGCGGCCGGCGCCCGCGCCCCGCTGCCGCTGACCGCCGCCGAGCTGGCCGGGCTGCGCGGCCTCGGGGACGTCACCGACCTGGCGGAGGTCCGCGAGGTGTACCTGCCGCTGGTCCGGCTGCTGCACCTGCACATCGCGGCGGCGCACGGGCTGCGCGGCGCGGTGGGCGCCTTCCTGAACGGCGGCGAGGGGAAGGCCGTGGCGCCGGCCGGCCCGTTCGTGATCGCCGTCGCGGGCAGCGTGGCGGTGGGGAAGTCGACCGTCTCGCGGCTGGTCCAGGCGCTGCTGGAGCGCGGCCACGGGCGGCCACGGGTGGCGCTGGTGACGACGGACGGCTTCCTGCTGCCGTCGGCCGAGCTGCGGCGGCGCGGGCTGATGGCGCGCAAGGGGTTCCCCGAGTCGTACGACCGGCGGGCGCTGACGCGCTTCGTGACCGACGTGAAGGCGGGCCGCCCGGAGGTGACCGCGCCCGTCTACTCGCATGTCACCTACGACATCGTGCCCGGCGAACGCCTCACCGTCCGCCGCCCCGACGTGCTGATCATCGAGGGGCTCAACGTCCTCCAGAGCGCGCCGCCGGGACACGTCGGCCTCGCCGACCACTTCGACTTCTCCCTCTACGTGGACGCGCGGCCGCAGGACATCCGCGCCTGGTACCTGAGCCGCTTCCGGACGCTGCGCGAGACCGCGTTCCGCGACCCGGACTCGTACTTCAGGAAGTTCGCCGACCTGTCGGAGGAGGCCGCGCTCGACCTCGCCCGCAACACCTGGCGGACCGTCAACGAGCCCAACCTCGTGACCAACATCGCCCCGACCCGGGCCCGCGCGACACTCGTGCTGCGCAAGGGCCCGGACCACGCGGTGCGTTCGCTGCGGCTGCGGCGGCCCTGACGGGCCGTCAGCCGAGCTGTGACTTCACGACGTCGGCGAGACCGGCCGCGACCGTCCTGGCCTGCGCCGCGTCCGGCGCCTCCACCATCACGCGCACCAGCGGCTCCGTCCCGGACGGCCGCAGCAGGACGCGCCCGGTCGCGCCGAGCTGCCGCTCCGCCTCGGCCACCGCGTCGGTCAGCTCGCGGCAGTCGGCGACCCGGCTGCGGTCGACGTCCCGCACGTTGATCAGCACCTGCGGCAGCCGTTCCATCACGCCCGCCAGCTCGGCGAGCGGGCGGCGGGTCGCGGCGACGCGGGCGGCGAGGAGCAGGCCGGTGAGCGTGCCGTCGCCGGTGGTGGCGTGGTCGAGGACGATGACGTGCCCCGACTGCTCGCCGCCGAGCGAGTAGCCGCCGCGCCGCATCTCCTCCAGGACGTAGCGGTCGCCGACGGCGGTCTGCTTCAGGCGCAGGCCCTCGCGCTCCATGGCGAGGGTGAAGCCGAGATTGGACATGACGGTCGCGACGACCGTGTCCTGCGCGAGGCGGCCCGCCTCCCGCATGGCGACGCCGAGGACGGCGAGGATCTGGTCGCCGTCCACCTCCCGGCCGTCCGCGTCGGCGGCCAGACAGCGGTCGGCGTCGCCGTCGAGGGCGATGCCGAGGTCCGCGCCGTGCTCGGTGACGGCGGCGCGCAGGGCGTCGAGGTGGGTGGAGCCGTAGCCGTCGTTGATGTTGAGGCCGTCCGGCTCGGCGCCGATGGTGACCACGCGGGCGCCCGCCCGCGCGAACGCCTCGGGCGCGACGCGCGCCGCCGCGCCGTGCGCCGTGTCCAGGACGATCTTCAGGCCGTCGAGCCGGTTGGGCAGCGCGCCGACGAGGTGGCTGACGTACTCGTCGAAGCCCTCGTCCCAGTCGGTGACGCGGCCGACGCCCGCGCCGACCGGTCTGTCCCACGGCTGCCCGGCGGCGTGCTCGCGGTAGGCGGCCTCGATGCGGTCCTCCAGGTCGTCGGCCAGCTTGTGGCCGCCGCCCGCGAAGAACTTGATGCCGTTGTCCGGCATGGGGTTGTGGCTGGCGGACAGCATCACGCCGAAGTCCGCGGTGAGCGAGCCGGTGAGGTAGGCGACCGCGGGCGTCGGCAGCACGCCGACCCGCAGGACGTCCACCCCGGCGCTCGCGAGGCCCGCCACCACCGCCGCCTCCAGGAACTCGCCGGAGGCCCGGGGGTCGCGGCCGACCACCGCCAGGGACCGGCCGGCGCCGGTGCCGCCGAGCACGCCCGCCGCGGCCACCGAAAGGCCGAGGGCCATCTCGGCGGTGAGGTCCGCGTTGGCGACGCCGCGTACACCGTCCGTGCCGAAGAGTCGTCCCACAGTGTTTCCTCCGAGTTCCCGAGTGCGACCAACGGCGTAAACCCTATAAAAGGAACGCCCCGGCAGCACGGATGTGCTGCCGGGGCGCCGGGAATGACCCCGATTAGCGCTTGCTGTACTGGGTACCCTTACGCGCCTTCTTCAGACCGGCCTTCTTCCGCTCCACCGCGCGCGAGTCGCGGGTGAGGAATCCGGCCTTCTTCAGCGGGCCGCGGTTGTTGTCGACGTCCGCCTCGTTCAGCGCGCGGGCCACGCCGAGGCGCAGCGCGCCGGCCTGGCCGGAGACACCGCCGCCGGAGATGCGGGCGACGACGTCGTAGCGCTCGTCGAGTTCGAGCACCTTGAAGGGCTCGTTGACGGACTGCTGGTGCACCTTGTTCGGGAAGTAGCCCTCAAGGGTGCGACCGTTGATCTTCCACTTGCCGGTGCCCGGCAGGATGCGGACGCGGGCGATCGCGTTCTTGCGACGGCCGGTGCCGGCGCCGGGGAGCGGGTCGCCGAAGCGGCCGGTCAGCTCGTCGGCGGACGCCGCGAACTCCTCCGGCGTGCTCTCGGTCGTGTACTCCTCGACCTCGGGGACCTCGGCGTCAAGGGTCTCAGCGGTGGGCTCGGCCACGATTCTCCTCAGATTCTTTCTGGTCTTTGGGGGTGGCCGGGACTACTGCGCGACCTGGGTGATCTCGAACGCCACCGGCTGCTGGGCGGCGTGCGGGTGCTCGGGGCCCGCGTAGACCTTGAGCTTGGAGAGCATCTGGCGGCCGAGGGTGTTCTTCGGCAGCATGCCCTTGATCGCCTTCTCGACGGCGCGCTCGGGGTTCTTCTCCAGGAGTTCCCCGTAGCGCACGGAGCGGAGACCGCCCGGGTAGCCGGAGTGGCGGTAGGCGAGCTTCTGGGTCCGCTTGTTGCCGGACAGGTGCACCTTGCCCGCGTTGACGATGATGACGAAGTCACCGGTGTCGACGTGGGGGGCGTACACCGGCTTGTGCTTGCCCCGCAGGAGGGTGGCGGCCTGGGAGGCCAGTCGTCCCAGGACGACGTCGGTGGCGTCGATGACGTGCCACTGACGCTGGACGTCGCCGGGCTTGGGGCTGAACGTACGCACGGTCGTAGCCTTCGCTTCTTCAGTGATGGGTTCCTGACAAGGCCACCCGGAATCACGTCGGCGCAGGCCGTACCCCGGTGACGCATACCGTGGTACTGGCCGCCGGCGGACATCCTGGCGGACCGGCGCAAGGCCCGTCACGTGAGATCGAGCAAGCCATACGCATAGAGTTTCCAACGAGGCAGGTTACCGTCCCCGCCACGGACGGGTCAAAACCGCCCGTCACGCCCCGTCCCGCACGCCCTCCCGCGCGGCCACCGGTCACGTACCGCGACGGCGGCCACCGGCCGGTGGGGAAACGCACACCTCCCCTTAGACTGCGCGCATGAGTTACGGGCAGGGAGGACCCGCGTGGGTCCCGGGGGGCTCGCAGCAGCAGCCCGACTGGAACGCGCTCGCCGCCGACGCCGAGCGGCGGCAGCGCCGCAGGCGCGGCTTCCTCATCGGCGGCGGGGCCCTCGGCGCCCTGATGGTGGGCACCATGGTGGCCCTCCTGATCACCGGCTCCGGCGGCGGGGACGACGGCCCGGACGACCGGGCGGGCGGCGGCGGCAGCCTGCCGGCCGAACCGTCGGGGGCCTCGACGTCCGACTCCGACTCCGGCTTCGAGCCGACGCAGCTGCCGCCGCTGCCGGAGCCGCGCGAGTTCATCTCCGACGCGGACAAGGACGTCGCGGCCTTCGAGCCGGAGAGCTTCTTCACCGGCGACACGGCGGAGCTGGAGGGGCGCACCTACACCGAGGTGGCCACCGACGCGGCGCAGGGCTGCCCGGCCGAGGTCTTCTCCGGCGACCTGTCGGCGGCGCTCACCGAGCTGGGGTGCGGCGCGGTGCTGCGCGCCACGTTCACGGGCGAGGGGGTGGCGGTGACGGTGGGCGTGGCGCAGTTCCCGACCGCCGAGGCGGCGGAGCAGGTGCGCGGCGCTGCGGCAGGCAACCTGGTCGCCCTCACCGGCGGCGGCGCGCCCTCGTTCTGCCAGAACGGCGGCTGCCGGACGACCACGAACGCGGTCGGCCGCTACGCGTACTTCACCATCGCGGGCAACGCGGACGGCTCACCGGACAGCGGCGACGGGACCCCGGCGCAGCAGGCGTCGCGCGACGGGAACGACCACGCGTTCAACTGCATCATCCGGCGCGGGGAGACCCAGGCGTCCGCCTCGGCCAGCGCGCTGGTGGAGGAGCGCCGCCGCAGCCAGCAGGGCGGCGGCGAGGACTAGGGCGCGGCCGAAAAGCCGGTGACGCCAGGCGGGGGTGTCCGGGACGATCGCGCCATGGTGTCCTCCGACCGGCTGCTCGCGTTCGCCGCTCTTTCCTTCGTCCTGATCATCGTCCCGGGGCCCAGTGTGCTGTTCGTGATCGGCCGTGCCCTCGCGCAGGGGCGCCGGGCCGCGCTGACGACGGTGCTGGGGAACACCGTCGGGGCCTATCTGCTCGTCGTGGCCGTGGCGCTGGGGCTCGGCGCCGTGGTGGAGCGTTCCGTCGTCGTGTTCACGGTGCTGAAGCTGGTGGGCGCCGCGTACCTGGTCTATCTGGGGGTGCGGGCGATACGGCAGCGGCACGCGCTGCGGGACGGGTTCGCCGAGGGGGCCGCCGGGGCGGGCACGCTGCGGACGCTGTGGGAGGGGTTCGCGGTCGGGGTGGCCAATCCGAAGACCGTCGTCTTCTTCGCGGCCGTGCTCCCGCAGTTCGTGGACCGGGAGGCGGGGCACGTGACGCTTCAGATGCTGCTGCTCGGGCTCGTCTTCAGCGCGATCGCGCTGGTCTCCGACAGCGCGTGGGGGCTCGTCGCGTCGGGGGCCCGGGTGTGGTTCGGGCGGTCGCCGCGGCGGCTCTCGCTCGTCGGCGGCACGGGGGGTGTGGCGATGATCGGGCTCGGCGTCACCGTCGCGGCGACGGGGCGCGCGCAGTAGGGGTCAGGGAAGCAGGAGCGTGCGCAGGTTGCGTGCCTCGCGGTTGCGGGCGGCGAGCTGGTCGTCCGGCGGGTAGCCGACGGCTTCGAGCGTGAGCCCGTGCGGCCGTACGACGTGGACCGCCGAGTCGCGCACGCGCCCGGCGAGGACGGCGGCGGGCCAGTCCGGCGGCCGGTGCCCGTCGCCGACGAACAACATCGCGCCGACGAGGGCGCGCACCATGTTGTGGCAGAACGCGTCCGCCTCCACCGTGCAGGCGGCGATGCCGTCCGCGCCGCGCTCCCAGCGCAGCTCGCGCAGGGTGCGGATGGTGGTGGCGCCCTCGCGGCGCTTGCAGTAGGCGGCGAAGTCGTGCTCGCCGAGGAGGCGGCGGGCGGCCTCGTTCATGGCATCGACGTCCAGCGGCCAGTTGTGCCACAGGACGTGGCCGCGCAGCAGCGGATCGACGCCGCCGGGGTGGTCGCCGACGCGGTAGACGTACCGCCGCCAGACGGCGGAGAAGCGGGCGTTGAAGTACGGCGGCGCGACGGCGGCCGAGCGGATGCGGACGTCCTGCGGCAGGCGGCCGGTGAGGCGGCGGACCAGCCGGTCCTCCTGCCCGGCCCACACGTCGGCGGGCAGGTCCACGTGCGCGACCTGCCCCCTGGCGTGGACACCGGCGTCGGTGCGGCCGGCGACGGTCAGTTCGTACGTGCGGTCGCCGGAGCGGGTGACGACGCGCAGGGCGTCCTCGATCTCGCCCTGGACGGTCCGCCTGCTGCCCTGCCGCGCCCAGCCGGAGAAGGCGGTCCCGTCGTAGGCGAGGTCGAGGCGTACGCGGACGAAGCCGTCCGGTACCGCGTCCCGCTCGGCGGCGGCCGTCGCGTCCGCCGTCTCCGTGCACACACCGTCGTTCACATGGCCGATCCTCTCAGAACGGCGGGGCGGGCCTTGCGGGCGGCCAGTTCGGGGAGGACGAGGGCGAGGCCCGCGGCGGCGAAGGCGGCGCCGAGCCAGAGCGGTGCGCGCAGCCCGGCGGCGTCGATGGCGAGGCCGCCGAGGGACGAGGACAGGATGATGCCGAGGGTGATGAAGGAGGCGTGGACGGTGTTCACGAGCGGTCCGGCGTCGGCGGCCTGCTGGACGCGGGTGGCCATCGCGGGGTTCATCGTGACGCCGACCAGGCCGATGCCGAGGAACGCGGCGACGGCGGCGGCGGGCAGGTCGGTGAGGAGGGCGAACGCGGTGAGGAAGGCCGCGTTCAGGGCGAGGCCGGTGGCGAGGACGGGGAGGGCGTGGCGGTCGGCGAGGCGGCCGACGACCGTGTTGCCGACGACGGTGGCGGCGCCGTACGCGACCAGGAGGAGGGGCACGGTGGAGGGGGCGAGGCCGGTGATGTCGGTGAGTATCGGGTTGATGTAGCTGAACGCGCAGAAGGTCGCGGCGATCACGGTGGTGCTGGTGAGGAGGCGCTTCCAGAGGGCGCGGCTGCGGAAGACGGCCGCCTGGGAGCGGAACCCGCCCGTGTCGGCGGGCCGTTCGAGGGTGGGGATGCCGGCGATCGTGCCCAGGGCGGCGAGGGCTGCGAGGGCGGTGATGGCCCAGAAGGCGGCGCGCCAGCCGAAGTGTTCGCCGACGAGGGTGGCCAGGGGGAGGCCGAGGAGGGTGCCGAGCATGAGGCCGTTGAGAGTGACGGCGACGGCGCGGCCGCGTCGCTCGGGGCCGACGAGGCGTACGGCCAGGGAGATCGCGGTGCCGAACAGGGCCTGCGATGCGACGCCGGTGATGACGCGGGCGGCGAGCATCGTGCCGTAGCCGGTGGCGGTGGCGGCGAGGGCGTTGCCGGCGAGGAAGACGGCGAAGAGGACGAGCAGGGCGTTTTTCGGGGGGAGGCGCAGCAGGGCGACGGTGAGGATCGGGCCGCCGACCGCCATGGCGGCGGCGAAGGCAGTGATCAGGTAGCCGATGCGGGGGACGGTGGTGTCGAGGCCCTCGGCCATCTGCGGCATGAGTCCTGCGACGACGAACTCGCTGGTGACCATGGCGAAGATGCCGAAGGCGAGGAGGTGGATGGCGCGGGGCACGGGGGGCTCCGTTTCTCTGTTTTGGATGGATCGGTTCAAAATGCGGGCAGGGTGGAGCGCCCGGGTGGCGCGGGGTGGGCGGCGTCAGGTGAGGGCGTCGAGCGCCGTCGCGGCGATGGCCTCCAGGGCGGGGCGGTCGGCGCCGCCCTGGGCGGAGACGCGGATGCCGCTGATGACGGCGACGAGGTAGCGGGCGAGGGCGGTCGCGTCGCGGGTGGCGGCGATCTCGCCGGCGCGCTGGCCCGCGGCGATGACGGCGGTCATGGCGGCGAGGCGGCGCGCGGTGTCGCGTTCGAGGGTGGTGGCGATCTCCGCGTCGCGCCCGGCGAGTTCGACGGTGGTGTTGACGGTGAGGCAGCCGAGGCCGGTCTCGGCCTCGACGGTCCGCTCCAGCACGGCGCGGATGCGGTCGAGCGGCGGTCTGGTGTGGTCGTCGAGGATCGCGAACTGGGTCTCGTTCATCGCCGTCATGTAGCGCGCGAGGGCGCGGCGGAAGAGGTCGCGCTTACTGGTGAAGGTGTTGTAGATGCTGCTGCGGCCCAGGCCGGTCGCCTCGCACAGGTCCTGGGTCGAGGTGGCCTCGTAGCCGTTGATCCAGAACGCGCGCATGGCGGCGTCCAGGGCCCGGTCCTCGTCGAACGTCCTGGGGCGGGCCACGGGGAGCACGCTACCCGTATTGGAACGCTCAGTGCAATACGTGGCGGGCGTGGCGGGCGAGGCGGAAGAACAGCTCGGGGTCGCCTTCGTCCAGCCCGTGCAGCAGCCCGGCCGCTTCCCAGCCGGCGCTGCGCAGCAGCCGCTGCATCGGGTGGTTCGAGAAGTTGGTGGAGGTGAACAGCTTCGGCGTCGCGCACTCGGCCTCGACGGCGGCGAGGAGCCGCCGTCCGACGCCGCGCCGCCGGGCGGCGGCGGTGACCGTCAGGAGGGTGAGGAAGCCCTGCTCGAAGAAGGTGTACTCCAGCACGGCGAAGCCGAGCGGGCCGGTCGGGTCCTCGGCGAGGAGGACCACGGCGTTCCCGCCGCACCAGCGCGCGGGGCTCGCGCGCCGCCCCTCGTCGCCCGCCGCCGCGAGGGCGTCGACCGCCATCAGCGCCGCGGCGTCCGCCGCGCCCGCGCGCCGGACGGCCGGCACGCCGTGCTCACTTTCGTCCATGGACAGGCATCGTGGCGCAGACCGAAGTCGCGGCGCATTGGACTTTCGGCGCTAGCAGGCGGGTCGGCGGCGTCCGTACCGTCGTCACCATGAACAGCACGACGAACGGCGGCGGCGGAACCGCCGCCTTGGTGGCGGCCAGGCTGAGCACGGCGAACCCGTGGTGGACGGTGCGGGCCGCGCGCGGCCGGGGCGCTGGGGCTGGTCCCCGTCCTCGCCTCGCTGCCGCCGGCGCAGCGGTGCGTGGCCGTGGTGGTCGCCGCGATGACATCGGCCCGGTGCGCAGACCGGTTCCGCCGCCGGTACCGGCAACTCATACGCTCCGGCCGGGAGCGCGCCGCGCGGGACGAACGCGAGCAGCGGCTGACCGCCCGCTGCATAGCCCGGACGCCCATGGCCTGAGCCCGCTGCTCCTCGCCGCCCCGCCCGCCGGAACGCTCGCGCCGACGCCAGACCGCAGCGGCGGCCGAACGGACGGGTGCACCGACCGGCATACGAGATCCGTGGGACGCCCCGGCGGCTGGGACGACCGCCGGAGAGGGGAACGGCTCGCTGCCTGGCTCTCCAGCGGTTGCGGTCAGGGGCTCGTGAGCCGAAGAACGCCGCTTACAGCCACGGGCCGTGCGGTGGTCGCCCAAGGTCCCACCACACCCCGCGCGGCGGCGGGGCAAGCGGGGCATGCACGCGGCACGGTCGGACCGGCCCTGCACGTCGGGGCCGGGCCACGGCACGGGAAAGGAGGTTCGCCACCCACGACCGCACCGGCGAAGGCCGCGACGGCACGGGGGCGTCGGCCCACCGGGCAGGGCCGCCGCCCGGTGGGCACGAGCGAACTGTTGAGAGGACCGGTCGGCCCCGCCGCGAAGGCCGGGTCCGGGCCGACAGGGGCAGTCGTCGCCCGCCGGAGGCGCCTCGCGGCGGCGAGAGCGAAGCCGGGCGCGGCCCCGGCGGCGAGTTCGTCGTGCACGACCGCACCCGCGAAGGCAGTAGCGGCGGGGGGCGGGTCGGATGGTCGCCACGCCTGAATGCGCGGTGACCAGAGCGGGGCGGCGGGGTGGTCGTTTCGGAGTGGCGTGTGTCAGGTCTGGGCGGGGGGTGGGAGGTGGCGGCGGGCGCGCCAGAGGAGGAACGCGGCGCTCGCCAGCGCGGCCACGCGCAGCAGCACCGGCCAGTCGTTGTCCAGCATCCGCTCGGCCTCGCCCGGCGCGAGGGGCTCGCCCCAGTAGCCGCCGTTGCGGCCGCCGATCCAGAGCGCGTACGCGCCCGCGACCAGGGCGGGCATGCCGAGCGCCGCCCACTGCGCCTCGCGGCGGCCCAGGCGCGGCGACCACCAGGCCGCCGCCCAGCCGAGGCCGAGGGGCACGAGGGAGCCGACGACCGTGCCGGCCACCAGCAGGGCGACGGCGGCGAGTTCGACGAAGCCGCCGACGCGGCGCCCGGCGAGCGCGGCCTGCGCGAACCGGCGGCGACCGCCCGGCTTCGCGGCCTCCGGCGCGGGCGGCGGCGCGGCCTGCGGCGCGTCGGTCTCCGCCGCCTTCTCCGCCGCGGCCTCCTCCTCGACCGGCGGCTGGAGCATCTCCGGGATCTCGATGCCGCCGCGGAACCGGCCGATGTCGCCGTCGGGCCAGTAGGTACGTCCCGGCGGCGCGGGGCGCAGGAACGGCGAGCCGCCGCGCTCCGGCTCCCGCTGGGGCGGCAGCGGCACGGCCGGACCCTCCACCCCGGTGCCCACGGCAGGCGCGGCCGACGCGGGACGGGAACGGGTGCGCGGCGGCGACGGACGCGGCGCGGCAGGGGCGGGCGCGGCCCCGGGGCTCGCCGCGGCGGCCACCACATCCTCCGGGCTCCCCATCCGTCCCAGGATGCGCTTCACCGACGCCCGGCTCTCCGCGGGCCCGGCGGCGGACCTGGCGCGGTGGATGTCGTCGCGGAGCCGGTTCACCAGCGCGGCGCGCTGCGCGGCCGACATGCTGGTGCCGTGCGCGAGGTCGCCGACGCGGCTGAGATAGTCAAGTACGAGCTGTTCGCCTTCGATGCCCACAACCAACTGCCCTGCGCCTGGCGGGCTGACCCGCCCACGGACCGGAATCGCCACGATGCTACGCGGGCGACTCCCGCGCGGGCGAGCGGAACACCGTACAACCCGCCGCGAGAACCGGCGCGTCGCGCGGAACCGGAGGGAACGCCGTTGTTCATCGCGGGTTCACCGATTGCCGCACAACCCGCTACCCACGGCTCGTTACATGGTGAACGTCCCTGCCTGACCGCCTTTTCACGCCCGGGGGTCCGCCGTGCCGTCCGCCTCGCCAGCCCACCACGGCCACGCCGCGGCCCGCCGCCGCGCCGTGCGGTGGCGGGAACGGGCGCCGGTCGTCTCCGGCGTCGGGGAACCGCACGTCCGCCACGGTGGGCGGCCCGCCGTGCGCGACGTGTCGCCGACGGTCCACGAGCGCGAGATCACCGCGCTGATCGGTCCGTCCGGCTGCGGCAAGAGTTCGGTCCTGCGGTCGCTGAACCGGATGAACGACTTCGTTCCCGGCGCCCGCGTGACCGGCAGGGTGACCTACCGGGGCGACGACCTCTGTGCCCCGGACGCCGACCCGACCGCCGTGCGGCGGCGCGCCGGCATGGTCTTCCAGCGGCCCAGCCCGTTCCCCAGGACCGTGTACTACAACGTCGCGTACGGGCTGCGGGCGGGCGCCGGGCTGCGCGCCGGGCTGCGGAGACCACAGCTCGACGAGCGCGTGGAGGAGGCACTGACGGGCGCGGCCCTGTGGGACGAGGTCAAGGACAAGCTGAAGAGCAGCGGGCCCGCCCTCTCCGGCGGCCGGCAGCAGCGTCTGTGCATCGCCCGCGCGACAGCCGTGCGGCCGGACGTGGTGCTGAGGGACGAACCGTGCGGCGCGCTCGATCCCGTCGCCACGGCAAGGATCGAGGACCTGATGCTGCGGCTGCGGGACGAGTTCACGCTCGTGATCGTGACCCACCACATGCACCAGGCCGCCCGGATCTCCGACCGCACCGCGTTCTTCACTGCCGACACCGACAGCGAGGGAGTGCGCCATGGGCGCCTGGTTGAGTACGACACGACCGAGAAGATCTTCAACCGCCCCGCCGACCGGCGTACCGAGGACCACATTTCCGGCCGCTTCGGCTGACGGCGCGGGTGCCGGCGGCGGGGACGACGGGGCGCCCGGCCGGGACGACGGCCCCGACGGCGTACCGGCGGCCATCCCGCTGGGCACCAACCCGGTCGTGCTCCTGGCCGACTCGGACGAACGCATCCGGCAGGGCCTGACGGCGCAGCTCGCCAAGTACCAGGTGTCGGTCGTCCACTGCGGCGACGGCGCGGCGGCGCTGCTGGAGGCCGGGCTGCGCAAGCCAGACGTGCTGCTCGTCTCGGCGGACCTGCCGGTGATCGACGGCGCGACCGTGCTGCGGCTGGTGCGGCGGCGGCTGTCCATCCCGGTGGTGCTGGGCGTGGGCCCGGACGACACCGACCAGGTCGGGCCCGCGCTGGCGGCGGGGGCGAGCGCCTGCGTGGCGCGCCCGTACCGGCCGCGCGAGGTGGCGCAGCTGCTGAGCCTGGCGGACCGGGGGCACCGGGGCTGGGACCAGCCGCTGGTGTGCGGGCCGCTGACGCTGGACCCGTCGACGTACGAGGTGCGCATGCACGGCGTCTCGACGGCGCGGCTGCCGCTGCGCGAGTTCCAGCTTCTGCACCTGCTCATGCTGCACGCGGAGAAGGTGATCACGCGCGATCGCATCCGGGCGGAGCTGTGGGGCGAGGGCGCGCGCCGGTCGAACACCATCACCGTTCACATTCGGCGGCTGCGCGAGCGGCTCGGCGACGATCCGCACCACCCGGAGATCATCCAGACGGTGCGGGGCGTCGGGTACCGCCTGGTGCCGCCGGAGGCATGAGCCGCGCCGCCCTGCGGGCCGGTGCGGCGCGCCGACCGTGGGCTGCCCGGATCTCACCGAGGCTGTCGTTTCCTTAACGATTCCAACTCTTTTTGTGAAACCGCCGGTTCCTCCGAACCTACGTTTCTGTTCACCTTCTGGCCCTCGCTGCTTCGCTGGCCGCTCTTACGTTCTCCTCGACACCTTCAGACATCACCCACAGCCCGGCCGAGGGCCGGGATCGAACGAGGAGCAAAGGCCATGCGCAACTGGCGCGCCACTTCCGCCGCGATAGCCGTGGTATCCGCCCTGGCCCTGGCCACGGCGTGCAGCAGCGAGAACGAGGACGACGGGGGCAGCGGCGGCACAAGCGGCGGCAGCGAGAGCGCGGCGGCCGAGCTGTCCGGCACGATCGCCGGCGCGGGCGCCAGCTCGCAGGACGCCGCCCAGCAGGCGTGGATGGCCGGCTTCCAGGCCGCCAACCCGGACGCCACCATCACGTACGACCCCTCCGGCTCCGGCGCGGGCCGTGAGCAGTTCATCGCGGGCGGCGCCACCGCGTTCGCCGGCTCCGACGCGTACCTCGACGAGGAGGAGCTGACCGCCGCCAACGAGCGCTGCGGCGGCGAGGTCGTCGAGCTGCCGGTCTACGTGTCCCCGATCGCCGTGATCTTCAACCTGCCCGGCGTGGACTCCCTGAACCTGAGCCCCGAGACGATCGCGGGCATCTTCGACCAGCAGATCACCAGCTGGGACGACGAGGCGATCGCCGCCGACAACCCCGACGCCGACCTGCCGGACACCGCGATCACGCCGGTCAACCGCGCCGACGACTCGGGCACCACCGAGAACTTCACCGACTACCTGGCGGCCGTCGCCCCCGACGCGTGGCCGCACGAGGTCAGCGACGTCTGGCCGGTCGACGGCGGCGAGGCCGCGCAGGGCACCTCCGGCGTCGTCCAGGCGGTCACCAGCGGCGAGGGCACCATCGGCTACGCCGACGCCAGCCAGGCCGGCGACCTGGGCACCGTGCACGTCGGTGTCGGCGACCAGTTCACCGAGTACTCCCCCGAGGCCGCCGCGGCGGTCCTGGAGGTCTCGCAGCGCGCCGAGGGCCGCGGCGAGCACGACTTCGCCTACGACCTGGCCCGCGACACGACCGAGGCCGGCACGTACCCGATCGTCCTCGTCTCGTACGGCCTGGCCTGCGCGACCTACGACGACGCCGCCACCGCCGAGCTGGTGCAGGGCTACTTCCACTACATCATCAGCCCCGAGGGCCAGCAGGCCGCCGCCGAGACGGCCGGCTCCGCGCCGCTGTCGGACGCGCTGCGCCAGCAGTTCCAGGCCGCCGTGGACGCGATCGGCTCCGCGGCCTGAGTCCGCGCACCGTCGGCAGGCCCGGCCCGCCACCCGCCCGGGGGCGGGCCGGGCCTGCCGCGTCACGCCGCCCGCCGCGGCCGCCCGCCCGGCGCACGGCTCGTCGGACTTCAGCACGAGAAGGGACAAGAGAGTGCCCCCCACCACCGAGAGGACACGCCCGCGCGGCACCGTGCAGCGGCCGGGTGACCGTGTCTTCGCCGGAGCTTCCACCGGGGCAGGCGTACTGATCCTCGTCATCCTCGCGGGGGTCGCGGCCTTCCTGGTGACCGAGGCGTGGCCGGCCCTGTGGGCATCGGACAGCGAGATGCCGGAGGGCGAGGGGCTCGTCCTGTACGTCTGGCCGCTGCTGTTCGGCACCCTGATATCCGCCGCGTTCGCGCTGCTGATCGCCGCGCCCTTCGCGGTGGCGATCGCGCTGTTCATCACGCACTACGCGCCGCGCCGGGTCGCCGTGCCGCTGGGCTACCTGATCGACCTGCTCGCGGCCGTGCCCAGCATCATCTTCGGCCTGTGGGGCGCCGCCGTGCTGGCGCCGCGCACCGTGGAGCCGACGCGGTGGCTGGCGGACAACCTGGGCTTCATCCCGCTGTTCGAGGGTCCCGCCTCGGCGACGGGCCGCACGATGCTCGTCGCGGCCATGGTCCTCGCGGTGATGATCCTGCCGATCACGACGGCCGTCGTGCGCGAGGCGTTCCTCCAGACGCCGCGGCTGCACGAGGAGGCGTCGCTCGCGCTGGGCGCGACGCGCTGGGAGATGATCCGCATGGCGGTGCTGCCGTTCGGCCGCTCCGCGATGATCGGCGGCGCGATGCTCGGCCTCGGCCGCGCGCTCGGCGAGACGATGGCGGTGGCGATCGTGCTGTCCGGCTCGGGCGGCGTCACGTTCAACCTCATCGGGAACGGCAACCCGACCTCGATCGCGGCGAACATCGCCCTGCGCTTCCCCGAGTCCTCCGGCCTGGACATCAACGTGCTGATCGCCTCTGGCCTCGTCCTCTTCGCCGTCACGCTCTTCGTCAACATGGGCGCCCGTGCGGTGATCAACCGGCGCCGCGACTTCTCGGGGGCCAACTGATGAGCACCACTCCCACCAACCCCGCCCCGGGCGGCCCGGCCGAGTCGCCGGCCGCGTCCCTGGACACGGCGACGCTCCCGGCGCCCGAGCGGCCGGGCCCGCGCACGGTCACGCTGGAGGCCGTGCCCCTGACGCGCGGCAGCCTGCCCCGCTCCGGGCCGCGCCTGACGCTGCTCGGCGCCGTCGTCGCCGGCGCGGCGCTGTACGCGGCGGGGCTCGGCCTCGCCTGGGCCGCCATCGTCGCCGCCGCGGGCTACACGGCGGCGGTCTACCTGTGGTCGCGTGCGGTCGAGGGGCGCCGCAGGGCGTTCGACCGGTTCGTGACGGCGGCGGTCAGTTCGGCGTTCCTGGTGGCGCTGCTGCCGCTGGTCTCGGTCGTGTGGACCGTGGTGGACCGCGGACTCGGCCGGTTCGACTCCGAGTTCTTCTCGTACTCGATGCGCGGCGTCGTCGGTGAGGGCGGCGGCGTGCACCACGCGATCTTCGGCACGCTGATCATCACCGGTCTCGCGGCGGTCATCTCCGTACCGGTCGGCATGCTGACCGCGATCTACCTGGTCGAGTACGGTCGCGGCGCGCTGGCGCGGGCGATCACGTTCTTCGTGGACGTCATGACCGGCATCCCCTCGATCGTCGCGGGCCTGTTCGCCTACGCGCTCTTCGAGCTGTTCTACGGGCCCGGCGTCCGCATGGGCGTGATGGGCGCGGTCGCGCTCAGCATCCTGATGATCCCGATCGTCGTGCGCTCCACCGAGGAGATGCTCAAACTGGTGCCGAACGAGCTGCGGGAGGCGTCGTACGCGCTGGCCGTCCCGAAGTGGCGCACCATCACCAAGGTCGTCCTGCCGACGGCCGTCGCGGGCATCGCGACCGGCGTGACGCTGGCCATCGCCCGCGTCATCGGCGAGACGGCGCCGCTGCTGATCACGGTCGGCATCACCACGAGCGACAACTTCAACCCCTTCGACGGCCGGATGGCGACGCTGTCGGTCTTCTCCTACAGCCAGTACGCCACCCCGGGCATCCCGCGCGAGGCGTACTTCGACCGGTCGTGGTCGGCGGCGCTGCTGCTGATCCTCATCGTGATGGTCCTCAACCTGGCGGCCCGGCTGATCTCCCGGCTGTTCGCCCCCAAGACGCGCGGCTGACGGCCGCGGGCACACCCGGAACAGAAAGCGAAGCACTGTGGCCAAGCGCATCGAGGTCAAGGGCCTCGACATCTACTACGACAAGTTCCTCGCCGTGCAGGGTGTGTCGATGACGATCGAGCCGCGCTCGGTGACCGCCCTGATCGGCCCGTCCGGCTGCGGCAAGTCCACGTTCCTGCGCACGCTCAACCGCATGCACGAACTGGTGCCGAACGCGCGGGTCGAGGGCAAAGTCCTCATGGACAACGAGGACCTGTACGGCGCGAACGTCGACCCGGTCAACGTCCGGCGGCACATCGGCATGGTCTTCCAGCGGCCCAACCCGTTCCCCACCATGTCGATCTACGACAACGTGGTGGCGGGCGTGCGGCTCAACAGCAAGCGCATGAAGCGCGCCGAGATGGACGGCCTCGTGGAGCGCTCCCTGCGCTCGGCGAACCTGTGGGAGGAGGTCAAGGACCGCCTCAACCGTCCCGGTTCCGGCCTCTCCGGCGGCCAGCAGCAGCGCCTGTGCATAGCCCGCGCGGTCGCCGTGCAGCCGGACGTGCTGCTGATGGACGAGCCCTGCTCGGCGCTCGACCCCATCTCGACGCAGGCGATCGAGGACCTGATGCTCCAGCTGAAGGAGGAGTACACGATCGTCATCGTCACGCACAACATGCAGCAGGCGGCGCGGGTCAGCGACGTCACCGGCTTCTTCAACCTGAAGGCGGTCGGCGAGCCCGGCGGCCTGGTGGAGATCGACGAGACGACGAAGATCTTCTCCACGCCGGGCAACCAGGCCACGGAGGACTACATCTCGGGCCGCTTCGGCTGAGCCGGCCCGCGCCCGCACGGGCGGTACGGGCGGTACGGCCCGTACGGGCCCACCGCCGCCGCCCCGGCCGCCGCGCCGCCGGGGCGGCCGGTCACAGCTCGCGCGCGATGTGGTGGATCAGCTGCCGCGACTCGCCCGGGTCGAGCGAGAACTTGCCGCAGCGGCCGAAGAAGAGGCGGTAGCGCTCCAGCTGCGCCTCGCTGTCGATGAACGAGCCGCCGCCCGTCGCCGCGTCCACCTGCACGGTGTCGAGCTGCGGGACGACCCCGTCCGCGTACAGCACGGGCTGGATGGCCTCGAAGTAGTTCTCGTTGGTGAACGGGACGACGCGCAGCGTGATGTTCGGCTGCTCCGCGTCCGCCATCAGCCGGGCGAGCTGCCGCCGCATGACCTGCCGCCCGCCGATCCGCATCCGCAGCGCCGCCTCGTGGAGGAACACGTCGAACGGCGGCGGGTGTTCGCGTTCCAGGACGACCTTGCGCCGCATCCGGTGCCGGGTGCGCAGCTCGACCTCCTCCGGCGGCAGTTCGACCAGCGCGCCGGTGAACAGCGCCCGCGCGTACTCCTCGGTCTGCAACAGGCCCGGGACGGAGACCGTGTGGAATATCCGCATGGAGACGGCGTGGTGCTCCAGCTCGCACATGTCCATCCACAGCGGGGCAAGGATGCCACGGTACTCGTCCCACCAGAACTGGCCCCGGTGTTCACGGGCGATGGCGCACAGCGCCTCCACCAACTCCTCGTCGCGGCAGGCGTAGAAGTCCGTGAGCCGCCGGATGCGCTCCTCGCTGACGCCGATGCGGCCCGACTCTATGTGGCTGATCTTGCCCTGGTCCGTGCCGAGCATGGCGGCGGCCTCGCGAGCCGTTCTCCCGGCCCGCTCGCGCAGACGGCGCAACTCCGTTCCCAGGCGCACCTGTCGGGCGGTCGGGCTCTCCCTCGGCGGCATCGGTCATCCGGTCCTTTCCGTCGCCTGACAGGAGTGTGCCGCCCGGTCACCCCCTGAGTCCACTTGCCTACCGAGGCGGTCAAGCGTGCGCATCGGGCGTGGCGCAACGTTACTCCTGCGGTACGCGGGGCCACCGGGGCCGCCGCACCCGGCCCGGGGAGCGGCCGCGGCGGTACCGGGCGAGGGAGCGCGTGCGGACGCGCGGGCCCGCGTGCGCCGGGTTCTTTACCGGAAGTTGTCGCTGAGTGTGACCTCCGGCCGGTGCCGCGCACGGGGCGGGACAGGTAGCGTTGGGGGGATGACCGCACCGTCCGCCCTTCCGCCCCGCACCCTCGCCGACGAGCTGCGCGCCCGCTCCGACGCGGAGCTGGCCGGACTGCTGCGGACCCGCGCCGACCTGCTCTCCCCGCTGCCCGGCGACCTGTCCCAGCTGGCCACCCGCGCGGGCGCCCGCGCCTCGGTCCTGCGCGCGCTGGAACGTCTGGACACCTTCACCCTCCAGACCGCCGAAGCACTCGCCGTCGCCCCGCAGCCCTGCCCCGTCGATACCCTCACCGCCCTGCTGCCCGGCGGGGAGGACGCGGTCCCCGGCGCAGTCGCCACGCTCCGTGCCCACGCGGTGCTGTGGGGGCGAGCGGACGGCCTGCGGCTCGTACGTACCGCGCAGGAACTGCTCGCGCCCTCCGCCGCGCGCCCCAGCGCCACCGGGCTCGGCCCCAC
Source organism: Streptomyces sp. MS19 (assembly GCF_047200595.1). Lineage (NCBI taxonomy): Bacteria > Bacillati > Actinomycetota > Actinomycetes > Kitasatosporales > Streptomycetaceae > Streptomyces > Streptomyces sp. MS19. Next base: position 191,870 of record NZ_JBJZOH010000003.1, on the reverse strand, counting down.
CCTCGCCGAGACCGCCACCGGGATCTCCCCGCGCCGCATCCAGGAGCTGCTGCACCACGCGGGCCTGCCCGGCACGCACGACCCCGTCAGCGCACTGACCTCGCTCACCACCCTGTTCACCGACCCCGAACGACTCGCCGCGCTGCTCGCCGACGCCACCGACGCGTCACGCGCCGTACTGGACCGCCTCACGTGGGGGCCGCCCTACGGGGAGGTCTCCGCCCAGCCCGCCGCGCATCTGCGCTGGCTGCTGGACCGCGGCCTGCTGATGCCCACGTCCCCCGGCACCGTCGTGCTCCCCCGCGAGGTCGCGCTCCAGCTGCGCGGCGGGCGCGCCCACCGCGTGCTCTCCCCCGCCCCACCCCCGCTCGCGCCGTACGCCACGCCAGGGCAGGACGCGGCCGACGCGGCCGCGGCAGGGGCCGCCTACACCGCGCTGACCATCGTCGAGGAACTGTGCAGCGAGTGGGAGCGCGAGGGACCACCCGTGCTGCGGGCCGGCGGCCTGGGCGTGCGCGACCTCAAGCGGACCGCCGTCGCGCTGGACGTCCCCGAGCCGGAGGCGGCGTTCTGGACCGAACTGGCCTACGCCGCCGGGCTCCTGGCCTCGGACGGCGAGGCCGACGAGCGGTACGCGCCCACCCCCGCGTACGACCGGTGGCTCGCCGAGCCGTCCGAGCGGCGCTGGCTGCTCCTCGCCGCCGCCTGGCTGGCCGGGACGCGGGTGCCAGGACTGGTCGGCGGCCGGGACGCCAAGGGCCGCCCGCTCACCGCGCTCGGCCCCGGGCTCGACCGCGGCCCGGCGGTCGCGCTGCGCCACCGCGTCCTCGCGCTGCTCGCCGCGGCCGGTCCCGGCGTGGCCCCCGCGCCCGACGCGGTCGCGGAGCGGGTCGCCTGGGAACTGCCCCGGCGCTGCCCCGCCCCCACACGCGCGCTGCTGACCGGCGCCGCGCTGACCGAGGCGGAACGGCTCGGCGTCACCGGGCGCGGCGCGCTGGCCGCCTTCGCCAGGCCGCTGCTGGACGACGCCCCGGACCTCGACACCGCGGCCGCCCTGCTGGCGCCGCTGCTGCCCGAACCGCTCGACCACTTCCTCCTCCAGGCCGACCTGACCGCCGTCGCCCCAGGACCGCTGCGGCGCGACGTGCGGCAGGCGATGGCGCTGGCGGCCGACGTGGAGTCCACCGGCGGCGCGACGGTCTACCGCTTCACGGCGGGCTCGGTGCGCCGCGCGCTCGACGCGGGCAGGACGGCGGCCGAACTGCACGCGTTCCTGGCCGAACGGTCCCGCACGCCCGTGCCGCAGCCGCTGTCGTACCTGGTGGACGACGTGGCCAGGCGGCACGGCCAGCTGCGGGTGGGCGCGGCGTCCGGGTACGTCTGCTGCGAGGACGAGGCGGTGGTCGCGCAACTGCTCGCCGACCGGCGCACGGAGCCCCTGCGGCTGCGCCGCATCGCGCCGACCGTCCTGGTCACGGGCATGTCGCCCGACCAGACGCTGCTGCGCCTGCGCGAGCTGGGCTTCGCCCCGGCGGCCGAGGGCACGGACGGCGCGGTCGTCACCCTGGCCGCCGAGCCGCGCCGCACCCCGCCGCGCGGCGCGCCAGAACCGGCCCCGGACAGCCCGCCGCACGCCGACGACGCGCTGCTCGCGGCGGCCGTACGGGCGATCCGCGCGGGCGACCACGCCGCCGGGGAAGGCGCCCGCCCGGCGGGTACCCGGCTCCCCGCCACGGCCACCGACCCGGCGGGCGCCACGCCGCGCACCCCGGCCGCCGAGACGCTGGCGGCCCTGCGCGCCGCCGCAGGGGGCGGGACGCTGGTGCGGATCGGCTACGTGGGCGCGGACGGCGTCGCGGCGCAGCACGTACTCTCCCCGGTCCGCGTGGAGGGCGGCTTCGTGACGGCCTTCGACCACACGGCCGACGAGGTGCGCACCTACCCCCTGCACCGCATCACGGGCACGGCCCCGCTGTCCGACTGATCCTCACGCCGCGCCGTTGCCGCGCGCTCTCCGTGATCTCTCGACGCCCCACGTCCACAACCGCCACAACCGCCACAGTGGCCACAGTGGCCACAGCGGCGGATTCCTGGTCGGCGGCCCTGGGCGCCACCGCCCGCCCTTCCCGTCGGAACCGCAGTCCACTTCCCCTCCACGACGCGACGCGCGGGCTGGTCACCACCGTGCAGGCGGTGGACGACGCCCCCGCGCCCGCCTGGACATCGAGACCGACGACGCCCAGGGCGCCGAGCAGATCGCGCGCCGGCGGGAGTGCCCCGTCCACGACCCTCCCCCTACGCTGGCCCGGTGATCACCGTCCCCGCGCGCCTGGCCGAGCACCACGCCGCGTTCTCCGGTGACGCGGGACGTGCCTGGACCGCCGCGCTCCCGGCCCTCGCCGACCGCATGCTGGCGCACTGGCGGCTGCGCCTGGCAGGGCCCGGCCTGCACGGGATGGTCGCCCTTGTCCTGCCCGTGCTGACCGAGGACGGCACACCCGCCGCCCTCAAGCTCCAGCCGCCCGACGACGAGACCCGGGACGAGCCCCGCGCCCTCGCCGCCTGGGCGGGCGACGGCGCCGTCCGCCTCCTCGCGCACGACCCCGCCACCGGCTCGATGCTGCTGGAACGGCTCTCCCACCGCTCGCTCGGCGCCGTCGCCGACGAACGCGAGGCCGTCACCCGCCTCACCGGCCTGCTCGCCCGTCTCACCGCCGCCACCCCACCCCCCGGCCTGCGGCACCTGCGCGACATCACGGCCGACATGCTGGAACGCGTCCCCCACGCCCTGCCCAAGGCCGACCCCGCCTGCCGCCCCCTGCTCAAGGACTGCGCGGCAGCCGTACGCGAAGTGACCGGCGAGCCTGGGGACCGACTGCTGCACTGGGACCTGCACTACGACAACGTCCTCGCCCCACTGCCCGACTCCCACCGCGCACCCTGGCTCGCGATCGACCCCAAACCCCTCATCGGCGACCCCTGCTTCGACATCGCGCCCGCCCTCTACAACCGCTACACCCCGGACGGCACCCGCGCCCGCTTCGACCTGATGACCGGCCTGCTCGACGCGGACCGCGCCCGCGCCCGCGCCTGGACGCTCGGCCGCGTACTCCAGAACGCCCTGTGGTCCGTCGAGGCTGGCGACGGCGGCCCCTCCCCCGAGCTGACCGGCATCTACGCAGCTCTCCGCTGACCCTCCCGCCGGGTGCGACACTGGTTCTTTCACCCATTCCCCGCAGCCATCGCACCACCCCGGAGGAGAAGCGCGGGAACGGGCCGCTCATCGTGGAATCCATCAAGGCCGGCCTGCTGACAGCCGCACCCCGCTATGAACCCCAGCCGCGTACTCGCCTCTCGTTCCGCCTCGCCAACGCACACGCCCTCGGCGGCTTCCGCCTCAGTTCCCCCTCATGGGACCTGGCAGAGTCCGTCCCCACGCTCAGGAAGGCACTGTCCGAGGTGCTCCGCGAGTCGCATGATCTCCGCGAAGTCGACCGTCGAGCGCGCAAGCCGGTCGATTGTGAAGAACACGATCACGTCCAGCTCGGCGAGCCTGGTCAAAGAATGCGTTGCAGTCCCGGCCGGTCGAGCCCGCGCGAGAAGCCTGAGACGTCGATGTCCTCCTCGGCGGCCACGACCTCCCAGCCGCGTGCCTCGCACCATGCTTCACAGGCCGCGCGCCGGCGTTCTGGCGAAGTCGTCTCGTCGGTTTCGCGCGATAGGCGAACATAGACAGCGGCGCGCATCCCCGGCGCGCTGGCCGGGACGCCCTTCCGGCGTCGGGCACGGGGCATAGCCCGTGCTGTGACAGGCGTTGGTTCTGTCATGAGACGACCTTATCTCCGGAGGTATGCGTGTCCTGCCTGATCGTCCAGAGCGACAAGACCCTGCTGCTCGAAGTCGATCACGAGCGTGCCGAGGAGTGCCGCCGTGCCATCGCGCCGTTCGCCGAGCTGGAGCGGGCGCCCGAGCACATCCACACCTACCGCGTCACCCCCCTCGGGCTGTGGAACGCGCGCGCCGCCGGGCACGACGCCGAGCAGGTCGTGGACGCCCTCGTCACGTACTCGCGCTACCCCGTGCCGCAGGCGCTGCTGGTGGACGTCGCCGAGACGATGGCGCGCTACGGCCGCCTGTCCCTCGTCAAACACCCCGCGCACGGCCTCGTCCTCCAGACCACCGACCGGCCCGTGCTGGAGGAGGTGCTGCGCAGCAAGCGCATCCAGCCGCTGGTCGGCGCACGCGTGGACGCGGACACCGTCGTCGTGCACCCCTCCGAGCGCGGCCAGATCAAGCAGTCGCTGCTGCGGCTCGGCTGGCCCGCCGAGGACCTCGCCGGGTACGTGGACGGCGAGGCGCACCCCATAGACCTCAACGAGGACGGCTGGGCGCTGCGCCCGTACCAGCGGCAGGCCGTGGACGGTTTCTGGCACGGCGGGTCGGGCGTCGTCGTGCTGCCGTGCGGCGCGGGGAAGACGCTGGTGGGCGCGGGCGCGATGGCGCAGGCGCGGTCCACAACGCTGATCCTCGTCACCAACACCGTCTCCGCCAGGCAGTGGAAGTCCGAGCTGGTGAAGCGCACGTCGCTGACCGAGGACGAGATCGGCGAGTACAGCGGCACGCGCAAGGAGATCCGCCCGGTCACCATCGCGACGTACCAGGTCCTCACGACGAAGCGGAAGGGCGTCTACCCGCACCTGGAGCTGTTCGACTCGCGCGACTGGGGGCTGATCGTCTACGACGAGGTCCACCTGCTGCCCGCGCCCGTCTTCAAGTTCACCGCCGACCTCCAGGCGCGGCGGCGGCTCGGCCTGACGGCGACGCTGGTGCGCGAGGACGGGCGCGAGTCGGACGTCTTCTCCCTCATCGGGCCGAAACGATTCGACGCGCCGTGGAAGGAGATCGAGGCGCAGGGGTACATCGCGCCCGCCGACTGCGTCGAGGTCCGTGTGGACCTCACCGAGTCGGAGCGGCTCGCGTACGCCATGGCCGAGCCCGAGGACCGCTACCGCTTCTGCGCCACGACGGACGCCAAGCGCCGCATCACCGAGGCCCTGGTGGCGCGGCACGCGGGCCAGCAGACGCTCGTCATCGGCCAGTACATCGACCAGCTGGACGAGCTGGGCGAGCGGCTGGGCGTCCCGGTCATCAAGGGCGAGACGACGAACGCGCAGCGCGAGAAGCTGTTCGACGCGTTCCGCTCCGGGGAGGTGAACGTGCTGGTCGTCTCGAAGGTCGCGAACTTCTCCATCGACCTGCCCGAGGCGACGGTCGCCATCCAGGTGTCGGGCACGTTCGGGTCGCGGCAGGAGGAGGCGCAGCGGCTCGGCCGGGTGCTGCGGCCGAAGGCGGACGGGCACGAGGCGCGTTTCTACTCGGTGGTCGCGCGGGACACCATCGACCAGGACTTCGCCGCGCACCGGCAGCGCTTCCTCGCCGAGCAGGGGTACGCGTACCGGATCATGGACGCCTCCGAGATCGGGACCCGCGGCGAGGTGGACGAGGAGGGCCGGCGCGACGGCGTGTGACGCGCGGCGCTCAGTGCGCCGGGGGCGTGAGGAGGCGCGCGAGGTGGCGCGCGGATGCGTCCCAGGTCCACTCGCGGGCGACCCAGCGCCGCCCCGCCTCGCCCATGGCCTTCGCGCCGGGTGCGACGAGCAGCCGTACGACCGCGTCGGCCACGGCCCCGGTGTCCCGGCCGTCCACGACGGTGCCGGTGCGGCCGTCGAGCACGGCGTCCGGTGCCCCGCCGGAGTCGCCCGCGACGACGGGCAGACCGCCCGCCGCCGCCTCCAGGTAGACGATGCCGAGCCCCTCCGCCTCAAGACCGGCCCTGCGTGTGCGGCACGGCATGGCGAAGACGTCGGCGGCGGCGTACGCGGCGGGCGTCTCCGTGTGCCGGAGGCCGCCGGCGAGGACGACCGCGCCGCCGCCGTACGTGTCCGCGAGCCGCCGCAGCCGCCGTTCGTACGGCCCGGTGCCGACGAGGACGAGCGCCGCGTCGGGCACGGCGCGGCGTATCAGCGGCAGGGCCCGGACCAGCGTGTCCTGCCCCTTGCGCGGGACGAGGCGGGCGACGCACAGGACGATCCTGCGGCCGTGCAGCCCGTGGCGCGTGCGGAAGGCGTGCCCGGCCGCGGCCGCCGCGGGTCCCGGCCGGAACGCGTCCGCGTCCACGCCGGGCACCAGGCGGCTCAGGCGGGCGCGGGGGCCGAGGGCGGGGGCGATCCGGTCGCGGGTGTACGCGCCGAGGTATGTCACGACGTCCACGCTGTCGCCCACCCGGCGCAGCAGGGCGCGCGCCCCGGGAATCCTGGCCCACCAGATCTCGTGCCCGTGCGTGGTCGCGACGATCCGCCGGGCCCCGGCGCGGCGCAGGGCGGGCGCCATCGCGGCGAGGGGTGCTGCCGCGCCGAACCACACGCGGTCGCAGCCGTGGTCGCGCATCACCCGCAGGGCGCGCGCGGTGACGCGGCGGGTGGGCAGCAGCGTGCGGGAGGGGACGCGTATCACCGGGAACGGGAGGGTGGCGTCGAACGCCGCGGCGCCCGGCTCGGCCGAGGTGAGGACGACGACGTCGTCCGCGGGGAGGCGTGTCGCCATGGCGTGGACGAACGTCTCGATGCCGCCCTGCCGTGGGGGGAAGTCGTTGGTGACGATGAGGGTGGAACGCACGGGGCTGGCCTTTCGGAAGGGCGGGCGATGCGGGCCTGCGCGACGAGCAGCAGCGGCAGCGCGAAGTAGCCGAACCGCCCGGCGGGGGCGAGGAGGAACGCCAGACACAGCCCGGCAGCGAGGCGGTCGGCGGCGGCCAGGGCGTCGCGCGGTGGGTGGGTGACGAGGGAGGCGGCGACCACCGTGCCGCCGCAGGCAAGCAGCAGGACGGCCGTCCACCGGCCCGCCGTGCCGAGGTCGGCGAGCAGGCGGCCCGGCAGCGGGCTGGCGGCCGGGGTCGGCACGTCGGCGAGGCCGAGGGGGAAGGCGAGGACCTGTTCGGCCATGGCCCCGGGGGACAGCAGGGCGGACGGGAGGATCGCGGCCAGGGTTCCGGCCAGCCAGACGGCGGCGCAGCGCAGGGCGGCCCGGCGGTCCGCCGTCGCGGTGGCCAGTGCGGCGGCCACCGCGACGGCGGGCAGGGCGGTCCACTTGAGCGCGCAGGCGCAGGCCAGGGCGAGCCCGGCGGGGCCGGGGCGGCCACGCGCGACGAGGGCGAGGCCGAGCCAGCACAGCCCAGCCAGCGGAAGGTCCACACCGCTGACGCACAGGGGGAGCGCGACCAGCGGCGAGGCCACCAGGACGGCGAAGGCAGTACGGGCAGTGCGGGCAGTAGAGGCAGTGGGGGCGGCGTGGGCAGTGGGGACGGTTCTGGGAGCGGCACGGACGGCCAGACAGGCCAGCAGGGCGAGGGCGCACCAGAGCCGGGCGTCACCGAGGAGGCGGGCCGGGGCCGTACCGTCGTCGAGCAGCGCGGCGGGTATGCCGAAGACGGCCATGGCGGGGAGGTACGGGTTGTAGTCCGTCACCGCCTGGGCGTCGGCCAGATACGGCGTGCCGTGGTGCAGCAGCAGCGCGGCGGACCGTTCGATCACGGCCACCTCGCTCTGCGCACCGCCGGTCAGCGCGAGGACGGCGAACGGTACGGCCACGGCGCCCGTCACCGCCGCCGCGACGGAGAACGCGCGGGCACGGGGCCGGGGCAGGAAGCAGGCGGCGAGCGCCGCGACCCCGTAACCGAGCGTGGCGCTCATGCCCCAGGCGCGGTGCGGCGGGAGGGTGGAGACGGCGGCGGTGGCGGCCGCCCAGCAGGCGGCGGCCAGCCATCCGGCGACCCACAGGCCGCGCCGCCCGAGGAGCGGACGGACCCGGCGCGAGGGCGTTTCCACGTGGTGTTTCGGCACGTCCACCAGCGAACCCGGGAACGGGCGCGAGGTCATGACAGGCAGGTCGAGACCCCCTGGTCGGGTTTCCCCTACCGACAGGCGGGGGCGCGCCGACTAGGGTCGGCATGTCCTCCGGCGAACACGGAGAGGCACCGCAAGCCGAGCAGGGAGAGGCACACAGCATGTCCGCCACGGAGGCACCCGCCGTCCCGGACGGCACGGGCGTGCCGGCGTTCGCCGTCCGCGCGGCACTCGCCCGGCCACCGGTCCGCTTCCTGCTCTCCTCCTGGCCGCTGCGCTGCTGGGCCCACCTGGCGGGCGGCGCGCTGCTGGGCGTGGCGTCCCTGCTCACGCTGGTCGTGCTGGCGTTCACCGGGGGCGTGCTGGCCGTGGTCGGCGTGGGCCTGCTGCTGCTGGCGTGCACGGCGCTGCTGGGCATACCCGTCGCCGCCGTGGAACGGCGCAGACTGCGCCTGGTCGAGCCCACCACCCTCACCAGCCCGCACCGGCCCCCGCCACGCGCCGGGGCGTGGCGGCGGCTGCGCCACCGCTGGACCGAGCGTGCCACGTGGCGCGAGTTCGACTACCTGATCCTGCTCGGCGTCGTCTTCGCCGGGGCGGGGCTCGTCGTGCTCGCACTGCTCGCCCTGTCCTGCGCGTACGTCGTGAGCCCCTTGATCGTGTGGTCACTCGCCCCGGAGTCGGTGATGCTGATCCCGGGGCACGCCGTGCCCGGCCCCCTCGCCGCCGTGCCGTTCAGCGTCACGGGGGTGGCCGGTCTGGTCCTGTCCGCCTACGCGGCGGGCTGGCTGACCCTGGCGCAGGTACGCACCGCCTGGTTCCTGCTGTCCCCGCGCGAGGACCGGATGCGGGAACACGCCATCGAACTGACCCGTTCACGCGCCCGACTCGCCGACGCCTTCGCCGCCGAACGCCGCCGCATCGAACGCGACCTGCACGACGGCGCGCAGCAGCAGCTCGTCGCCCTCACCATGACTCTGGGCCTGGCCGAGGTCGAGCTGCGCGGCAGCGATCCCGAGGCAGCCGCCCTGGTCGCCCGGGGCCGCGAGGAGGCCGGACGCGCCCTGGAGCAGCTGCGTGACCTCGTGCGCGGCATCCACCCGCAGGTACTGACGGACCACGGGCTGGCCGCCGCCGTGGCGGAGGTGGCGCTGCGCACACCCGTCCCCGTCGCGGTGGACATCCGCCTGCCGCGTCGCCTGCCCGCGCCCGTGGAGACGACCGCGTACTTCGCGGTGCTCGAAGGGCTGGCCAACGCGGCGCGGCACAGCGGCGCCTCGCACGTCGGGGTGACGGGGCGGTTCGAGGGCGGCCGGCTCGTCCTGCTGGTCGAGGACGACGGCCGCGGCGGGGTCGATCCGGCGCGGGGCACGGGCCTGTCCGGGCTGGCGGACCGGCTGGCCGTCCTGGACGGGCGGCTGGTCGTCGAGAGCCCGGCCGGCGGCCCGACGCGGCTGCGGATGGAGGTGCCGTGCTCCGCGTAGTCATCGCCGAGGACGCCGTACTGCTGCGCGCCGGGCTGACGGAGATCCTGACCCGCGGCGGCCACGAGGTGGCCGCCGCCGTCGGGGACGCGACGGCGCTGGCCGAGGCCGTGGAGGCGCACCGGCCCGACGTGGTCATCACGGACGTGCGCATGCCGCCGGACTTCCGCGACGAAGGGCTCAGGGCGGCTCTCGACCTGCGCGCCAGGTACGACCCGCTGCCGGTCCTCGTGCTGTCCCAGTACGTCGCGACGGCGTACGCGACCCAGCTGCTCACCGGCGGCGGGCAGGCCGGGCTCGGCTACCTGCTCAAGGACCGGGTGGGCGAGGTGGGCGAGTTCCTCGACGCGCTGCGGAGGGTCGCGGAGGGGCGGACGGTGATCGACCCGGAGGTCGTCCGGGTGCTGCTCGGCCGGCGGACGGCCGCGACGCCGCTCGACCGCCTCACGCCGCGGGAGCGCGAGGTCCTGGGGCTGATGGCCGAGGGGTTCACCAACCAGGGCATCGCGCACCGGCTCCACGTGACCGAGGCCTCCGTGGTGAAGCACGCCGGGAACATCTTCATGAAGCTCGACCTCGACCCGGCCGAGGGCAATCGCCGCGTCCTCGCCGTCCTCGCCCACCTGCGCGGCGGACCGGACTGACGCGGACACCCCCCGGCCGCCGCCCCCGGCACATCGCCTCGCGGACGCCGGGCAGGGCGCGTTGCCCGCGACGCCCGGACTGGTCGCCCCGGACCGGGGGTCCGCCGCGACGGGCTGACGACAGGGCCGGGCAGGACGCCCCGCGTCCGGCGGGGTTCCGCCGGCGGCCGGAAGGGCGTACCAGGGCCTGATCCGTTCAGCGGCGGTGGCGGACCAGGCCGGGCTCCTCGTCGACACGGCCGAGTACGGCGACCTCGACGGCCGTCCCGGCCAGCACGCGGGCGGCACGCAGGGCGCCGCCCAGCAGGTGCCGGGTCCGCCTGACGGCGATCCGGCCGGTGGTCGTGGTGGCGTGTGCGGTGATGCTGCTCATGCCGTCCAGACTGCCGTCCGCCCTGGTCAGCGGGCATCGCCCGCGGGGCCGAGCACGCCCCCGAACCTTTCGGGGGTCCCACGGGCCAGCCCCCTAGGGTCTGTCCGGCGGATCTTGTCGCGGCTCACGGCGTCGGATGCGGTGCATCGCAAGGCGCCGGATCGCAGCTCATACCCGGCCGTATTCGCGCGATTCGGCAACGCAGCGAGGTGCCGTAGCCGGCGTCGTGAGACAGGCAAGATCCGCCGGACAGACCCTAGGGGGTTGTCCCCATGGCCACGTGGACCGGTGGGCCGGCCGCCCGTCGGTGCGGGCGGCGCCCTGCCCCGCGGGGGACAAATGATTTGCGCCCGGGGAAGCCCCCGCCCTAAGCTCCCGTGCTTCCCCTCCTGCGGCGCCACCGCCCGGCAGGAGTCGGCCGGACGGAAACCGGCCGGCGAGTCCGCTCCCACGGACGTACCCGCCCTGATCCATCCGCCGGAGGCACCGCCATGTCCTCTCCCGCCCCACCCCCCACACCCGCCACGTCCCCGGGCGGCCCGGACGACGGCGCCGCCTCGCCGCTCGCCACCGAACAGGCCCATCTCGCCGCCTCGCGGGCGGCCCTGCGCGCCATGCGCGCGGAGACCGAGGCCCTCGACATTTCCGACGTCGCCGCGAACTGGGTCAACGCCGAGGTCCTCGCGGCCGAGATCGAGCAGCGCATCAAGGCGCTGGCCGACCTGTCCGGGACCCCCCTCTTCTTCGGCCGCCTCGACTTCGAGCACCCCCTCGACGGAAGAGACGGCAGCGGCGAGCACGGGCACCGCTTCTACATCGGCCGCCGCCACGTCCACGACGGGAACGGCGACCCGATGGTCATCGACTGGCGCGCGCCGGTCTCGCAGCCGTTCTACCGCGCGACGAAGAAGGACCCGCAGGACGTCGCGCTGCGCCGCCGCTTCGGCTACGACGGCGGCGAGCTGACCGCCTACGAGGACGAGCACCTCACCGACCCGGCCGAGGCCGAGCAGGCGAGCGAACTGCTCCAGCGCGAGATCGAGAAGCCGCGCGTCGGCCCGATGCGCGACATCGTCGCGACCATCCAGCCCGAGCAGGACGAACTGGTCCGCGCCCCGCTCTCCGGCACCGTCTGCGTCCAGGGGGCGCCCGGCACGGGGAAGACCGCCGTGGGCCTGCACCGCGTCGCCTTTCTGCTGTACGCGCACCGGGAGCGGCTGGCACGCAGCGGAACGCTCGTGATCGGCCCGAACAGGTCGTTCCTGCGGTACATCGAGCAGGTCCTGCCGACCCTGGGCGAGCTGGAGGTCAAGCAGGCCACCGTCGGTGAACTCGTCGGCCGGGTCGAGGTGCGCGGCACCGACGACGCGGTGGCCGCCGGGATCAAGGGCGACGCGCGGATGGCGGAGGTACTGCGGCGGGCCGTGCGCGCCGGGGTGCGGATGCCGGAGGAGGGCATCGTCGTGGTGCGCGGCTCGCGCCGCTGGCGCGTGAGCGCGGGGCAGCTGACCGAGCTGGTCCGCGAACTCCTCGACCGGGACATCCGGTACGGCGCGGCGCGCGAGGCGCTCCCGCAGCGGATCGCGCACACCGTCCTGGTCCAGATGGAGCGGGCGGGCGAGGCGCCGGACGACCGCGTGCAGAACGCGGTGGCGCGCATGCCCGTCGTGAAGGCGCTGGTGAAGGACGTCCTGCCGCCGGTGGACCCGGCGAAGCTGGTGATGCGGCTGCTGTCGGACGCGGATTTCCTCGCCGCGCAGGCGGACGGTGTCCTGGACGCCGGGGAGCAGCGCGCGATCCTGTGGGAGCGCCCGCCACGCGGCCTGCGGTCCGTCCGCTGGTCGGCGGCCGACGCCGTGCTGATCGACGAGGCGCACGACCTGGTGGAGCGCACCGGCTCGCTCGGCCACGTGGTGCTGGACGAGGCGCAGGATTTGTCGCCGATGCAGTACCGCGCGGTGGGGCGGCGGTGCAGCACGGGCTCGGCGACGATCCTCGGCGACATCGCGCAGGGGACGACGCCCTGGGCCACGGACAGCTGGGAGTCCGCGCTCACGCACCTGGGGAAGGCGGACGGGCAGGTCGAGGAGCTGACGACGGGCTTCCGCGTGCCGCGCGCCGTCATCGCGTACGCCTCGCGGCTGCTGCCCGCGATCGCGCCGGGGCTGAAGGAGGCGACCTCGATCCGTGACGCGGCCGGGTCGTTCGAGATCCGGCCCGTGCCGGGGGACGCCGGGGACGAGGCCGTGGTGGCGGCGTGCCGCGAGGCGCTGGAGCGCGAGGGCTCGATCGGCCTCATCGCGGCCGACGGGCGGCTGCCCGCGCTGGCCGGGGCGCTGACGGCGGCCGGTCTGCCGTTCCTCGCGCCGGGCGACGAGACGTCCACCGGATCGCGGCTGACGCTGGTGCCCTCCTCGCTCGCTAAGGGCCTGGAGTACGACTACGTCGTGCTGGACGAGCCGGCGGCCGTCGTCGCCGGTGAGCCGGACCACCGCACCGGGCTGCGCCGCCTGTACGTCTGCCTCACACGTGCCGTCTCGGGCCTGACCATCACCCACACCCAACCGCTGCCCGCCGAACTGGGCTGAGCCCACGCCGCCCGGCCGCCCGCACCGGTCCGGCGCCGCCGCGCGCCGGACCGGGCGGCACCACCGCGACAGCGCCCGCCACCGCTTCCCCCGACCGTCCATCGCCCTCACCCTCCCCGTCACCGACCGGGACCCCCTCGGCCACCGCTCAGTCACCGAGTGTGACAGACCCCACTGACAATCGGCCTCGCCACCGCCCCGCGAGCGGGCGGAACCGGGCACCCTCTGCCACCAACTCACCTTCTCCAGAGAGGAGTTACGGCCCTCCTGCCTCGTATCCGGCAGCCCCTTCCAGCCTGAGAGGGCAGCAAGCCCCGGGGAGGGAAGGTGCTCGTCGAACTGGTCGGCCTCCCCTGCGGCCCGGCCGCGGGCCACGCGGGGGGCGCCCCTCGGTACAGCACCGCCTCGTACCACTCCGCCGACGGAACGCGCCAGGTCGCCGTGAGCTGGACGGACCGGGGCGGCGACGCCGACGACGTGGCCCTCGACATGGTGACGACGACCCTCTGCCCGGCCTGGGTCGTGTCGTCCGGATCTTGGCGGATCGGTCCGCGTCGCCGGACGCCGTGCGTCGCAAACGCGGCGAGGCGCGGCGACCGGCGGCGCGCGCCAGGCATGATCCGGACGACACGGCCTGGCCAGGAGGCGTCAAACCCCGGTGGTCGAGCCGGGGCGGACGATCATCAGCACCACGACGACCGCCCACAGCAGGTTGAAGAGCCCGGTGGACATGGCCAGGCGGCTGTTCACCGCGCCCGCCCCCGCATCCGCCGGACCGCCCCCGGCCACCGACTCCACCGAGGCCATGACCCGCCGCTGCCCCGGCACGACGGACAGCCCGAGCACGGCGGCGGCCAGTGCGGTCAGCGCGATCGACGCGACGAGCCAGGCATCGGTGAGCACCCCCATGTGGAGGGCCGTCGCGAAGCCGAAGACCGGCACCGTGACGGCCGCCACCGCGTAGCCGCCGCATATCCGGTGCAGGAGGGCGGCGGCCCCGGCGGACCCGGGCTGCCGCGCGTAGCGCGGGAAGAGCGACGCGGCGACGGCGATCGGGCCGATGGCGAGGATCGCGGCGAGGACGTGGACGGACAGCAGCAGCTTGGTCATGACCCGGCTCCGGTGGACGCGCTGGATATGTTGGCCACCAATGCATAGCACGCCAAGATATCCGACGTGTAGGCTGCCTACCCATGAAGGCAGACGCGGTACGGGGCCACCTCGACGGTGTGCTGCTGGCCGTCCTCGAAGCGGGCCCGCTGCACGGCTACGCGATCATCACCGCCGTCCAGCGCCGCAGCGGCGGCGCCCTGGAGCTGCGCACCGGCACGATCTACCCCGCCCTCAGCAGGCTGGAGCGGACGGGCCTGCTGCGCGGCAGCTGGGAGTCGTCGGGCGAACGGCGGCGGCGCAGCTACGCGCTGACGGACGCCGGGCGCCGCCGCCTCGCCGACGAGCGCACGGCGTGGCGGGAGTTCACGGCCGTCATCGGCTCGGTCCTGAACCCGGCGCCCCCGGCGGCGGGGGACACCGTATGACCGCCGCCACCGGGCCGCGCGACCCGGTGGACGACTACGCGACGGCCCTCGCGTCCGCGCTCCACGGCCCGGCCCGCGCCAAGGCCCGCCTGGTGGCGGAGATACGCGGCGGCCTCTCCGACGCCGTCGCCGCCCGTACGCGCGACGGCGTGCCGTACGGGACGGCCACCCGCGCGGCCGTCCGCGAGTTCGGCACCCCGGGCGAACTGGTCCCCGACTGCCAGCGCGAACTGACCCTCGCCCAGACCCGCCACACCGCCAGGACGGCTGCCCTCACCGTGCCCGTCCTGCTGCTGTGCTGGCTGCTCACGGGTACGGACGCGGGCTTCCCGCGCACACTGGCCGTCCACCTGGTGGCCGCCTCCGCGTCCGTGGCACTGCTCGCCGCCGCCGCACTGCCCGTCACGGGGTCCCTGGCACGCACCCTGCCCGTCCCGCACCGGCTCCCCCTCGCCGTCGCCTGGACCGGCAGCGCTGCCGCCGTGACCATGGGCGTCGCCTGCCTGGCCCTCGCCCTGGTGTCCGCACTCGCCACGGACTGGCGGCTCACCGCCCTGGCCTGCGCACTGGCCGCCACCTCGCACGCGGTCCTGGCGTCATCGGCCCGCGCATGCCGCCGTTGCGCCCGCCTCACACCGCCCGAGGGCGCCGAGGCGGTGTCTGACACATAGCGCCGTCCGCCGCCGTCCAGGAGGGATGTGCCCGACAGGGCCTAGGCTCGGTGCCCGTGCCTCCCACGCCCACCCCGGCCGCCTATCCCCGGGCGCTGCTCCTGCTGACCGCCGCCACTGGCGCCGTCGACGCGGTCAGCTTCCTGGCGCTCGACCGGGTGTTCACCGGGAACATGACCGGAAACGTCGTGCTGCTCGGCTTCGGCCTCGTCGGCGCGTACGGGCTGCCCGTGCTCCAGCCGCTCATCGCCCTCGCCGCCTTCGCGGCGGGCGCCGCCCTCACCGCCAGGCTCCTGCGCCCAACGCGCGACAGCGGTACGCCGGACACCACCCCCCGGCTGCCCCGCGCGGCACTGCTCGTCCTGTACGCCGAACTCTGCGCGGCGGTCGCCCTCACGGCGCTCTGGCCCGTACTCGGCGATTCCCCCGGCGGGACCACGCAGGCGCTGCTCACTGCCCTGCTGGCCCTGATGATGGGCGCCCAGGCAGCCGCCGTACGCCCCGTGGGCCTGCCGGACCTCAGCACCGTCGTCATCACGTCCACGCTGGTGACCCTCGTCTCCCCCGGCGCGCGCGACGCGGCACCGCGCCAGACCGGCGCCCTGGTCGCGATGCTGGGCGGCGCGGCCCTTGGCGCCCTCGCCGTGGTCCACGCGCACACCGCGATCGCCATGGCCGGGGTCTGCGCCGCACTGGCCGCCGCACTCGCCGTGCTGCACCACGCGCGCGCCACATAACGCACCCCCCATATAACGGATTGGCATCGGCCGCGCGAGAATGACCCCATGGCCGCCACACCCGACCCCGCCACGCCCGAGCCCGCCCCGGACGACGCGCTGCTGCGGCGCTTCACCGCCCTCCCGGGGAACGGGGGCCCCGCGGGCGCCCGCCTCGGCCGCGAACTCCTCGCCCGCTGGGCCGAGCCCCACCGCCGCTACCACACCACCGCCCACCTCGCCGCCGTCCTCGGACACCTCGACGAGCTGGCGGGACACCCGGCGGAGCCCGTCGCCGTCGAACTCGCCGCCTGGTTCCACGACGCCGTCTACGACCCGTACTCCCCGGACAACGAGGAGATGAGCGCCCGCCTCGCCGAGGAGCTGCTGGGCGGCGGCCCCCGCGCCACCGAGGTCGCCCGCCTCGTCCGCCTCACCGCGGGCCACGACCCCGACCCCGACGACCGCAACGGCGCCGCCCTGTGCGACGCCGACCTCGCCGTCCTGGCGGGCACACCGGAGCGGTACGCGGTCTACGCCGCCGAGGTCAGGCAGGAGTACGCGTACGTGGACGACGACGCGTTCCGCGAGGGGCGCGCCGACGTCCTGCGCCGCCTGCTCGCGCTGCCCGCCCTCTTCCACACCCCGTACGCCGCCGAGCACTGGGAGCGGGCGGCGCGCTTCAATCTGCGAGCCGAGCTGGAGCTTCTGGCCGTGTGACGGGCAGCCCGGCGGCGATCACGACCGACCGGCGCACGCCCCGCGCCTGCAACCACGCGCCCCCGAAGGCGGCGAGCACCATCAGCGCGCCCACCCACGCCGTCCAGGCGTAGCCGAGCCCGCCGCTGATCACCAGGCCACCGGCCCAGGGGCCCAGCGCGTTGCCGGTGTTGAACGCCGAGGTGGCCGTGGCGCCCGCGAGGGTGGGCGCTCCGGCGCCCGCCACCTCGAAGATCCGCGCGTTGAGCCCCGGCGCGCACAGGAAGCAGGCGAAGCCGAGCAGGCCGGACAGGATGACGATCGCGACGGCCGTCTCGGCCGTCAGCGCGGCGAGCACCAGCACGCCGAACGCCGCCAGCAGGCCCGTGTACAGCGTGCCGAACATGTGCGCGTCGGCGAGCCGCCCGCCCAGCACCGTTCCGCCGAACGCGCCGACGCCGTACAGCACCAGCACCGCGGGCACCCAGCCCTCGTCGAGCCCGGCGACATCGGTCAGCAGCGGCGCGAGGTAGGAGAAGAAGCAGAACGTGCCCGCCGCGAACAGCGCGATCGTCACACTGGCGAGCCACACCTGCGGGTCGCGGTAGACGCGCGCCTCCTGCCGCAGCGGCATCCGGGCCTCGGCGGGCCCCGCCGGGGTCGCGGGTACGAGGAGCAGCACGCCGGCCAGGCCGAGCAGCGCCAGGACGCCCACCGCCCAGAAGGCCGAGCGCCAGCCGAGGCTCTGCCCGAGCACGGCCCCGGCGGGGACGCCCGTGACGTTCGCGACGCTCAGGCCGCCGATCATGACGGCCATGGCGCGCGCCCGCGCGTCGCGGGGCACCAGCGAGACGGCGACGGCCGCGCCGACCGCCCAGAACCCGGCGCACGCCAGCGCGCTCACGACGCGGCAGACGAACAGCACGCCGTACCCGGGCGCCAGCGCGCCGACGACATGCCCGGCCGCGAAGACGGCGAGCAGCCCGACGAGCGTCAGCCGCCGCGGGAGCCGCTGCGTCGCCGCGGCGAGGACGGGGGCGCCGACGATCATGCCGATCGCGAAGGCGGATATCAGCAGACCGGCGGTGGGTATGGAGACGTCGAGGTCGTCGGCCATCTCGGGCAGCAGCCCGGACAACATGAACTCCGAGGTCCCCAGAGCGAATACGGCGGCACCGAGGACGTAGACGGCGAGGGGCAGGCGGGTCGTCCGCTCGGGGGCGGGGGATGCTGGGGTAACGGCCACTCGCGTCCGAACGCCCCGCGCCCCGCCGTCCATTCCCGGCACCGGGTGATTCCGGACACGTGCCGCCCGCCGTGGGCGCGCGTTCACAGCCAGCCCGCGCGCGTCAGCACGGCGCGCGCGATGTCGGTGACGGGCCCGGTGGAGGGGACGGTGAGGTCGGTGGTGCCGGACGCGGCGATGATGGCGTCCAGTTCGCCTGAGCGGTCCAGGTGCCAGCGCAGCGCGTCCTCGTCGCCCTGGTGCCGCGCCCGCAACCGCTCGTGGATCACTGGGAGTCCGACGGCGAGGCGGCACACGGTCAGCGGCACGCCGAGCGCGTCGGTGACGGCGCGGCGTCCCGCCGCGTCCTCGATGACGCCCGCCAGGACGAGGCGTACGGCCCCGGCGGCGCGGGCGTTGCGCGTCACGTCGCGCAGGTTGCGCAGCAGCAGCGCGCCGTTGAACGGGTCGCCGGGCGGCGCGGGCCAGGCGCGGCACAGCCAGTCCAGGTCGAGGACGGCGTGCGGGACGCCCGTCTCGGCCAGCAGCTCGCCCGCGGTGTCGGCCACCGAGGTCTTGCCCGCGCCCACGGTGCCGTTGAGGAACAGTGCGGCGGGCATGCCGTCGTGCGGTGTGCTCATACGACCGATGCTAGGGAGCGTCGCCCGGCCCGTCCGCCGGATTTCCCCGGTGGCGCTTGCGGCGGCGCAGCCCGGCGGCGGTGAGGCGCGCGACCAGTTCACGGCTCGGGGCGGGGACGGCGCCGAGCCGCAGCGCGTCGGCGTACCGGTCGGCGGGGATGTCGTAGTGGTCCCGCTCGAAGGCGCGCGGCGGGGCGCCCAGGCGCGCGGCGAAGGCGTGCAGTTCGCCGTACGACGCGTCGCTGACCAGATGCGACCACAGCCGCCCGTGGCCGGGCCAGGTGGGCGGGTCGATGTACACCGTCATCCGGCCACCCCGTTCACCCCCGCGCGCCCGCTCACTCGCGCGCCTCGGCCAGCGACCCAAGGGGGGCGACCGTGCGCCCGGTGATGCCGCAGACCCAGCGCGGGTCCTCGCCCAGCTCGGGTTCCAGGTCGAGCATGTGCGGCTCGGCGCGCGGGTCGGTGTCGCAGTGCGGGCAGACCGGCCAGCGGCCGCGCCGCTCCAGCAGCGCGTCCTGCACGTCCTGCGCGAGCAGCCCCGGCACGAAGACAGCGCCTTCCGGCCACTGGTCCGACCACCAACGGCGATGCGACACTGCTGCCTCCAGCAAGGAGACCTCCTCCGGCCCCGCCAGCCCGTCCGCCGCCAGATCCGCCAGCACCAGGGCCCTGCCCCGGTGGATGGCCCCTTCCGCAGTCGGCTCGTCCATACGGACCATTGCAGCAGAGTCGGGCCGAAATCACCCACTCGTGTCCAGCGGCGGCCTTGACGGGGCGTCAGGTTCGAAAATATGTTTCATCTGTGAGGATCGCGATGAAGGAAAATTTCGCCCGCCGGGCCGGCCGACCACGGTCCGTCGCCGTCCCGCCCCGCCCCGCGCCGCCCGAACCCGCCGCGCTCGCCGCCAAGGTCCGCACGATGGCGCCCTCCATGACCCGTTCCATGCAGCGCGTGGCCGAGACGGTCGCGGGCGACCCGGCGGGCTGCGCCGCGCTCACCGTCACCGGCCTCGCCGAACGGACCGGCACCAGCGAGGCCACCGTGGTCCGCACCGCCCGCCTCCTCGGCTACCCCGGCTACCGCGACCTGCGGCTCGCCCTCGCCGGACTGGCCGCCCAGCAGGCCTCGGGCGCCGCCCCCGCCGTCACCGCCGACATCTCCGTGGACGACCCGTTAAGCGATGTCGTCGCCAAGCTGACGCAGGACGAGCGGCAGACCCTCACCGACACGGCGGGCTCCCTCGACCTCGTGCAGCTCGAAGCGGCCGTCAGCGCGCTGGCCACCGCCCGGCGCGTGGACGTCTACGGCACGGGCGCCTCCTCCCTCGTCGCCCAGGACCTCGCCCAGAAGCTGCTGCGCATCGGCCTCATCGCCCACGCGCACTCCGATCCCCACCTCGCCGTCACCAACGCCGTGCAGCTGCGCGCGGGTGACGTCGCGATCGCCATCACCCACTCGGGCCGCACGGTGGACGTCATCGAACCGCTCCAGGCCGCCTTCGACCACGGCGCGACCACGGTGGCCGTCACCGGCCGCCCGGACGGCGAGGTGACGCACTACGCGGACCACGTCCTCACCACCTCCACGGCACGCGAGAGCGAGCTGCGCCCCGCCGCGATGTCCAGCAGGACGAGCCAGCTGCTCGTCGTGGACTGCCTGTTCATCGGCGTCGCGCAGCGGACGTACGAGTCGGCGGCGCCCGCGCTGCACGCGAGCTACGAGGCGCTCGCCCACCGCCACACCCCCCGCGAACGGTAGAGAACCGGCAGAACCGACAGAAACGGTAGAAACGGCAGAAACGGCACCCGCACGGCCACCGCCTCCCGCACAGAGAGAGCCGCCCGATGTCCACCGACTTCGAGTCGCTGACCACGGAAGCCCACCGATCCGACCTCTCCGACATCGACCGCCGCAGCACACTCGACATCGTCCGCCTGATGAACGCCGAGGACGCCCTCGTCCCCGCCGCCGTCGCCGGTCAGCTCCCCCTGATCGCGGCGGCCATCGACGCGGCGGCGGCCCGCATGGCGCGCGGCGGCCGGCTGCTGTACCTGGGGGCGGGTACGGCCGGCCGCCTCGGCGTCCTCGACGCCAGCGAGTGCCCGCCGACCTTCAACACCGACCCGGGTGAGGTCATCGGGCTGATCGCGGGCGGCCCCGCCGCCATGTCGGAGGCGGTCGAGGGGGCGGAGGACAGCCGGGCGCTGGCCGCCGCCGACCTCGACGGCCTCGGCCTCACCCCGGACGACATCGTCGTGGGCATCTCCGCCTCGGGGCGCACGCCGTACGCGGTCGGCGCGGTCGAGCACGCGCGCGCCCGGGGCGCGCTCACCATCGGCCTGTCGTGCAACGCGGGCTCGCCCCTGGCGGCCGCCGCCGAGCACGGCATCGAGGTCGTCGTCGGCCCCGAGCTGATCGCCGGCTCCACCCGCCTCAAGGCGGGCACGGCCCAGAAGCTCGTCCTCAACATGATCTCGACCATCAGCATGATCAGGCTCGGCAAGACGTACGGGAACCTGATGGTCGACGTCCGCGCCTCCAACGAGAAGCTGCGCGCCCGCTCGCGCCGCATCGTCCAGCTGGCGACCGGCGCGGCGGACGCCGAGGTCGAGGCCGCGCTGACCGCCACGGACGGCGAGGTGAAGCACGCGATCCTGACGATCCTCGGCCACGTGGACGCGCCCACCGCCGGGCGGCTCCTCACCGCGTCGCACGGCCACCTGCGGGCCGCCCTGGAGCAGGCCCACGGTGCCTGACACCCCGCCCCCGGCCGAACCGCCCGCCGCCGGGCTCGCCCCCGGCACGGTCGCCGCGTGCGAGCGCTGACCGACGGCACCCACCTCGTCCTTCAAGCTGCCGCACACCCCCGCGATGACCTACGAACGCGGCCTCCTCACCGGCGAGGCCGCCTTCTTCCGCGCGGCGGGCGAGGGCTTCCTGCTGATGACCGAGTGCCCCGGCACCTCCTGGGCCGAGGCGGGCCACGGCCTGACGCCGGGCGAACGGGCCGCGCTCCGCCGCGGACTCGGCGCCACCGTCGCCAGGCTCCACCGCGTGACGGGCCCACGCTTCGGCTACCCGGGCGCCCGACGCCGAGCGGTACGGCGCCGCGCTGCCCGTGCCCCCGCCCGCGTCCGCGACCTCGCCGACGCCGCGGCCCCCGCCCTGGACGAGGTGACGACGCCCGCGCTCGTCCACCTCGACCTGGGGAAAGGCGACATCCTGCTGCACCGGGGCCGCGTCGGGGCCGTCATCGACGGCGAGCGCATGTCCTGGGGCGACCCGCCGGCCGACTTCGCGTCCCTCACCCTGCTGTCCCCGCCCGTACCCGACGCGGACCTGCTCGCCGGGTACGCGGCGGAGGGCGGCCGTACGGACTTCGACGCCCCGGCCCGCACGCGGATGGCGTGCCCCGCGCCTACCCGCCGGAGCGCCTGGAGTGGGCGCGGCGCGCGGTGACGCCCCGCCCCGTCACCGCGTGAGGATGTCGGTGGCCCGGTGGCCGGGCGGGACCCCGTCGATCAGCACGACGGGTCCCGCCACGCCGGACCGCCGCAGCGGCAGGATCTCCCGGTAGGCGTCCGACGCGTACCACGCCTCGGCCCGCGCACGGTCGGGGAAGGCGATCACGACCAGGTCCCCCGGCCACTCGCCCTCCAGCACCGTCGGCGGATCGCCGTGGACGAGGTAGCGCCCGCCGAAGGGCGCGAGCGTCGCGTCGATGCCCTCCAGGTAGCGGACGACCCCCTCCTGCGGCCCGGCGGCGCGCAGCAGGGCGACCGCGTAGGCCGTCACGCCGGGACCTTGTCGAGGAAGCCGAGCACGTCCACGAGGCGCCCGTCGCCGTCCAGCGTCACCACGTCGAAGCCGATCACCAGCGGCTCCTCCCCCGCCGGGCCGAGGCCCCACCGGAAGCGGGCCTGCGCGTGGTGGCCGTCCACCTCGCCGACGAGCGTGAAGACGAGGCCGGGGAACTGCTCCTGCACCGCGCCGATGGTCGCGCTGATGGCCTCGGGGCCCGCCGCGTCGGCCAGCGGGTCGGTGTAACGGCCCTGTGGGGCCCAGGACTTCTCCAGCAGCGCCAGGCGGGCGGCGGGGTCCGTCGCGTTCCATAGGGACAGGTAGGTCTCGGCGATGCCGGAGTAGTTCGTCATGTGGTTCGTCATGGCCACGAGCTTCGCCGGGGCGGGTAGGGGCGGCAATTACCCCGGAGGTCATGGCCGCCGCCACGCGCCGCGTGCGAGTCTGGCCGCATGACCACCGTCTCCGCGCCCGCCCCGGTGGGCCCCCTGCTGCGCGAGTGGCGCACGCGCCGCCGCGTCAGCCAGCTCGACCTGTCCCTGGAGGCGGGCATCTCCGCCCGGCACCTCAGCTTCCTGGAGACCGGCCGCTCCCGGCCCAGCCGCGAGATGGTGCTGCGGCTCGCCGAGACGCTGGAGGTCCCGCCGCGCGAGCAGAACGGGCTGCTGGTCGCCGCCGGGTTCGCGCCGGTGTACGGGGAGCGGACGCTCGACGACCCGGACCTCGCGCCGTTCAGCGCCGGGATCGACCGCGTGCTGGCGGCGTACGAGCCGTACCCCGGCCTCGTCGTGGACCGGGGGTGGAACATCCTGCGGGCCAACGCGGGCGTCGCCCGGCTCACCGACGGCGTCGCCCCGCACCTGCTGGAGCGGCCCAACGCGCTGCGCCTCAGCCTCCACCCGGAGGGCCTGGCGCCGCGCATCCTGAACCTCGGCGAGTGGCGGCACCACGTGCTGACCGGCCTGGCGAGGGAGGCGGCGTCGAGCGGCTCGGCGGTGCTGCGGGAGCTGCACGACGAACTGGCGGCCTACCCGGGCGGCACGGCGCACCCGGCGGGGCCGCAGGAGGTGGCGGTGACGCTGCGGGTGGCGTCGGACGCCGGGCCGCTGGCGTTCGTCACGATGGTCACGACCTTCGGCACCGCGCTCGACCTGACGGCGGCCGAGCTGAGCATCGAGGCGTTCCTCCCGGCCGACGCGGCCACCGCCGCCGCACTGGCGGGTGGCGGCGGCTGACCGCACGTCAGAGGGCGTCGGCCGCCCGCTGCCACGTGCCGGGCAGCAGGGCCCGCGCGGCGTCGAGCCCGGCGGGGCTGCGGGCCGCCGCCAGGACGACGCGCGACCCGGCCGTGCACAGCAGCGTGTCCTCGCCCGCCAGGTAGTACCGCCCGCCGGGGTGGGCGAGGGCGAGCGGCGTGCAGTGGGTGTCGAGGGCGGTCCGCGCGGGGTCGTCGGGGTCGAGCAGCACGTCATGGTGCGCGTCGGGCCAGGTGGTCACCCACTGCCAGAGCACGAGGTCGAGGAACGCGGTGGACACCCGGTCGAGGTACGGATGCCAGCCGTCCTGCTCGCCGCCCTCGACGACCGGCGGGTCGTCCTGGTCGAGGTCGGCGACGCGGATGCCGAGCGCCGCGTCCGGGGTGCCGTCGCGGTGGAGGACGAGGACGCCCGCGTCGTCACCGGCGCCGACGCCGTCGTGCAGCCGCAGTTCGCCCGGCGGCACCAGGACGGCCGTCACCTCGCCCGTCAGGTCCTCCCGGCCGCCGAGCAGCGCGTAGCCCTCGCGCAGGGCGGCGGGCAGCGGGACGCCGAGGCGCGCGGCGGCGGTGTCCATCACGTACGCGTCCCAGCCCGGCTGGTGGTCCACCGGGAGCACGGGCGCCCACTCGCGCGTGAAGCGGTCGAGGAACGTCCAGGCGGCCGTCCTGTCCCGCAGCGCGGCGGCCACGTCGCCCGCGAGGTCGAAGGGGTCCGCTTCGGGTACGGCACCTGGCACGGCGGCGTCGCGTTCGTCCGTCACCCGGGCAGACTACGCGGCGGCACCGACAGCGGCGGCCACGCCAGGACGCGGCGAGGGCCCGCCCCGGGCGGCGTGCGCCACCCGGAACGGGCCCTCGTCAGCGCGGCTGTGCGAGCCGGTGCTGTGCGAGCCGGTGGAGGGGACTTCTCAGAAGTCCATGCCCCCGCCCATGCCCGCGGCGTCGGCACCGGCGCCCGCGGCGGCCTTCTCCGGCTTGTCCGCGATGACGGCCTCGGTGGTGAGGAACAGCGCGGCGATGGAGGCGGCGTTCTGCAACGCGGAGCGCGTGACCTTGGCCGGGTCGATGATGCCCTCGGCCAGCAGGTCCACGTACTCGCCGGTCGCGGCGTTGAGGCCGTGGCCCGGGGTCAGGTTGCGCACCTTCTCGACGACGACGCCGCCCTCAAGGCCGGCGTTGACCGCGATCTGCTTCAGCGGGGCCTCCAGGGCCAGCTTCACAGCGGCGGCACCGGTGGCCTCGTCACCCGTCAGGTCCAGCTTCTCGAAGACCGAGGCGGCCTGGAGCAGGGCCACGCCGCCACCGGCGACGATGCCCTCCTCGACGGCGGCCTTGGCGTTGCGCACCGCGTCCTCGATGCGGTGCTTGCGCTCCTTCAGCTCGACCTCGGTGGCGGCACCGGCCTTGATGACGGCCACGCCGCCGGCCAGCTTCGCCAGGCGCTCCTGGAGCTTCTCGCGGTCGTAGTCCGAGTCCGAGTTCTCGATCTCGGCGCGGATCTGGTTGACCCGGCCCTGGACCTGGTCGCTGTCGCCGGCACCGTCGACGATGGTGGTCTCGTCCTTGGTGATGACGACCTTGCGGGCGCGGCCGAGCAGGTCGAGGGTCGCGTTCTCCAGCTTGAGGCCGACCTCCTCGGAGATGACCTGGCCACCGGTGAGGATGGCGATGTCGCCGAGCATGGCCTTGCGGCGGTCGCCGAAGCCGGGGGCCTTGACCGCGACGGACTTGAAGGTGCCGCGGATCTTGTTGACCACCAGGGTGGACAGGGCCTCGCCCTCGACGTCCTCGGCGATGATCAGCAGGGGCTTGCCCGACTGCATGACCTTCTCCAGCAGCGGAAGGAGGTCCTTCACGTTGCTGATCTTGGAGTTGACGATGAGGATGTACGGGTCCTCCAGCTCGGCCTCCATGCGCTCCATGTCGGTCGCGAAGTAGGCGGAGATGTAGCCCTTGTCGAAGCGCATGCCCTCGGTGAGCTCCAGCTCAAGACCGAAGGTCTGGGACTCCTCGACGGTGATGACGCCTTCCTTGCCGACCTTGTCCATCGCCTCGGCGATCAGCTCGCCGATCTGCGTGTCACCGGCCGAGATGGAGGCGGTGGAGGCGATCTGCTCCTTGGTCTCGACCTCCTTGGCCTGGCCGAGCAGGGCCTCGGAGACCTTCTCCACGGCGGCCTCGATGCCCCGCTTCAGGGCCATCGGGTTGGCGCCCGCCGCGACGTTGCGCAGGCCCTCGCGGACGAGCGCCTGGGCCAGCACGGTCGCCGTGGTCGTGCCGTCACCGGCCACGTCGTCCGTCTTCTTGGCGACCTCCTTGACGAGCTCGGCGCCGATCTTCTCGTAGGCGTCCTCAAGCTCGATCTCCTTGGCGATCGACACACCGTCGTTGGTGATGGTGGGGGCGCCCCACTTCTTCTCCAGCACGACGTTCCGGCCCTTGGGGCCGAGCGTGACCTTGACGGCGTCGGCGAGCTGGTTCATCCCGCGCTCAAGGCCGCGCCGCGCCTCCTCGTTGAACGCGATGATCTTGGCCATGTGAAGTGGTCCTCCCAGAACAGGGGTGGATTGCGCCGGACCGCGCTGGTGCCCGCGACGGACGGCCCAGGGCCCGCGGTTCCTTGCCCCGCCTGGCCGCCGGACCTCACCGAACCGGTCCTTGCTGTCACTCTCACCTCTAGAGTGCTAACCCCATGATTAGCACTCTCCCCCGGCGAGTGCAAACCCCCTGGGGGGTGACACGCACCAGGGCCCGCACCCCTGTCCGGGATGCGGGCCCTGGTCGTGGCGCTCGCGGTGCGGTCGGCGGTTCAGACGGTCACCCGGACCATGTCGGCCTGAGGACCCTTCTGACCCTGAGAGATCTCGAACTCGACCCGCTGTCCTTCTTCCAGAGTGCGGTAGCCGTCCATCTGGATCGCGCTGTAGTGGACGAACACGTCCGCACCACCGTCTACCGCGATGAAGCCGTAGCCCTTCTCCGCGTTGAACCACTTGACGGTGCCCTGAGCCATTTCCTAACTCCCCATTTGTGCCGGCCCATTCACGAGACCGCACTCCGCGGGCCCGGGTCAGACCTGTCAGACCCCACCCCCCGGCCGTGTGGGGGTGTGCGCCGGAACGCGTGACCGCCGCTGAATGTATCTGCACGGACGCCCAGCGCAACAGGCCATTCGAGGGAGATTTCTTGAGACCACGATCCGGGCAAACGCCGCACAGGGGAAGGTAGTTGGACCATCCCCCCGGGCCCAAAAGTGCCAACCCGACAATTGGTGCACCAATTTTCGGCACGAGATTTGCGCGATGTGTCGCGAATTCATATGCGCCCGGCACGGGCGGGGGCGGGCGGCGCTCGCCACTTTAGCGTTCCCGTGACACGCGACCGCCCCGGAACACGCGGTTCCGGGGCGGCGGGGGCACCTGGACGGTGCGTTTTCGGACGTGCTCGCCGGACGCGCCGGGAGCGCGCGACGGCGCGCGCCCCCGGCGGGGGTCAGCAGCCGCCGGCGACGGCCGGGATGATCGAGACGCCCGCGCCGTCCGGCGTCGGCGTGGCCAGGCCCTCGGCGAACCGCACGTCGTCGTCGTTCACGTAGACGTTCACGAAGCGCCGCAGCTTGCCCTGGTCGTCCAGCACGCGCCCCGCGATGCCCTGGTGGCTGCGGTCGAGGTCGGCGAGGACCTCCTCCAGCGTGCCGCCCTCGGCGGTCACCTCGGACGCGCCGCCGGTGTACGTGCGCAGGATCGTGGGGATACGGACGGTGACGCTCATGCCAGCCCAGCCTCTCGGAAGGCGTCCAGGTTCGGACGGATGGTCGCGGTAGGACCGGTGGTCGGGGCCACCGCGTCCAGGGTCTTCAGGCCGTCGCCGGTGTTCACGACGACGGTGGTCAGCGAGGGGTCGAGCGCGCCCGCCTCGATCAGCTTGCGGGTCACGCCGAGCGTCACGCCGCCCGCCGTCTCCGTGAAGATGCCCTCGGTCCTGGCCAGCAGCTTGATGGCGTCCACGATCTCGGCGTCCGTGACGTCCTCGACCGCGCCGCCCGTCCGCCGCGCGATGTCCAGGACGTACGGGCCGTCCGCCGGGTTGCCGATGGCGAGGGACTTGGCGATCGTGTCGGGCCGCACCGGCCGCACCACGTCGTGGCCCTCGCGCCAGGCGCGCGAGACCGGGGAGCAGCCCGCGGCCTGGGCGCCGAAGATCCGGTAGGGCCGGTCCTCGACCAGGCCCGTCTCGATCAGCTCCCTGAGCCCCTTGTCGATCTTGGTCAGCTGGGAGCCGGAGGCGATCGGGATGACGATCTGGTCCGGCAGCCGCCAGCCGAGCTGCTCGCAGATCTCGAACGCCAGGGTCTTCGAGCCCTCGGCGTAGTACGGCCGCAGGTTGACGTTGGTGAAGCCCCAGCCCTCTCCGGCCGGGTCGCCGATCAGTTCGCTACAGAAACGATTCACGTCGTCGTAGTTGCCCTCGATGGCCACGACGTCGCCGCCGTAGACCGCCGCCATGACGACCTTGCCCTCCTCCAGGTCGTGCGGGATGAACACGCAGGACCGCAGGCCGGCGCGGGCGGCGGCCGCGCCGACGGCGCCCGCCAGGTTGCCGGTGGAGGAGCAGGAGAGCGTGGTGAAGCCGAAGGCGCGGGCGGCCTCGACGGCGTTCGCGACGACGCGGTCCTTGAAGGAGTGCGTCGGGTTGCCCGAGTCGTCCTTCACGTACAGGCCGCCGGTCACGCCCAGCTCGGTGGCGAGCCGGTCGGCCTTCACGAGCTGGGTGAAGCCGGGGTTCAGGTTGGGCTTGTCGGCGACGTCCGCGGGCACGGGCAGCAGCGGAGCGTAACGCCAGATGCTCTTCGGCCCGGCCTCGATGCGGCGGCGCAGGCCCTCGGGGTCCCCCGTGGGGAGGTCGTAGGCGATCTCCAGGGGGCCGAAACAGGACTCACAGGCGAAGCTCGGGCTGAGCGGGAAACGCTCGCCGCACTCGCGGCAGGAGAGCGCCACGGCGGGGCCGAGATCGACAGTGGCGGCGGGTGACTGGTCGGCTGCGGTCAGCACGGACATGGGTGCGGGAGCCCCTTCTCCTCATCTTCCCCGGGCGTCTCTCGCCACAGGACGGAATTGGCACCTTCCCCACCGGGAGCCCCGCGTACGGACACGGAACCGGCGGAAGGGTTGCCGGGGCTTCAACGGGCCGTTCCCTCTGCCCCTCTGGATGAGCGGTATGCGATTGTCTGCGCGGGGCCCCGATATCCGGAGGACACCTGCGCTGTCCGCGATCGTAACGGACGGCACCGACAATGGCTCGGGCCGTCCGGTCCGCGAGACACAGGGCAAAATCAGGTGGCCGAGCGGGTTGGGGCACCCCAGGAAGGGGCAGATACGGCCATACGGAGTAAAAGTGGCCGAACGCGAACAGGAGCGACATTCGTGCTGGTAGAGGCAGAGGAATGGCTGCACCGCCGATCCTGGACCGCCGCTGACCGCCCGCTGCCGCAGCTGTTGCACGCGAAGCGGACAGCGGGCGCGGCAGGGAGCATCAGCGTGGTCCTCCCCGCGCTGAACGAGGAGGGGACCGTCGGTGCCATCGTGGAAGCACTCCGGCGCGACCTCATGGAGGACGTGCCCCTGATCGACGAGCTGCTCGTGGTGGACTCCGGGTCCACCGACCGCACCTCCGAGGTCGCGGCCGCGGCGGGCGCGAAGGTCGTCCACCGCGACGAGATCCTGCCGCGCATACCCACCGTGCCCGGCAAGGGCGAGGTGCTCTGGCGCTCGCTGCTCGCGGCGAGCGGCGAGATCGTCGCCTTCGTGGACGCCGACCTGAAGGACTTCGACTCGCGGTTCGTCTCCGGCATCCTCGGCCCGCTGCTCACCGAGCCCGACGTGCAGCTGGTCAAGGCGATGTACGACCGGCCGCTCGGCGACAAACCGAACGGCGCCCACCAGGGCGGCCGCGTCACCGAGCTGGTCGCCCGCCCGCTGCTGAACCTGCACTGGCCGCAGCTGGCCGGTGTGGTGCAGCCGCTCGGCGGGGAGTACGCGGCGCGCAGGTCGCTGCTGGAACAGCTGCCGTTCCCCGTCGGGTACGGCGTCGAGCTGGGCCTGCTGATCGACACGCTGCACGTCGCGGGCCTCGACGCGGTCGGCCAGGTCGACGTCGGGGTGCGCAAGCACCGCCACCAGGACGGGCAGGCGCTCGGCCGCATGGCCACCGCCATCATGCGGACGGCGCAGAGCAGGCTGCCCGGCACGGTCCTGCCCCGGCGGGTGGGGCTCACCCAGTTCGAGCGGACGGAGGCGGGCGGCTTCAGCCCGCGGACGCACCCGATCGACGCGGACGAGCGCCCGCCGATGTGCGGGGTCCCGGAGTACGCGGCGCGGCAGGCGGCCTGACCCGGGCCGTACGCGCGCGCCGCCGCGCGGGCGGTGTGACGGGTGACACGTTTCACCGGCCGCGCGGTCGGACAGCATTTCGCGACGGGGGCAGCGCCGCCCCCGGGAACCGGACGGACCGCCCGCCCGTCACGGCAGGCCGCCGAAGAGCCGTCACGCTCCGCAGCGGACGGCGCCGTACAGTCGGTCGCGCCCGCCGGTCCGCTTCCCACCGGCACAGTCCGCCCGGCAGTCGGCACAGTCCGCCCGACAGCCGGCACAGTCCGCCCGACCAGGGAGTCCCGATGACCACCGAGCAGGTCCTCGTCGCATCGAACCGGGGCCCGGTGAGCTACAGCGTGGCCGACGACGGTTCCCTCGGCGCGCGGCGCGGCGGCGGCGGTCTCGTCTCGGGCCTCAGCGCCCTCGGCCCCGAGGCGGGCACCTGGGTCTGCGCGGCACTCGGCGACGGCGACCGCGCCGCGGCGGCGCGGGACGGCGGACGGCTCCCTCTGGCGGACACCGGCGGCCAGGCCGTGCGGATGCTGGACATCCCGGCCGACACGTTCGACGCCGCGTACAACGGCGTCGCCAACTCCGTGCTGTGGTTCGTGCACCACCTGCTGTACCAGACCCCGCTTGAGCCGGTCTTCGACACCGGCTTCGAGCGGCAGTGGTCCGGCTTCGAGGCGTACAGCGCCGCCTTCGCCGACGCGCTCGCCGCCGACGCGGAGCCGGGCGCGGCCGTGCTCGTGCAGGACTACCACCTCTCGCTCGTCCCCGGGCTGCTGCGCGAGCGGCGCCCCGACCTGCGGATCGGCCACTTCTCGCACACCCCCTGGGCGCCGCCGGACCTCTTCCGGCTGCTGCCCGACGCGATCGGGCGGCAGGTGCTGCTGGGCATCCTGGGCGCGGACCGGGCGGCGTTCCTGACGCGGCGCTGGGCCGACGCGTTCGCCGCCTGCTGCGCGGACCTGCTGGGCGCGGCGGTCGGCGACGGCACGGTGACGTACGAGGGCCGCACGACGCGGCTCGGCGTGCACGGCCTCGGCGCCGACGCGGACTTCCTGCGGGAACGCGCCTTCCGCCCCGACGTGGACGAACGGCTCGCGGCGCTGCGCGCGCAGGTCGGCGACCGGCGGACGGTGGTGCGCGTGGACCGTACCGAGCTGTCGAAGAACATCGTGCGCGGCCTGCACGCGTTCCGGCGGCTGCTCACGGACCGGCCGGAGTGGCGCGGGCGCGTGTCGCACGTGGCGTTCGCCTACCCGTCGCGGCAGGACCTGGCGGTCTACCGCGACTACACGGCGGAGGTGGCGCGCGTCGCGGACGGGATCAACGCGGAGTTCGGCGCGGGCGACTGGACGCCGGTGGTGCTCCACGTGAAGGACGACTTCGCCCGCTCGCTCGCCGCCTACCGCATGGCGGACGTCGCGCTGGTGAACCCGATCCGCGACGGCATGAACCTCGTCGCCAAGGAGGTCCCCGTCGTCTCCGAGCAGGGCGTGGCGCTGGTCCTGTCCCGCGAGGCGGGGGCGGCGGCGGAGCTGGGCGAGGACGCGCTGCTGGTCAACCCGTACGACATCGCGGGGACGGCCGACGCCCTGCACCGCGCGCTGACGATGGCGCCCGACGAACGCGAGGCGAGGACGAAGCGGCTGGCGGACGCGGCGACCGCGCTGCCGCCGTCCGCCTGGTTCCTGGACCAGCTGGCGGCCCTGCGCGAGGACTAGGCCGTGTCGTCCGGATCGTGGCGGATCGGTCCGCGTCGTCGGACGCCGTGCGTCGCGAGGCGCCGGATCGCCACGCGTACCGGGCGCGTGCCAGGCAAAATCCGAACGACACGGCCTGGACTCGGCCTGGACACGGTCTGGGGAACGCCGACGGCCTGGCCGTGCAGCACACGCACCACGAGGAGCTTCGCGTGGACCACCGGGACGTCGACGCCGCTGTGGCGGAGATGCTGCGCGTGCTGGGCCCCCATACCGCCGAGGACTGGACGGTCCCGGCGGGGCCGCTCGACTGGACCTGCCGGCAGACAGCGGCACACATCGGCCACGATCTGCTCGCGTACGCAGGCCAGTTGGCGGCACAGCCCACCGACGCCTACCTTCCCTTCGACCTGGGCGTCCGCCCCGCCGCCTCGCCGGCCGAGGTGCTCCGCGTCGTCACCGCCTGCGGCGGACTGCTCAGCAGCGCCCTGGCCACCGCCGACCCGGCCCTGAGGGCCTGGCACTGGGGCCCGTGCGACCCCGAGGGGTTCGCGGCGATGGGCGTCGCCGAAACCCTCCTGCACACCCACGACATCACGCGGGGACTGTCCGTGGACTGGCTGCCGCCGGCACCGCTGAGCGCGGCAGTACTCCGCCGTCTCCTCCCCGCCGCCCCGCACGGAGACCCCACACAGGTGCTCCTCTGGTGCACCGGCCGCGGAGACCTCGACGGCCGCCCCCGCCCCGCCTCATGGCGATGGGAAGCGGCACGACCGGACTGATCGGGCCGTCTCCCGGCGCGCGTTCCCGGTCACAGGACCAGACCCTGGCCCAGGCCGTGTCGTTCGGATCGTTGCCTGGCGCGCGCCCGGTACGCGTGGCGATCCGGAGCCTCGCGACGCACGGCGCCCGACGACGCGGACCGATCCGCCAAGACCCGAACGACACGGCCTAACCGCACAGCGCGTGGTCGGTGAGGCGGCGGGTCGCCGTGTTGCGTGCCTCCTGGCCCTCCGCGTCGGCGAAGCTCAGCGTGTACGTCCCCACCGCGACGGCCGCGCTCCCGTCGTCCGTCACCCCGCCGTCCGACGCCGTGCCGAACGACGTGCCGCCGTGGAACCACACGCCGTCCGCGCAGCCGCGCGCCGGGCGCCACGCGATGCCGAGCCCGTACCGCGTGCCGGACACCGCAGAGAAACCGGGCGCGGGAACGGTCTCCCGCATCGCCGCCAGCTCGCGCGGGCCGAGGAGCGTGCCGTCCAGCAGGGCGCGGTGGAAGGCGGTCATGTCGGCGGCGGTGCTGATGATCCCGCCGTCCGCGCCGCCGTCGACCATCAGCGTCGTGTCGGTCAGCTCCTCCTGCCCGGGGAACTGGAGGTAGGCCGTCGCGGTCGGCTCCGGGACGTACGCGGAGGTGGCGGCCGTGATGGTGTGGCGCAGGCCGAGCGGGGCGATGATCCGCTCGTGCACCTCCTGGGCCCAGGGGTGGCCGGTGGCCTTCTCGACGATCATCCCGGCGAGGATGTAGTTGGTGTTGGAGTACGCCCAGCGCGTCTCGCCCGTTTCCGGGAGCCAGCCGGGGGCGCGCATCATGGCGAGTGCGACCTGCTCCTCGGGCGTGCGGCCCCGGAAGCGGTCGGCGAGGTACGCCTCGGGGGTGAGGTCGGCGGGGTCGGCGTAGAGGATGTCGGTGTAGTTGGTGATGCCGCTGGTGTGCCGGAGGAGGTCGCGGACGGTGACGCGTGAGCCGTCGTTGCCGTTGCCGGTGACGACGCCTGGCAGCCACCGTTCGACCGTGTCGGTCAGCGCGAGGCGCCCCTCGCCGGCGAGCTGGAGGACCACGGCGGCGGTGAACGTCTTGGTGTCGCTGCCGATGCGGTAGTACGCGTCGTGCGGGACCGGGCGCGGGTCGTCCAGGTCCGTGACGCCCGCGGCGGCGCTGCGTGCGCGGCCCGAGGTACCGGTGGCGGCGGCGACGAGGCCGGTGGCCCCGGCGTCCCGCACCGCCTCGGCGTCCCGTTGCAGCCTGCCGCCGTGGCCGTGGCCGTGCTCGTCGGCGGCGCCGGGGCTCGCGCCGCCGGCGAGGGCGAGGGCGCCGAGGGCCACCGCCGCCGCCAGGGTGGCCCGTACCGCCGTGTTCTTCCGTGCTCCGTTCATGCGACCGACGCTACGGAGCGTGCACGCCGCCGCACCATCCGGCTGACCGGAGACTCCGGGGTAGGCGTTCCCCTACCCCAGCCGCTCCGACAGGGCGGTGAGGAACGCGGCGACGCCCGCCGGTCCGTCGAGTTCCAGGTCGGTGACGCTCGCCAGCCGCGCCACCTCGTGGCTGCCGCTGCACACCCGCACCCCGGGGATGCCCACGGCCCGCAGCCGCGCGACGGACTCGAAGGCGGGCAGGTCGCCCAGGTCGTCGCCCGCGTAGAGGACCGACTCGGCGCCGGAGGCGCGGGCCAGGTCGGTGAGGGCCGTGCCCTTGTCCATGCCGGGCGGGCGCAGTTCGAGGACCATGCGGCCGGGTTCGAGGGCGAGGCCGTGCTCGTCGGCGAGGCGGGCGAGGGGGGCCTTCAGCGTGGCGAACGCGCCCTCGGGGTCGGGGGCGCGGCGGGTGTGCACGGCCAGCGCGATGCCCTTGTCCTCGACGTACGAGCCGGTGCGCTCGGCCCAGGAGGTCAGCTCCTCGCGGACGGCGGCGATGCCGGGGGGCGGCGGGGGGGTGCGCAGTTCGCCGGTGGCGGCCTCCCAGCGCTCGGCGCCGTAGGCCCCCAGGACGGTGAGCCCGGACAGTTCGGGGTGGCCGTCGAAGCCGCCCAGGCGTACGGCGACGTCGGCGGGGCGGCCGGTGATGATGGCGACGACGGCGACGCGCGCCGCGATCCTGGCGAGCGCGGGCACGGCGTCGGGGTGGGCGCGCGCCTGCTCGGGGTCGGGCACGATCGGCGCGAGGGTGCCGTCGAAGTCGAAGGCGAGGAGGGCGCGGTCGGGGCGGTCGAGCAGCGCGGCGAGCCCGGTGCGTCCCTCGGCGGTGGCGGGTTCGGGGAGGTTGCCCATGTACATGACTGTAACGGCGGGGTCAGCGGCGGGCGCGGCGGGCGTCCCGCAGACGGCGCAGCCGGTTGACGGTCACCGGGTCGTGGGCGAGGGCGCGGGGGTCGTCCAGCAGGGCGTTGAGCAGCTGGTAGTAGCGGGTGGGGGTGAGGTCGAGGCGTTCGCGGATGGCGCGTTCCTTCGGGCCAGGGCCGCTCCAGGCGCGCCGTTCGACGGCGAGGACGGCGCGTTCCCGCGCGGTCAGCTCACCGGGCCGCGCCGTCTCCCCGTCCGCCTCCGTGCTCACCCCGTCAGTCTAGGCGGGGGGTACGACAGCGCGGCGGCGTGTGTGGGCGGGCGTGGGACGGGCAGTGCTCCCTCACGTCCGCACCGGTCCAGCCGCCGAGGAGCCCCCGCATGACCGAACGTTCCTTCACCGCCGACGAGATCGCGTCCCAGCCCGACTGCTGGCGCCGCGCCGCCCGCGACGCGCGCGCGGCCGTGGACGGCGGCTTCGGCCCGGCGGCGCTGCCGCGCCCCGGCGAGCGGGTCGCGGTGACGGGCTGCGGCACGTCGTGGTTCATGGCCCAGGCGTACGCGGCGCTGCGCGAGGCGGCGGAGCAGGGCGAGACGGACGCGTTCCCCGCGTCCGCGTTCCCCCGCGCGCGGCGGTACGACCGCGTGGTCGCCCTCACCCGTTCCGGGACGACGACGGAGATCCTCGAACTGCTGGCCCGCCTGCGCGACGCCCACCCCGCCACTCCCCTGCTCGCCCTGACGGCCGACCCCACGTCCCCGGTGCTGCGGGAGGCGCAGCACGTCGCCGTGCTCGACTACGCCGAGGAGCGGTCCGTCGTCCAGACGCGCTTCGCGACGAGCGCCCTCGCCTTCCTGCGGGCCGCGCTGGAGACGGGCGGCCCGCTGCCCGCGGGCGTGGCGACCGTCGAACGCGCGGCGGCGGACGCGGCGACGGCCCTCGCCGTTCCGCTGCCCGCGGGGCTGACGGCGGCGGAGCAGTGGACGTTCCTCGGCTCGGGTTGGGCGTACGGGCTGGCGTGCGAGGCGGCGCTGAAGCTGCGGGAGGCGGCGGGCGCGTGGACGGAGAGCCATCCGCTGCTGGAGTACCGGCACGGTCCTGTGTCGATCGCGGCGCCAGGCCGCGCGGTGTGGCTGCTGGGCGGCCCGGCGGGGGGCGGCGGCGACGGCGGCGCCGGGATCGCCGCCGAGGCGGCCGCGGCCGGCGCGTACACCGAGACGGGCGTCCTCGACCCGATGGCCGAGCTGGTACGGGCCCAGCGGCTCGCCGTCGCGGTGGCGCGGGCGCGCGGGCTCGACCCGGACCGGCCGCGGAACCTGACGCGTTCGGTCGTCCTCCCGTGAACGGCCGGGCGCGGCACGCCGTTCCGCAACCCCGTAGTGGACTAGACCTTTTCCCTGGTCGCGGGCGAGACTTACGCGTGTGACTCTCCAGGAGAACGACGACGACACCTACGTGGTCGCCCTCGACGTGGGCGGCACCACGATCAAGGCCGCCCTCTACGGCGCCGGGCACCGCCCGCTGCACGAGGTCCGCAGACCCACCGGCGGCCCCGAGGGCGCGGTGGAGGGCATCCTCGGCCTGGCGGAGGAGCTGTACGAGGCGGGCACCGCCAGGTTCGGCCGCCCGCCCGCGGCGGCGGGCGTCTGCGTGCCCGGCATCGTGGACGCCCGCGCGGGCGTCGCCGCGTACTCGGCCAACCTCGGCTGGCGCGACCTGCCGCTGCGCCGCCTCCTGTCCGAGCGCCTGCGCGGCCTGCCCGTCGCCATCGACCACGACATGCGGACGGCGGGCCTCGCCGAGGCGCGGATCGGCGCGGCGGCGGGCAGGTCCCGTTTCCTCTTCGTCGCGCTCGGCACCGGGATCGCCGGTGCCATCGGCATCGACGGCGTGATCGAGCCGGGCGCGAACGGCGGGGCGGGCGAGATCGGGCACATCGTGGTCCGCCCCGGCGGCCCCGCGTGCGGCTGCGGCCTGTACGGCTGTCTGGAGACGGTCGCCTCCGCCACCGCCGTGGGCCGCGCGTGGGCGGCCGCCTCGGGCGACCGCGAGGCCACCGCCGCGCACGCCGCGCGCGCCGTCGCGGCGGGCGACCCCCGGGCCATCGCCGTGTGGCAGGCGTCCGTGGACGCGCTCGCGGACGGCCTGCTGGTGGCCGTGCGGCTCCTCGACCCGGGCACGGTCGTCGTCGGCGGCGGGCTCGCCGAGTCGGGCGAGCTGCTGCTCGGCCCGCTGCGGGAGGCGCTGGCCGCCCGGGTCACGTTCCAGCGCATGCCAGACGTCCTCCCGGCGGCGCTGGGAGACGCCGCCGGCTGCCTGGGCGCGGGGCTCCTCGCCCAGGACGCACGCCGGCTCCCCACATCGACGGAGGTCCCCCAGCCATGACGAGCCCCACCCGTACCGTGCTCACCGGAGCGCGGGTCGTCCGTCCGTCCGGGGTCGTGCCGGACGGCCGCGTCACCGTCGAGGGCACGCGCTTCGCCGCCGAGCCGCCGGACGCGCCCGACGCCCCCGACGCCCCCGGTACGCCCGCCCTCGACCTGACCGGCCACTGGATCGTGCCCGGCTTCGTGGACCAGCACGTGCACGGCGGCGGCGGCGCCTCGTTCTCCGCCGGGACCGCCGAGGAGGCCCTGCGCGTCGTCGCGACGCACCGCGCGCACGGTACGACGACGATGGTCGCCTCCACCGTCACCGGCGAGCTGGGCGACCTGGCCGCGCAGGCGGGCACGCTGTCCGAGCTGGTCGAGCAGGGCGAGCTGGCCGGGCTGCACTTCGAGGGCCCGTTCATCTCCCCGCACCGCTGCGGCGCGCACGACCCGGCGCTGCTGCGCGACCCGGCCCCCGCCGACATCCGCAAGCTGCTCGACGCGGCGCGCGGCACCGCCCGCATGGTCACGCTCGCGCCCGAACTGCCCGGCGGCACCGACTCGGTGCGCATGCTGCGGGACGGCGGCGTCGTCGCGGCCGTGGGGCACACGGAGGCGTCGTACGAGCAGGTGCGCGCCGCGATCGACGCGGGCGCCTCGGTGGCCACGCACCTGTTCAACGCGATGCCGGTCCTCGGCCACCGCGCGCCGGGCCCGGTCGCGGCGCTGCTTGAGGACGAGCGGGTGACCGTCGAGCTGGTGAACGACGGCACGCACCTGCACCCGTCCGTCGTCGGCCTCGCGTTCCGCTCGGCGGGCGCGGGGCGCGTCGCGCTGATCACCGACGCGATGGGCGCGACCGGCATGGGCGACGGCGCGTACTTCCTGGGGCCGCTGGCGGTGGAGGTGCGGGACGGTGTGGCACGGCTCGCCGAGGGCGGCGCGATCGCGGGCTCGACGCTGACGCTGGACGAGGCGTTCCGCCGGTCGGTGCTGGTGAACGGCCTGTCCGTGCCCGACGTCTCGCGCGCCCTGTCCGGCACCCCGGCGCGGCTGCTGGGGCTCGCCGACCGGGTCGGGGCCATCGAGGAGGGCAAGGACGCGGACCTCGTGGTCCTGGCGGACGGGACGTTCGACGTCGTGGGCGTCATGCGGCGCGGGGAGTGGGTGGTCCGGCCGTGACGCTGGTGCCCAGCGCCCGGTTACTCGGTGCGGCGCGCGCGGGCGGGCGCGCGCTCCCGGCGTTCAATGTGATCACGCTGGAGCACGCCGAGGCGGTCGTGGAGGCCGCCGAGGCGGCGGGCGCGCCCCTGCTGCTCCAGGTCTCGCAGAACGCGGTCGCGCACCACGGCGGCCGTCTCGCGCCCCTGGCCGCCGCGCTGACGGCCCTGGCGCGCGACACCCCCGTACCGCTGGGCCTGCACCTGGACCATGTGACGGACCGCGAGCTGTTACGGGAGGCGCCGGGGGCGGGCTTCGGCTCGGTGATGTACGACGGGTCGCGGCTGCCGTACGCGGCGAACGTCGCGGCGACGGCGGACGCGGTCGCCTTCGGGCACGCGCACGGGCTGCTGGTCGAGTCGGAGCTGGGCCGCGTCGGCGGCAAGCCGGGGGACGCGCACCTGCCGGGCGTGCGGACCGATCCGGGGGAGGCGGCGTCGTTCGTCCGGGCGACGCGGGTGGACGCGCTGGCGGTGGCGGTCGGCAGCAGCCACGCGATGACGGAACGGTCCGCCGTCCTCGACCATCCGCTGATCGGGCGGCTGCGGGCGGCGGCGGGGGTGCCGCTGGTGCTGCACGGCTCGTCGGGCGTGCCGGACGAGGAGCTGCGCCGGGCGGTGGCGGCCGGGATGACCAAGATCAACTTCGGGACGGCGCTCAACACCGCTCTGACCGCCGCCGTACGCGCCCGGCTGGCCGCCACGCCGCCCGGCCGGGTGGACCCGCGTCCCTGGCTCGCCGAGGGCCGCGCGGCGATGCGGGCGGCGGTGGAACACCTCCTCGGCGTCCTGGCGACGGCCCGCCACGGTACGGTCACCCGCGGCTGAGGCGGGGACGGCGGGGCGTCAGCCCTCCTTCTCCTCGGTGAGCCGCATCTGGTCGATCAGCACGTCGCAGGAGCCGGAGCAGGTCAGCTGAATGGTGTTCTCGCCCTCGACGAGGTTGACGTTGTTGTACGTCTTCACCCAGCTCGTCTCCCAGTCGTCGCTGTTCGGGTTCCAGTCCTTGAAGTCGATCGGGTCCTGGCGCGGCTCGCCGTTGACCGAGAAGGCCATCGTCTGGCCGTCCGTGACCACCGAGTAGCCGATGTAGAAGTAGTACTGCTCCAGCGGTTCGCCCTCGATGTCGAACGTCCAGGTGACCGTGGAGTTCTGGGCGTTGCGTACGGCGATGTAGTCGCCGCCGTCGGAGCGTGCGCCCGTCACCGTGTTCTCGACGGCCGCGCCGCCGCCCGGCTGGAGGTCGCCGACCGCCGCGACGGGCAGCTCGGCCTCGTCCTCGGTCTCCTCGTCGGTCGGCTCCTCGCTCGGGTCGTCGCCGCCCGCGTCGTCGCCGCCGGCAGTGTCCTGCGTCGGGGTCGGGTCGTCGGCGGCCGTGTCGTCGTCGCCGCCGCTGCTGAAGACGATGGCCGCCGTCACACCGAGCACCACGGCGACCACGACCGCGACGGCGCCGATCAGCAGCCCGTTGCGCCGCGCGTCACCGCCCGGGGGCCTGCGCCGGTCCGGCGGGCCCTGGCGGTGGCCGCCGCCGCCCGCGCCGGGCATGCCCTGCGTCTCGGGGGCGGCGTAGCGGGCGTCGGGGGACGCCGCCGCGCCGGGCTGGCGGTGCCCCTGGGCCCCGCCGTACGTCTGCTGGCCGCCGTAGGCGCGCTCGCCGACCGGCCGGACCTGGTTGTAGGACGGCTGGCGCGGTCCCTGCTGCCGCGGGGCCTCGCCGTCGGCGGGCCGGTAGAGGTAGGCGAACGGGTCGTCGCCCTCGTCGGGCGTTCCCGCGCCGGTGTGCCCCGAGCTCATCGACTACCGTTCCTTCGGTGACAGGTGTACGGCCGCGAGCCTACCGCGTTCGGGTGACAGAGCGGCCCGTGCGGGCGGCGGCGCGGGAGCCCCGTGCACGGCTCGCGGACGGGCGCCGGGGCGCGCGTCAGCCCGCGCGCCTGCGGCCCGCCGACCGGGACCGCTTCTCGATGTACATGCGCTGGTCGGCGGACTTCAGGATGTCGTCCACGCTGGTGCCGCAGGCGGCCCAGCCGATGCCGAAACTGGCCCCCACCCGCACCACGCGGCCCTCGATCCGCATCTGCGGGATGATCGCGTTCCGCAGCCGTACGGCGAGGTCGGAGGCGTCCGCGGCGCCGAGGCCGTCCGCGAGGACGACGAACTCGTCACCGCCGAGCCTGGCCACCGTGTCGTTGTCCCGCACGCCCTCCTCCAGGCGGCGCGCCACCTCGACCAGCACGGCGTCGCCGCAGACATGGCCGAACCGGTCGTTGATGGACTTGAAGCCGTCCAGGTCGCAGAAGAGGACGGCGAGGCCCTTCCCGTCCGCGCCCGGCGCGTCGGGGGGCACGACGTGCTCGTGGTGGTCGTACGGGCGCCCCTGCGGCGTCCCCAGTCCCCTGAACGGGTCTCCCGGCCGCCCGGCCGCCTTGCCGAACCGCTCGGGCGGCGTCTCGCACACGCGGTCGGCGAGCCGGGCGCGCAGCTCGGCGCTGTTGGGCAGGCCGGTCAGCGAGTCGTGGCTCGCCCGGTGGGCGAGCGCCAGCTCGTGGCGCTTGCGCTCCTCGATGTCCTCGACGTGCGTGAGCTGGACCTGCGGGCCGTCCGCCGCGTCGGCGACGACCGAGTTCCTGAGGTTCACCCACACGTACGTGCCGTTGCGGCGCGCGAGCCGCAGCTCGGCGCGGCCGCCCTCGGCGGAGGTGCGCAGCAGGACGCCGGTGTCCTCGGGGTGCACGAGGTCGGCGAAGCTGTAGCGCCGCAGGACGGTGGCCGGGCGGTCCAGCAGGCGGCACAGCGCGTCGTTGACGCGGATCAGGCGGCCGGGGTTGTCGCTGCCGACCTCGGCGATGGCCATGCCGCTCGGCGCGTACTCGAACGCCTGCCGGAAGCTCTCCTCGCTCGCGCGCAGCGCCTGCTGCTCCCGTTCGAGACGGACGAGGGCGCGCTGCATGTTGCCGCGCAGGCGGGCGTTGCTGATGGCTATCGCGGCCTGGGAGGCGTACAGCTCCAGGGCCTCGCAGCCCCAGGCGCCCGGCCTGCGGCCGTTGCGCGGGCGGTCGACCTCCAGGACGGCCAGCAGTTCGCCGTCGGAGGCGTACATGGGCGCGAACAGGCGGTCCATCGGGTGCCACTCGTCGGGGTAGCGCGGCGCGGGCCCGGTGGTGTGCCACTGCGGCACGTCGTCGTGGTCGAGGACCCAGCCCTCGGTGTACGGGATGAAACGAAGGCCGCCCCAGCGTTCCCCCATCGCCAGGCGGCGTTCCCACGACCCGCGGGAGCCGGTGCGCCCGGCGAGCGCCGCCTCGGCGCGCTCGTCGCCGGCGACGGCGGCCACGAGCAGGTCGCCGTCGGGTCTGACGACGTTGACGGAGGCCAGCTCGAAGCCGAGCGCGGTGACGGCCCCGTCGGCGATGGTCTGGAGGGTGTCCGCCATGCTGCGGGCGGTGGCGAGCTGGGCGACGACCTGGTGCAGCTCCCGCAGCGACGCGAGGCGCACGTACGGCTCGGTCTCCGTTTCCATCACTCCCCCGGATGCGCGAAATGCACGTGCAGATACACAGGCCACTGAATCACAGGGAGCTGCCCACTAGGTACACAGGGTCAGCAATTAGTTGCCTACTGTGATTCTTGTCACACTAAGAGAGGGATCGGTCGCGGGACGTAGGACGTGGTGAGACGCTGTCCGGTTCTCCGGTCCGATGCGCGGGGGACGGCGGTCCGGTTAGCGTTGCTGGCGTGTCCTCCACTCCCCGCCCAGCTCCCCACCCAGCCCCCGCGCCCCTCGACGGGGTGACGGGCGAACGGTTCCGCGGCGCGATGGCGCGGCTGGCCTCGGGCGTGGTCCTGGTGACGGCGCACGACGACGAGGACGGGCCGCGCGGCGCCCCCGCCGGGATGACGGCGACCGCGTTCCTGTCCGTCTCGCTCGCCCCGCCGCTCGTCCTCGTCAGCGTCCGCACCGGCTCGCGCATGGACGAGCTGCT
The DNA here is from genome assembly GCF_047200595.1 of Streptomyces sp. MS19. Lineage (NCBI taxonomy): Bacteria > Bacillati > Actinomycetota > Actinomycetes > Kitasatosporales > Streptomycetaceae > Streptomyces > Streptomyces sp. MS19. The sequence goes on along the minus strand of NZ_JBJZOH010000003.1, from coordinate 149,608 downwards.
GGAACGGCAGCCGCTGTGGGCCGCCGCGGTCCTCGGTGAGGGGCAGCGCGCGACGGCCGCGCGCTTCGCGATGAAGGGGCGGCTGAGCGATCGCCTGCTCTTCCAGGACGTCCCGCACACGCTCGGCGGCGTCACGGGCGCCCCGCTGGTGGCGGGCGCGCTGGCCACGGTCGAGTGCCGCACGGCGCAGCGCGTCGCGGCGGGGGACCACACGCTGGTCGTCGGCCATGTGCTGACGGCCGACGTGCCGCCGCAGCCGGGCGGCCCGCTGCTCTACTACCGCGCCGCGTACCGGGCGCTGCCCTGACGGGGCGCGTGCCGCGCGGCGCGCTCCCCCCGTACGCGCCTCACTCCCAGTCGCCCCGGCGCCCGCGCCCCCGCTTCACATCGGCCCGGTGGTGCTTGGCCCGCAGGCGCCGCTCGACGACGCCGCGCGGCGTCCTGCGGGCGCGGCGCTCGGGCGGGGGCGGCGCGGTCGCCTCGGCGAGCAGCGCGGCCATGCGCCGGGCGGCGGTGTCGCGATTGCGCCACTGCGAGCGGTGCTCGCTGGCGTATACGACCAGCACGCCGCCGTGCAGCCGCCCGGCGAGCCGTTCGAGGGCGCGTTCCCGCCACACGTCGGGGAGCGCGCGGGTGGCGGCGAGGTCGAAGCGCAGCTCGACCTGGCTGTCGGTGGTGTTCACATGCTGCCCGCCCGGCCCCGACGAGCGGGAGAAACGCCAGTGCAGCTCGGACTCGGGCAGGCTGACGGCGCCGCGGATGGGATAGGGACCGGACATGCGTTCCATGATCCTGCGGCGCGGCCGGCCCCGCATACCGGTTTTCCGCCCCGCCCGGCTTTTTCACCTCCGCGCCAGGAACCCGGGCAGGTGTTGCCTTCGTTGGGGTCGGTAAGAGTAACGTCATCGCAAAGACGATCCTGAGCGAAACGGAACAAGGGGAGCAAACATGGGTGTGAGCCTGTCCAAGGGCGGCAACGTCTCGCTGACCAAGGAGGCTCCTGGTCTGACGGCCGTCACGGTGGGCCTCGGCTGGGACGTCCGCACCACCACCGGCGCGGACTTCGACCTGGACGCGAGCGCCCTCGGCGTGAACCCGGGCGGCAAGATCGTCTCGGACCAGCACTTCGTCTTCTACAACAACCTCAAGACCCCGGACGGCACCATCGAGCACACCGGTGACAACCTGACCGGCCAGGGCGAGGGCGACGACGAGCAGATCAAGGTCAACCTGGCGGCGCTCCCCGCCGACGTGGACAAGGTCGTCTTCCCGGTCTCCATCCACGACGCGGACAACCGCGGCCAGAACTTCGGCCAGGTGCGCAACGCGTTCATCCGCGTGCTGAACCAGGCCGGCGGCGCCGAGATCGCCCGTTACGACCTGACCGAGGACGCCTCCACCGAGACGGCCATGGTCTTCGGCGAGCTGTACCGCAGCGGCACGGACTGGAAGTTCCGCGCCGTCGGCCAGGGCTACGCCTCCGGCCTCGCGGGCATCGCCCAGGACTTCGGCGTCAACGTCTGACGGTCTTCCCGGCCCTGCCCAGGGCGCGCCCCCGCCCTCCTGCGGCCACCGCAGGGGGGCGGCCCGTCCCCGGCGGGCCCGCCGCTCGGCCGGTCCTCGTGCTCACTCCACGCGGACCCCCAGCTGGGCGGCGAAGTGCGGCGCGAGGTCGAGCAGTTGGGACGGGCTGATCACCGCGCCCGACAGGCGGTCCCAACCGCGTGTGATCTCCAGCGCCGCGGCCCCCCGCAGGTCCACGTCACGCAGCGTCGCCGCGTTCAGGTCGGCGCCGCGCACCTCGCAGTCCGTGAACGCGACCCGTTCGAGCCGCGCGCCCCCGAAGTCCGGCTCGACCAGCAGGCAGTTCTCGAAGACCACATCGGTCAGCGCGGCCTGCCGCAGGTTCAGGAAGTCGATCTTCCCGCCGCGCACCCGCACGCGCGTCAGCGTCGCCCCGCTGAGCTGGAGGCCGCCGAGCCTGGCGTCCCGTATCTCGACGTCCCGCAGCTGCGCCTCGCTCAGATCGGCGCCGACGCCCCGCACCTCCTCCAGCGCGCTGTCCACCAGCCGCGCGCGCTTCAGGACCGCCTCGTCCAGCACGCAGCGCCGCAGCGCGCAGTCCAGGAAGTGCGCGCCCCGCGCCCCGGCGCCGCTGAGATCAAGGCCCTCGAACGCGACACCGTCGTAGTCCCCCTCCGTCTCCAGCGCACCGCCGTCGAACGGCCGCAGCTCCGGCAGGGAGAACTGCGGCGCCTTCGGGCCCGCCACCGGTTTCGACTTCCGCGCTTCCACCATGCGGCCATCGTGCCGTACGCCACTGACAGTCACCGGAACGGCGCCGCTTGACCTCAAGCGGGCTTGAGCTTCTAGCGTGGGGCCGCCACGCCCCGCCCTCCCCGTACCGGAAGAGAGCCGCCCATGCGCGCCGTCCGCCTCCACGCCTTCGGTCCCGCCGCGAACCTCCGCGCCGAGACCGTCGAGGACCCGGCCCCCGCCCCCGGCCAGGTCCGCGTCGCCGTCGAGGCGGCCGGGGTCCACCTGATCGACACCGTGCTGCGCGCGGGCCCGCGGGGCGCAGGGGCGTCCCCCCTGCCGTTCCCCGAGCTGCCGACGATCCCCGGCCGCGAGGTCGCCGGCACGGTCGACGCGCTCGGCGACGGCACCGACCCGTCCTGGCTCGGCCGCCGCGTCGCCGCCCACCTGGGCATGGTCCCCGGCGGCTACGCCGAGGCCGCCGTCACCACGCCCGACCGCCTCCACCCCCTGCCCGACGGGCTCCCCGCCGACCACGCCGTGGCGCTCGTCGGAACCGGCCGGATGACGGTCGGCGTCCTGCGCTTCACCGACCTCACGCCCGCCGACATCGTCCTCGTCCTGGCCGCCGCCGGGGGCATCGGCGCGCTGCTCACGCAGTACGCGAAGCACCGCGGCGCGACCGTCGTCGGCGCGGCGGGCGGCCGGGCGAAGGCGGACGCGGTGGCCGCCCTCGGCGCCGACCTGGCCGTCGACTACACCGACCCCGCCTGGGCGGACCGGGTGCGCGCGGCGTACGGCGAGCGGCCCGTCAGCGTGCTGTTCGAGGGCGTCGGCGGCGGCCTCGCGGCGACGGCGGCCGGGCTCGTCGCCCCCGCCGGGACGCACCTGTCCTACGGCAACGCGTCGGGCGGGCCCGAGGACGCCCCAGGACCGGCCGACATCGTCCGCCGCCCGGCCGTCGGCCCGGCACTGCTCGAACGCATCGGCGGCCCGCGGAACATGCGCCTGCTGGAGGAGGAGGCCATGGCGCTCGCCGCCGACGGCACGTTCACGCCACTCGTCACCCGCTTCCCGCTGGCGGAGGCCGCCCGTGCCCACGAGGCGCTGGAGGGCAGGGCGACCACCGGCAAGGTCGTGCTGGTGACGGACCACTTCAGAGACTGAGCGGCAAGGACTGAGCGGCGGGGCGCGCCTCAGACCCGTACGGCCTCGATCAGCACCAGCCCCTCCGGGTGCTGCAACGGCGCCCGCACGCCGACCGCCTCCAGCACCCGCCCCGGCAGCGTCACCCCGCCGTCCGCCCACCAGGCCAGGTCCTGCTGACGCCGCCCCCGCACGGCGTCCCCGGGCGCGAGCGGCGTCAGCCGGTAGTCGGCGTCCGGGTCGAGCCCCGGCAGGCTGACGCGTCCGGGCGGGGACTGCACGGTCGTCGCCATCTGCGCCAGCGCGTAGACGGCGCGCGAACGGTCGTCCGCCACCACCCCGTGCACCCACAGCGCCGGGTCCGGGTGGTCGCCGCGCACGACCGCGCCGCTGTGCAGCAGCCCCCGCAGCCGCTTGTACAGCGCGATCCACTCGCCGAGCGCCGCCTTGTCCCCGGCGGTCGCCCGCGTCAGGTCCCACTCGATGCCGAAGTGGCCGAAAAGCGCCGTCCCGGCGCGGAAGGCCAGCGTGTGCGTGCGGCCCGTGGTGTGCGCCTCGGGCGCGCCGACGTGCGCGCCGAGCAGTTCGGGGGGCAGCAGCAGGCCGGTCCAGCGCTGGATGAGCTGCCGCTCCAGGGCGTCGATGCAGTCGCTCGTCCAGACGCGGTCGGTGCGCTCCAGGATGCCGAGGTCCACGCGTCCGCCACCGGAGGAGCAGGATTCGATCTCCAGGCGGGGGTGCCGGGCGCGCAGTTCGTCCAGGAGGCGGTAGACGGCCTCGGTGTGCGCGTGGACGCCGGCCTGCCCGGTGGGGCTGTGCCCGGCCTCCACGAGGTCGCGGTTGTGGTCCCACTTGATGTACGTGAGGTCGTACTCGGTGACGAGCGCGTCGAGCCGTTCCAGCAGGTACGCCCAGCACTCCGGGTGGGCCAGGTCGAGGACCTGCTGGTGGCGCGACTCGGGCGGGACGCGGCCGCCGGTGGAGAGTATCCAGTCGGGGTGCTCGCGGTAGAGGTCGGAGTCGGCGTTGACCATCTCCGGCTCGAACCAGAGGCCGAATTCGAGGCCGAGCCCGCGCACGTACTCGGCGAGCGGGTGCAGCCCGTCCGGCCAGACCGCCGCGTCCACGAACCAGTCGCCGAGGCCCGCGTGGTCGTCGCGGCGCCCGCGGAACCAGCCGTCGTCCAGCACGTACCGCTCCGCGCCGACCTCGGCGGCGGCGTCGGCGAGCTGCTTGAGGCGGTCGACGCCGTGGTCGAAGTAGACGGCCTCCCAGACGTTGAGCGTGACGGGCCGGGGCGAACGGGGGTGGGTGTCGCGGCCGCGCAGGTGGCCGTGGAAGCGTGCGGCGAGTTCGTCGAGCCCGGTGCGGCCGTAGCTGCCGTACACCCAGGGCGTGCTGTACGAGTCCCCGGCGCCGAGGGCGACTTCGCCGGCGAGCAGCAGTTCGCCGCCCGCGAGGAGCGAGACGCCGAGGTTGGTGCGCTCGGCGAGGGACCGCGCATTGCCGCTCCACGCGACGTGCAGGCCCCACACCTCGCCGTGCCGGAAGCCGAAGTCCCGCTCCCCGGCGGCGTGGACGGTGACGGCGTCGGTGCCGGTGCGGCCCCTGCGGTTCTCGCGCAGGTGCGAGCCGATGGTGAACGCGTGCCGCTGCGGGGTGCGTTCGCGCAGGTGGCGGCCGGTGAGGTCGAGCAGTTCCGTGGCCCGGTCGGGGACGGGCAGCGCGAGGAGGACGCCGGAGAGGGTGAACGGGGCGGCGTCGTCGGCGGCGGCGGTGCTGGTGACGGTGGCGCGCTGGCGTACGAGGCCGGAGTCCGTCAGTTCGATCTCCAGGCGCAGCGCGAGGGCGGCCGTGGTGTCCTCGGCGGTGACGACCGCGCGCCGCTCGGCCGCGTCGAGCGCGGTGACCGTGAAGGCGGTGGAGAAGTCGGCTCCGGCGCGGTGGCCGGTGAGCCCGGGGGTGCCGAGCCAGCCGGCGGAGTGCTCGGGGAGGACGGCGACGGGGACGACCTCGTCCAGCGTGTTGGACGGCATCTGCGGGACGCCCGCGCGGACGAGCGCGGCGAGGGCGTCCTGCGGCAGCTCGCCGAGGTCCTGCCCCCAGTGGGCGATCCGGGGCAGGCCGGTGCCCGTGGCGTCGAGCACGAGGCTGGTTCCCGAGGACCGGAAGTGGAGGAACGTCCCGTCGCGCATCTGTGATCCTTTGATCGATCGTGTTCGGTCTTGCGCGTTCATTCTGGTCAGCGCGGCCCCCGCGCCGTCAAGGGGCCGGAGACCCCCTCGCCTCACCCCCGCGCGCGCACCGCCCCGACGACCTCCCCCGCCCGCGCGGGCGGCACACCGACCGCCACCAGATGCGTGACGGCGGCGAGCGACGCGTCGTCGTCGAGCTGCCCCCGGTCGATGCTCTCCCACAGCGAGAAGAGCACGTCGCGCAGCACGGCGGCCATCACGGGCGGCGACAGGTGCCGGGCGAAGCGGCCCTCCGCCTGCCCCCGCGCGAGCACCGCCCGCCCCTGCTCGAACGCGGGCGCGAGCAGTTCGCCGAACCGTTCCTCCCCCAGGTGATGGCGGCCGAGCGACAGCAGCATGCGGTACCGGTCGCCGACCCGCCACATCTGGAGGGCGAAGCGCGCCAGCGCCTCCTCCGGGCCGTCCCCGTCGCGGCGGGACGCGGCGACGGCCTCGACGATCGCGGCCGAGGCGTCGTCGGCCAGCGCGTCGAGCAGGGCGTCGCGGCCGGGGAAGTGGCCGTACAGCGTGCGGCGGGCTACGTCGGCGGCCTGCGCGATCTCGTCCAGCGTCGCGTCGGGGCGGGCGCCCAGTTCGCGGCGGGCTACCTCCAGGATGCGGGCGCGGTTCGAGACGGCGTGGCTGCGCCTGGGGGCGGCGGGCTGGGTCATGGCGGCGGGGGCTTCCGTACGAGGGGGCAGGCAGGCTCACGGCCATATTTGCACATCGCAGTGCAAGTATCTAACCTGCACATGGATGTGCAATGAAGCGTGCCGCCCCCTCCCGACCCCGCACCCAAGGACCGGACCATGCCCCTCGTCGCTTCCACCCCCGTGGACCGGATGACCGGCCCCTACGCACGGCGCCGGTGGGCGCTGCTCGTCCTCTGCCTCAGCCTGCTGATCGTCGTCATGGCGAACACGTCGCTGATCGTCGCCGCCCCCGACATGACCCTCGACCTGGGCCTGGACAGCAGCGAACTCCAGTGGGTCATCGACGGCTACACCGTCCCGTACGCCGCGCTGATGCTGGTCCTGGGCGCGGTCGGCGACAAGTACAGCCGCCGCGGCGGACTGCTCGCCGGACTCGTCGTCTTCGCCGCGGGCTCCGTCCTGGGCAGCCTGGCCGGCAGCACGGGCCTCGTCATCACCGCCCGCGTGGTCATGGGCGTCGGCGCGGCCACGATCATGCCCGCCACGCTCTCACTGCTCGTCGCCACCTTCCCCCGCGCCGAGCGCGCCCGCGCCATCACCGCCTGGACCGCCACCTCCGGCCTGGCCATCGCGGCGGGCCCGCTGGTCGCGGGCTGGCTGCTGGAGAGCCACGCGTGGGGCTCGACGTTCCTGATCAACGTGCCGGTGGCGGCCGTCGCGTTCGCCGCCGCGCTGCTGGTCGTCCCGCCGTCGCGGGCCGCCGACCCCGGCCGCCTCGACCTCGTCGGCGGCCTGCTGTCGATCGTCACGGTCGGCGCGCTCGTCTACGCGATCATCGAGGGCCCGCACTTCGGCTGGGGCACGGGACCGGTCACGGCGGCCGCCGTCGCGGGCGCCGGCCTGGTCGCGTTCGTCCTGTGGGAGCTGCGGCACCCGCGCCCGCTGGTGTCGATGCGCCTGTTCCGCGACCGGGGCTTCACCGGCTCGATGCTGGCCGTCCTCCTCTTCTTCCTCGGCACCTTCGGCGCGATCTACTACGCGACGCAGCACCTCCAGTTCGTCCTCGGCTACGCGCCGCTGGAGACCGGCGTACGCCTGCTGCCGCTGGCGGGCGCGGTGTTCGCGGGCGCGGCGCTCACGGGCGTGCTGACGCCCCGGCTCGGCGTGCGGATCATGGTCGGCGCCGGCATGGCCATCGGCACGGTGGGCGTCCTGCTGCTCACCGGCATCGACACCGGCTCGGGCTACGGCGACTTCCTCGCGCCGTTCCTGCTGCTCGGCTTCGCCATCGGCCTCAGCATCTCGCCGTGCACGGACACCATCATGGGCCTCTTCCCCGAGAGCGAACTCGGCGTCGGCGGCGGCCTGAACGACACCGCGCTCGAACTCGGCGGCGCCCTCGGCATCGCCGTCCTCGGCTCGCTCCTGGCCACCTCGTACCGCGACGACCTCACATCGGCGGTGGGCGACCGGCTCCCGCCCGAGGCGCTGGACACGGCGCAGGACTCCATCGGCGGCGCCCTCGCCGTCGCACAGCGGGTCGCCGAGGACCCGTCGGCGGGCCCGGAGGCGGCGGGTCAGCTCGTCGCGGCGGCGCACGACGCGTTCGCCACGGCCGTCTCGCACACCAGCCTCGTCAACGGCATCATCATGGCCGCCGGAACGGTCGCGGTGCTCCTCGTCCTCCCGCGCCGCTCCCGGGGCTGACGTGGCTGACGGGCCGCGTCAGCCCGGCACGGCACGCGGCAGCCCGGCCACCGCGACCGCCCGCCGGAACCGCACGTCCCAGTCCCACCACACCCCCGCCGTCAGCCCGCCCGCGACCTGGAGTCCGGGCGGCTCGACGGAGGCCCACAGGTACGGGTCGCCGCCCTCCTCGCCCGCGAACCAGCGGGCGGCGTCCGGCAGATCGGCCCGCCAGCCGGGGAGGGCGCGGTAGATGCGGTCGAGGCCGTCCCAGTGGGCGTCGGTGAAGTGGCGCCAGTCGAGGCAGTAGACGCGGTCCACCGACATCCACTGCGCGGCGAGCGCCCCGGCGGGCGCCTCGTCACCGGTGCCGGGGGGCAGTTCATCGTCGTTGTCGTAAAACCACTCACGCCCATCCACCGGCCCAGTGTCCACGACAGGCAACCCACCCGACACCGGGGGCTCACCCCCCGGACAGCGCCCCCCACCGGGACGGGGAGGAACCGGTCCTCTCGGGCGTGCGGGGAGGAGGGTGCGCCACCGGCGATCCGACGGCATCGTGGGTCCTGTTGGAGTGATGGTGGTCCATATGCAGAGACCGTCCGGGGTGGAGACGGTCCCGAACGTCCACACGAGGTCATCGGCCCCAACGATCCGCCCCGGCAACCGGATGGTCCGAGCAGTCCGCGCCCGCAACACCTGAACGTTCAGCGCATCCCCGTGATCCCGCAGACTCAGCCACCACGGCCGCCGCGAACGCGCCACCGCGATCAACACATCCACCACCGGCACCGCACCCGCCCACCCCCACCGCCCCAACTCCGCACACGCCCACACCCGGGCCTCGCCCGCCTCACCACCAGTGAAAAGCCGAGCAGCATGCGGCATCACGACTCCTCCACCGGCACAGCAGCCCACAGGTCGGCGACAGCATCCTCCACAGCCGACTCGGCCACCTCCCGCCGGAACACCGCAGCCACCGCAGGAAACAACCGATCCACGACCGGCCGCAACTCCGACGCACTCCCCAACCCAGCCAACCGCACCACCAACTCGTGAGGAACGACCTCCGGCCAGTAGTGCATCCCACCCCACGAGTCCGACGGGTGCGCAACCAACGGCACCAACCGCTCGCTAACCCGGCACGTGAAGCACGCCTGATACGTCCACCCCGGCCCCGAACCCGACGCCACCAGAGCAACCGCCACCAACTCACCCGTGGTGGCCTCGCAGTACATGCAACGCGGCAACAGACTCACCCCTCCTCACCACCCTCCGGCTCCTCGGGCTTCGGTTCCGGGCGAGGCAGGACAGGCCCCTCCAGCCCGGTGATGACGGTGATGTGGGGGTTCTCCTCCCGCACCGGCGCCACCGTCAAGTAACGCGGGAGGGGACGCGGCATCTCATCCACAGCGCCCCCCGAACACCCGCCCCAGCGCCAGGTACAGCACTTCCGGGTCAGTCAGGCAGTCACCGGTGGGCGGCACGACCAGCCACCGCACCTCACCATCACCGACCCACGGACCCCCGACCCGATCGGCGGCCGGGACAGCGAGGCAGTACCCCCGCCCGAGCGCCAACGCACCGGGCGGCCACCCACGGTCGTTCGCCGCCCCCGGCGGCACCAGCCAGTACATGACCCCATGCGCCGGGTCCTCGATCACCGGCCCCGTGATCCCGGCCAGCCGCAGCCGGTGAAACGCGTACAACCCCTGGAAAGACGGCACCCGCACCGCGTCGAACACCTCCCCCAACGGCCGGATACGCACCTGGCCGGGGGGAGGCAAGCGCAGGATTGGCGTGGCGAAGGTCATGGTCTGCTCCTTGGGTGGAGGGGAGACCAGTGACGCTACTTACGGTCGTCGAGTGGTGACAGGCATGCGGGGTGGCCGTCCGGGACAGTGCATGGGCGCCGGGGGCACGTTGCGTAGTCCTTCAGAAGACACCGAGGAGCAAGGCCAGTTCGCGGTGGTCATGGGACATGGCCCGTGCGCGTTTGTCGCGCACCTCGCGGAACACGTCGGCGGCGAGCCGCTGGTGCCGGAGCCACTCCGGTGAGGTGCGCGACAACCCGAGCAGGATCGTCAGCGCCTTGTCGCCGGACCGCAGGGCCGCGTGTGCCTGCGCGACCGTCAGCATGTGCCGCCGTCCGAAGGGCGCGTTCGCGGGTGGCGGGGGCATCTTGGCGGCGAGCGCGAGGGCCATCCCGGGGTTGTCGGTGGTCATGTGGTTCTCGATCGCCTGGTACGCGACCGTGCGCCAGTCGAACCGGCCCCAAGCCGCCTGGCTGACCGCCTGCTTGCCACCCAGCGCGATCCCCGCCGCACGGGCCAGACGCAGCATCTCCCGCGCCTCCTGCGGCCTGTTGTTGCGGGCCGCCGCCGATGAGCCGTGGACCAGCAGCTTGCCCCACGCGCCGAGCGACGCACGCGAGGCGCGCGACAGCCGGGGTTCGGTGCCGTCGGCCGTCGTGACCGACACGGCCTCGGCCTCGTCCAGCCGTCCCTGCCGGATCAGCGACCACCCCTGCTGGTAGACCGCCGCCGCCACCCCGCCCTGGTCACCCGCCCGCACCGCGTCCTGCACAGCGTCCCGCAACGCCATCTGCGCCAGATCGTAGGCGCGGACCTGCACGAGGTACCGGCCCGCCATCTGGAGCACGCACGCCCGCAACCGCAGCGCGTCGGCCTCCTGCGGGCCGCTGTCGAAGTGGCGGACGGCGAGGTGGGCGGACCGTACGAGCGCGGGCAGCCGCTCGGCGACCGTGCCGTAGTCGTCCCGGTAGTACGTCTCCGCGAGCAGGTCCACGGCCTGCCACATCGCGCCCAGATCAGGGTCGCCGCTCTCCACGGTGTCCGCCGGGTCGAGGGCCCCCGTCGCCGTCACCGGCGGGGCGATGACCTGGCGCAGGGCGAGGAGCGCGTGGTTGTCCCCGTCGTCGTCCCGCTGGTCGCGGTGCGGAGCGGAGGCGTCGAGGAGCTGGGAGGTACGGACGCCGAGGGCCCGCGCGAGCGTGTGATACGTCTCCAGGCGCGCCGTACCACCGCGTTCGATCTTCTTCACCACGCCGAGACTGAGTCCCGCCCGCTCGGCGAGCTGCTGCTGGGTGAAGCCGAGACCGAGCCGGATGCCACGCAACCGGTTCCCCGGCGGGCTGTCGGTGTCGCCATGCATGACGGTCCCCGTCCGCTACTGGTCAGCGAGTCACTTTCCAGCATAGAACGGCGATTTGGCACGGCTGGATACTGTCATCTCCCCCCGGGCATCGACCTCGGCAGAGGCCGCCCGCCGCAGGGAAGAACCGAAGTGTCGCTGACGCCCGCTCCGTTGACGGGCGCGGAGTTCGCCGGACGGCCGGCGCGGGCGCCCCGGCCCGGTGGGAAGACTTACTGAGCGCCCCGGAAGAAGCTTCCGGGGTGCTTGTCGTTCCGGGTCAGGCGGCCGTGAGGACGCCGACGTGTTGTGCGAGATCCCGCAGGTCATCCCGGTAGGCAGGGCGTGGGCGTTTGAGCAACCTCTGCACCGCGTCACGCGCGAGGGGGCTGTACTGGATTTCCTCGGGTGACGCCTCCCTGATCTTCTTGAGCATGTGGACGGTCGCGTAGTCGTCGCCGACCAGCCGGTTGGCATGCATGACCTCGACCAGGTAGCGAGTCGTGCGCTCCAGGGGCAACACGCCGCCGGGCGCCGGTACTTCGACGTTGTCGGCCAGGCGCAGGGCCTCCGCCGCGTCGCCCTCTTCCGCTGCCAGGTGGACGGAGTGCATGGTGACGTTGGTCGGGCCGAACGCGGTGTGCCAGTCGTTGCGGTCGTGTCCGATCCGGGCGGCGACGACATTGGCTTCCCGTAGCAAGTCCCAGGCGGCCGGGGCGTTGTTGCCCCGTACGGCGGCGACGGCGCCCACCAGGTGGAGCGCGCCGTAGGCGGACAGGTGGTCGGGCTCCGCGTCGTCCGAGGGCCGGATGTGTTCGATCGTCGCGCGTGCGAGGTCCAGGGACTCGTGGACGTCGCCCGAGGAGACAAGGATGCCCGCGACGTTCCATGCCGCCGCGCCGATCAGCGCCGGGTCGCTCGTCTCGTCGGCCAGTTGCATGGCCCGGTCAGCCGCCAGCAGGCCGAGCTTTCGCTCGCCGACACGTCGCAGGTACACCTGGTGGAGGTGCAGCAGGGACACCAGTTCCCGCACCGCCGCGGTCTCCGCCGGTCCTCGGGATGTCCGGACGGTGAGGTACGCCTCGGCCAGCAGGCCGGGCAGCAGGCCGCCGACCGGCCCGTACCGCTCCTTGTGCGTCTCGTAGATCTTCCACACCTCGGTCACACGCTCGGCCAGCTCCGGTACGGACAACGGATCGCCCGGCAGATCGGCGGTGAGCACGCTCGGGGGCGTGTTCAGTGCGCGACGGATGGCGGGTACGGCGGGGTGTTCGGCGCCGCCCGCGACCGCCAGGGAGACGGACGGTCCGATGAGGTCGCCGAGGTCGCTGACCCCGAGGACGCGTCCGATGTCGAGGAGGAGGGACAGCCGATCCACGGGAATGAGACCTCGCTCGACTTTGGACACCCAGTCCTCGGTCCGGCCGATGAGACCCCCGAGGACCGCCTGGCTCTTGCCGGCGCGCTGGCGGAAATACTCGATTCGCTGACCGATGGTCAGCTCGGGTACCTGATGCATGGGAACGCCTTTTGGGTTGGCACTCATCGCCAGAGTAAGGCCGCCGCCACAGAGACCGGCCGAGATGCTGAAGGCACCAATCCCTTCGGGGGCACTCCACGCGGCCCCCATGCTCTTCCCGGGGCACAGCCATTGCGCTGAACGCATGAGAACAACCCTGGTCCCGGGACAGAGGGAATGACGCCCCACCGGCTGGCAGTCATCAGAGGGGCATCAATGAGGGACGCGACCGTGGCACTCCCAGCCGGTGACACAAACGTCCTGCGGTCAGATGGTTGACGCCCAGGCGGGCAGGATGGCGGTGTGATCTGGAGGAACCTGGGTGAGCGCACCGTGTACGAGAATCCGTGGCTGCGGGTGAATCTCGCCGATGTGGAGCTGCCGGACGGGCGGCATCTCGACCACTATGTGATCCGGCAGCGGCCTGTCGCCTTGGCCACCGCCGTCAACGAGGCCGGTGAGGTCCTTCTGCTGTGGCGGCACCGGTTCATCACCGACACCTGGGGCTGGGAGATCCCCGCGGGCGTGGTCGAAGACGGCGAGAGCATCGAGGACGCCGCCGCCCGCGAAATGCTCGAAGAGACCGGCTGGCGCCCCACCGGCCCGCTCCATCGCCTCCTCACTGTCGAGCCCTCCAACGGCCTCAGCGATGCCCGCCACCACATCTACTGGGCCCGAGGCGCCGAGCACCTCGGCCATCCCCAGGACGACTTCGAGTCCACCCGCCGCGCCTGGCTTCCCCTCAAGGCCATCCCCGACCTCATCACCCAAGGCCACATCCCCGCCGCCAACACCGCAGCCGCCCTCCTCCTGCTCCACCACCTCAACCCCTGAAGGCCCCCATGGCAATGCTGTCCGTCACCGGCCACATGGATCTCGCCGACGAGACCGTTCCCCTCGTCCGCACCGCGCTACGGGAACTGCTCGCGGCATACGAGCCGGGGGAACTCGTCGGTGTCTCGTGCATCGCCGCCGGGGCGGACAGCCTGTTCGCCGAAGCAGTCCTGGAACGCGGCGGACGGCTGGTCGTCGTCACATCGTCGCGGGACTACCGGGACCGCAAGGTCAAGCCGCAGCACGCCGACCAGTACGACCGACTGATCGGGGCCGCCTCGGAGGTGGTCGTCATGCCGTTCGACACGGCCGGTCGGGAGGCGTACGAGGCCGCCGGGAAGGAACTCCTGCGCCGCGCCGACCGGTTCGTCGCCGTCCAAGCACGCGACACCGGACTCGACGTACACGTCATCTGGCCCCAGGCGCCACCCGCGCCTGAGCACACGCAGGCGTTGTCGTACCCCCGGTGTAACGTCCGGGGTGAGCGTCGAAGGAGGTGCGGTGGGTGGCTGCGACAGGTGAGGCCGTCGTGGCGGTGTCCCGGCGAGTCGAGGCATCAGCGGGGGACGTCTTCCGGGCCCTGGCCGATCCCGGGCGGCACCGGGACTTCGACGGGTCGGGGATGCTGCGCGGCGGTGACTTCGCCGCCGCGATCTCGGGCGTCGGCGATGTCTTCGTGATGCGGATGCACGCCGAGCGCCACGGCGACTACGAGATGCGCAACCATCTCGTCACGTACGAGCCGGACCGCCGCATCGGCTGGGAGCCGACGCCGGGGCGCGGCCACCCCGACGCCACGGCGCCGGAGAACGCCTGGGGCCACCGGTGGATCTTCGACCTGGCCCCGGACGGGCCGGGGGCGACAGTCGTGACCGAGACGTTCGACGGCTCACGCCTGCCGGAGGACAAACGCGCGGAAGTGGACAGCGGACGCGCCTGGTGGCAGGAGCAGATGACGAGCACCCTGGAACGCCTCGCCGACCTGTGCGCCGCCCGGTGAACGCCGAACTCGCCGCCCTCAAAGGCGCTTTGGACCGCCAGCGCGAGCACGTCCTCGGCATCCTCGACGGGCTCTCGGACGAGAACCTGCGGCGGCCGGTGCTGCCGAGCGGCTGGAGCTGCCTGGGGCTGGTGCGCCACCTCACCATGGACGTCGAACGCTTCTGGTTCCCCGGCGTCATCGCGGGCGACCCGGACGTGGCCGGGCAGCTCGCGGCGGGCGCCGAGGCGCACTGGTCCGTACCCGAGGGGATGACCGCCGGGAAGGTCTTCGACGGCTACCGGGCGGCCATCGCCCGCGCGGACGCCGTACTCGCCACCGCCGCGCCCGAACAGGAGCCCGCCGCCTGGCCCGTGGAGATCTGGCCGGTCTGGCGGCTGCCCGACGTGCGGCACGTCCTGCTCCACGTGATCGTCGAAGTCGCTTGCCACTGCGGCCATCTGGACGCGGCACGCGAACTGATCGACGGCACCACCTGGCTCGGCGGCAGCCCCTACGCCGACTGAGCGCGGTGACCCGGCAAGGTTCCGCCGGGGCCCCTGCGGGGCGGGCGGCGGTGATCTTCCGCGAGACCTCCGCCCTCCACGGCGTCCCCACCAGCCCGCGCGACGACGCACACCGCGCCGTCGCACGGACGGCTTGGTCGTCCACCCGCAGGTAGGCCGTCAGCAGGCCCGCCTCACGCGCAGGGAACACGTCGTCCGCCGGGCGATCCCCCACGTGCAGCACCTCGCCCGGCGCGGCCCCGGCGAGGTCGGCGACCCGGCGGAGGAACCACGGCAGGCCGTGAGATCGCCCCTCCGCCCGGCAGGCCGCCGCGGCGCGCGTTACGCGCGGGGGGCCGCGCCGCGTAGCAGGGTGTCGATGACGCGGGCTGCGAGCGCGTCCGGGTCGGCGCCGTCGGCGGCGTCGCGCAGGGACTCCCCGATGAGCGCGTAGTAGACCCGGCGTACCCAGTCGAGGTCGGCCGCCTCGTCGATGAGCTTGTCCGCCCGCGCCCGCTCCAGCACGGCGACGCAGCGGCGGGCGATGGCCTCGTGGAGCGCGGCGGCCTCGCCGCCCGCGTCGGCCGGCTGCTCCAGCGCGAACGCCCAGGCGCTCTTGACCTGGAGGACGTTGGCGGTGATCCGGTGCATCGCCACCAGCGGCGGCGCGGTGTCCGGCCTGCCGTCGTCCACGGCCTGGACGAGCTGGCGGGCCGCCGACGACGCCAGTGCCTCGATCAGCGCCTGCCGGTTGGCGAACCGCCGGTGGATCGTCGTCCTGGCCACCCCGGCGGCCGCCGCGATCTGCTCCATGGACGCGCCGGGGTCCTCGGCGAGCACCCGCTCGGCCGCCTCCAGCACCGCGCGCACGCTGCGTTCCGCGTCCGCCCGCAACGGCCGCGCCACCGTCTCACTCATCACGCCTCCCACTCGACCGCCCGCCGGTTCACCCGGTTTCCGCGACAGATCCTACAGCTCCGATGCATTCCCGCCACTAACTGCATCGCTACTGTTGCGTTTCTAGAGATTACCGGTACTGTCTCATCCCAGTTAGCGCCCAGCGCCGATCGACCGAAGGGAAAGCCATGCCCCGCACCGCGCTCATCACCGGAGCCTCGTCCGGCCTCGGCGCCGAGTTCGCCGCCCAGCTCGCCGCCCAGGGCCACGACGTCGTCCTGGTCGCACGGTCGGCCGACCGGCTCGCCGCCCTCGCCGAACGCCTGACCGCCGAGCACGGCGTACGCGCCCACGTCCTCGTGCAGGACCTCGCCGAGCCGGACGCCGCCCACCGCGTCGCCGGCGAGCTGGCCGGCCGCGGCCTGAGCGTGGACCTGCTGGTCAACAACGCGGGCTTCGGCACCTGCGGCCGCTTCGAGGAGATCCCGGCGGCCAGGGACCACGACCAGCTGATGGTCAACGTCGTCGCGCTCGTGGACCTCACCCACCAGCTGCTGCCCGGCATGCTGGCGCGCGGCCACGGCGCGGTCGTCAACGTCGCCTCCAACGCCGGTTTCCAGCCGTCCCCCTACTTCGCCGTCTACGGGGCGGCCAAGGCGTTCGTCCTCAACTTCGGCCTCGCCCTGCGCCAGGAGTACCGGCGGCGCGGCATCCGCGTGCTCACGCTGTGCCCCGGCCCCGTCGAGACCGCGTTCTTCGACACCATCGGCACCCGCAAGGCCGCCGTCACCGGCTCCATGACCACCCCCGAGCCCGTCGTACGCGCCACGCTCCGCGCGCTGGACCGCGACCGCGCCTGGATCGTCCCCGGCTTCGGCAACGCCCTGGGCGCCCACCTGACGCCCCGCCGCCCCCGCACCCTGGTCGCCGCCCTCGCCGAACGCGTCACCCGCAAGGTCCTCACCCCTCCGGCCGCCACCCCGGCCCCGCAGCAGGAGCACGCCGCGTGAGATCCGTCCCCGCCCCCGTCGGCGCCGCCTCGGCGATGCTGCTCGTCGGCACCTCGACGGCCGTCTCCGCCACCATCGCCGACTACCCCGTCCTCGCCGGGCAGGCCCTGCGCTACGCGCTCGCCGCCGCGATCCTGCTCGCCGTCGTGCGCCACCAGCGCCTGCCCCGCGTCCGCCTGACACCGCGCGACATCCTGCTGCTGGCGGCGCTGGCCGCCACCGGCCTGGCCGGGTTCAACCTCTTCCTCGTCGAGGCCACCCGCCACGCCGGACCCGCCATGATCGCCACCGTCGTCGGCGCCGTCCCCCTCGTGCTCGCCCTCGTCGGGCCGCTCGCGGAACGCCGCCGCCCCGCCGCCAGGACCGTCGGCGCCGCGACCGTCGTCGCGCTCGGCGCGGCCGTCGCCGCGGGCCTCGGCTCGGGCAGCCCGGCCGGCCTCCTGCTGTCGCTCGGCGCGCTCGCCGGGGAGGTCGCCTTCTCCCTGCTCGCCGTCCCGCTGCTGCCCAGGCTCGGCCCCCTGCGGGTCGCCGCCTACCCCGCCGCGCTGTCCGTCCCCCTGCTGCTGGCCGCGAGCCTCGCGCTGGACGGCACCGCCTCCCTGCGCGCGCCCACCCTCGGCGAGGGCGCCGCGTTCGTCTACCTCGGCGCGATCGTCACCGCCGCCG
The DNA here is from genome assembly GCF_047200595.1 of Streptomyces sp. MS19. Taxonomy (NCBI): domain Bacteria; kingdom Bacillati; phylum Actinomycetota; class Actinomycetes; order Kitasatosporales; family Streptomycetaceae; genus Streptomyces; species Streptomyces sp. MS19. Next base: position 132,069 of record NZ_JBJZOH010000003.1, on the reverse strand, counting down.
CGTTCTTCCTCTGGTACGACGCGCTGCGCCGCCTCGGCGCGGACCGCGCCGGGCTCTTCGCCGGGCTCGTGCCCATCGGCGCGCTGCTCACCACCGTCGTGCTCGGCCTCGGCGGGGCAGGGCCCGCCGACGTCGCGGGCGCGCTGATCGTCGCGGCGGGCGTCGCCCTCGGGCTGCGGCAGCCGACGGCCCCGCGCCGGGCCCTGCGGCTCGTCGGGACGGCCGACAAGTCCTGATCCCGACCCCCCGGGGAGCAGCGGGTCGCCTATCGTGCCGTCCATGTCCCCAGACCGCCTCGCTGTCCTCCTCGTCGGCTACTTTCCCGGCGACGAGAAGGACTTCGCCGCCCGCATGGACGCCGCCGCGGATCAGCTCACCGCGCGCGGCGCCCACGTCACCGGCCGGATCGTGCAGCGCCGCGGCGTCTCGCACGGCGGGGTGCGGAAGATGGCGCTGCCCCTCTCCCCCAGGACGGTCCTCGGCCCAGGCAAGGTCCGCGAGGCGGCGGACCTCCGCGAGCGAACGGGCGCACAACTCGCCATCTTCGTCGCACCGTCGGCGCTGACCGAACGACAGCGCTCCGCCCTGACCGAGGCCCTCGGCTGCCCGGTCGTCACCCTCGCCGAGGCCCTGGAGCGGCACTTCGGCCGATGACCTGCGGGGCCGTCCGGCCCGGGGACAAGCGCGTGCGTGCGGACAGACGGCACGACCGGCGTCACCGCCCGGGGACGGCTTCCCGGGCAGCGCTCAGTACTCCGAGGAGACCGAGGAGTACGCGGCGGGGTTCCACGCCCGCACACTCGCACCGCGCGTACAGCAGCCCCAGGTCTGGGACGACCTCACCGGCACGGCCGCGAACGTCCTGCCGACGGACCGAATCCCCCGATCCCTCCGGACGTCAGCCGATGACCCGCTCGTCCGTGTAGGCGAGGATGCGGGCGATGTCCCACGCGTGGTGCGCCGCGTCGTGGGCGTTGTTCAGCGCGACGTCCTCGGCGGACTGCCCGCCCCGCGCCACGTGTTCGAGCACGATCCCCGTGTCCAGCGCCGCCGACACCGACTCCGCCCACGCGGCGACCGCCCACCGCAGCGACCACAGCGCGCCCGCCAGCGGCACCTCGTCGTAGCGCCGCACCCGCGCCAGCAGATCCTGGTCGTAGCCCGGGACGTGCCGCGCGTCCGACAGCCGCGCGGCGGCGAGCCGTTCGGCCCAGTTACGGAGGTTGTCGGTGACGTGGCTGACGTACGCGGTGACGTTCCACGCGAGCCCGGGGAGCCGTTCGTCCCCCCGCCGCCCCTCGGTCAGCCCGGCGTACCGCGCGGGCAGCGCCGTCACCAGCTCGACGGCCCCGCGCGGCGTCAGCGACCACGCGAACCCGCAGTCACGGCACGGATCGCCGTACAGGCGCGCTCCCCAGAGTTCCACGGCGTTCCACCCTATGCCGTGCGACCATGCGGCATGCTCATACTCGTCTTCCTCTTCCCCTTACCGATCTTCGCCGCCGGTTCCCTCCTCGGCCTGATCACGCACGCGGTACGGCGGTTGCGCGAGGGCGGGCGGCCACGCCTCGCCAGCCCGTTCCCCCTGGCGATGGGGGCGGTCCTGACCGCGTGCGGGGCGGGGATGCTCCGGACGTGGGCGGAGTACGAGTACGCCTACAGCTTCCGCCCCGTCCACCTCTGCGCCAACTACACGGACCACCACGGCGAACCCGAACGCGAGACGACGATCCCGCTCAGCGTGGTCTGCGACGGCGTCGAACTCATACCGGCATGGGTGAACCCCACCTTCTTCGGCCTGCTGGCCTTCGCCGCGATCACCATGACCGCCGCCGTCGTCATCGGGGTACGCCGCGCGGCGGCCCCCTGACCCCGGCAGACCCGCGCGGCGACGGCACGCGTGCGAGCATGCCGCATGGTCACCCTCCTCGACAGCCTCACCATGCTGGCGCTCCCCGCCACCGTCGTCGCTCTCGCCCTGCTCACGGCACACACCGTGCGACGGTTACGCGAAGGCGGCCGGCCCCGCCTCGCGAGCCCCCGCCCCCTGGCCCTGGTGTGCTGCCTGTCCGTGTGCGCGGCGCTCCTGTTCCGCCTGTACGCGGAGTTGGAGTACGCCACCTCGTTCAAGGACCCGCAGGACATCTGCATCTTCAGCGTGGGCGCCAACGTCCGCCCCCAGACGCAGACCCGCTTCCCGCTCAGCACGGTGTGCCAGGGCGTGGAGGTGGTGCCCTCCTGGGTGAACCCCACCCTCTACGCGCTGCTGACCCCGGCGGCGGTCACCCTGACCGCCGCCGTCCTCGTCGTCACGGCCCGCCGCCTCCGCGCCGCCCCCACTGCTGCCTCCTGACACCCCCGCCCCCGCCCCCGCGCGGCCGACCCGTTTCCCTCGCCTGCCCGGTGGCGCCGAGGTGGGTGACGGCCCGGACGGGACGGTCCGTTCAGCGGGGCAGCCACCAACGCGCCTTGTAGATCCCGCCGTCCACCAGCCTCCGGCTGCCTGCGGGCCGGTGCAGGCTCACCGTCGTGGTCCACCACGACTCCCCCAGGCCCGCCTCCGGCACGTTGCTGAGGACCTGCCCGGTGCGCGGGTCGTCGCCGACGGCCTTCACGGACCTCCGGGAGATCTCGGCCGCGCCGGGGAAGTCCTGCACGAACGCCCGGCGCGCGATGTCGTACTGGTGCACCGCGGCGTTCGTCGTCACCCACAGGCGGCCCGGCCGCCCCAGCACGGGGGCGAGGTCGTGCCCACCGGCCGTCGCCCCCGGGGTGGCCACGGGCAGCGGCACCGCGAACCGCCGCCGCAGGCCAGGGCGCACCCGCGTGCCCGTGACCTCGTAGGCCACCAGTTCGTCGTCGCCCAGAGCCCACAGCACCCGGCGGTCCTGGTCCCAGTGCAGCCCGTGCGCGCCCTTCAGCTCCGCGTCGGTGTACCGCGTGGCGTACGGGCCGAGCGAGGCGGCGAACAGCCGGACCAGGGCGCCCGTGCTGCACGCGACCGCGACGTTGCCGTCCGGCAGGATCTCGGCGGTGTGGGGGTTGAGCAGGTCGTCCCCGGCGCCGAGGCCGCCCGCCCAGTACCGCCGTCCCGTCGGGTACTCGACGGCGGCCGCGAAGCCGAAGGACGCCGTGGTCAGCACGAACGTCCGGCCTCCGAGGCGCCGTGCCTTGGCCTCGTCGGGGTAGACCCAGCTCGTGTCGGGGTCGAGGTCGCGGTAGCGCGGGTCGCCCAGCGGGGAGAACGCCCACAGCACGGCGGACGGGCCGGCCGCCGGGTCCCACACGTCCACGCGGGGATCGAGCACCAGCAGCCGCCTGCTCGCCTGCTCGGCGACCACCACGGGGGCCGTGCTCCGGTGGTGGGCGGCGGCCTGCCCGGCGGCCCCGAGCGTGAGCCCCGCACCGGCCGCCGCGGCCCCGAGCAGCACGCCGCGGCGTGACCGGAGGGGAGAGTCGTAAGACATGGATCGCCCTTCGTCCGACGGCCGTCCGGCCGCCTGTGGGGAACGACGCGACCGGAATCTGCCATGCGGCACAAGAGGGAGAAAGTGCCCGCGCGGGAACGTCCGGTGAACGCTGATGTCCTGAGAACGCCGAGGTGCGCGCCGGGAAACGGAAGGACCCCCTCACCGGCGGGCGAGGGGGTCCTTCCGTACGAGCCGCCTGTCGGATTCGAACCGACGACCTGCTGTTTACAAGACAGCTGCTCTGGCCGGCTGAGCTAAGGCGGCAGGGCCGTGAAGCCGCTCCAGGGTACACGGCCGCGCCCGCTCACAGAGCGGGATATCCGCAGACCGGGGCCCCCGTCTCACCCTCCGTGACCGGTACGCGGCATTCTTCCGTTAACACGGTTTTCTTTTACCGCCAGGTACTGACAGACCGGCCCCCCGCGAGTTAGGTTGCGGTAGCCGTCCATACATATGGGCGTAACACCTTCCTACTCGGATCGTCCGGCACGTTCCTGCCGGTAGAAGGAGACAGCAGAACAATGGCGACGGTCAGCTACGACAAGGCCACCCGCATCTACCCCGGCGGCGACAAGCCCGCCGTGGACCAGCTGGACATCCAGATCGCCGACGGCGAGTTCCTGGTGCTGGTCGGCCCCTCCGGCTGTGGCAAGTCCACCTCCCTGCGCATGCTCGCGGGTCTTGAGGACGTCAACGGAGGCTCCATCCACATCGGTGACCGCGATGTCACCCACCTGCCGCCGAAGGACCGGGACATCGCCATGGTGTTCCAGAACTACGCGCTCTACCCCCACATGACCGTCGCGCAGAACATGGGCTTCGCGCTCAAGATCGCGGGCGTCAACAAGACGGACATCCGCACCAAGGTCGAAGAGGCCGCGAAGATCCTCGACCTCACCGAGTACCTCGACCGCAAGCCGAAGGCCCTCTCCGGCGGCCAGCGGCAGCGCGTCGCGATGGGCCGCGCCATCGTGCGTGAGCCCCAGGTGTTCCTCATGGACGAGCCGCTGTCCAACCTGGACGCCAAGCTCCGCGTCCAGACCCGTACGCAGATCGCCGGCCTCCAGCGCCGCCTGGGCGTCACCACGGTCTACGTCACCCACGACCAGGTCGAGGCCATGACCATGGGCGACCGCGTCGCGGTCCTCAAGGACGGCATCCTCCAGCAGATCGACTCCCCGCGCCGCATGTACGACAAGCCGGCCAACCTCTTCGTCGCCGGCTTCATCGGCTCCCCGGCCATGAACCTGGTCGAGGTCCCGATCACCGATGGCGGCGTGAAGTTCGGCAACAGCGTCGTCCCGGTCGAGCGCACCGCCCTCTCCGAGGCCCAGGCCAAGGGCGACACCCACGTCGTCGTCGGCTGCCGCCCCGAGCACTTCGCCGTCGTCACCGGCAACGGCGAGGCCGCCTCGCTGGAGAAGGCCGACGACAAGAAGGAGGCGGGCCTGGCCGTCACCGTCAACGTGGTCGAGGAGACCGGCGCCGACGGCTACATCTTCGGCACCGCGAAGATCGGCGGGGAGGACAAGGACCTGGTCATCCGCGTGGACAGCCGTGACGTCCCCGAGCGCGGCACGACCGTCAACGTCGTCCCCCGCCCCGGCGAGACCCACGTGTTCGCCAAGAGCACCGGTGAGCGCCTGAGCGCCTGACCCACACCGGGCAGACCGCACCACCGCACGGACCCACGGGCCGTCCCTCCGCACACACGGCGGAGGGGCGGCCCTCCGTACGTCAACACGCGGGGCCGGGTTCCCGGCAGTTCATCACCCGTGAGAGTGACCGAGTGTCACCGAAACACTTCTCCTCGCTACCATCGACGGGCCAGTCGTTGTTCCCGACAGTCCCCGACGGCCCGCCGTCACCGCTTCGCGAGGAGTACCACCCAGTGAACCAGGCACTCCGCCACATCGGCCGAACTCTCGCCATCGCCCTGCCCGTTGTCCTGGTGCTGTCCGGGACCCTCGCCGTCTCCCGCGTCCCGTGGGTCGGCGGCCCGGCGGGCGACCAGATGCTCACCGCGTCCTCCGAGGAGGAGCAGCAGGAGCTGACGCCCGAGGCCGCCCTCCAGGAGCGCCTGCTGGTCACCCTCCGGCAGGACGACCCGACCGCCGCCCTCACCGCGCTCCAGGAAGCCGTCGACCGCGACCCCGGACTGGCCCCGCACTGCGGCGAGATCGCCCAGGCGCTCGGCGAGGCCGCCGTCGAGAAGTACGGCAGCACGCGCCGCGCCCAGCAGCACGCCCGCCCGGTGTGCGACACCTCCTACGCCTCGGGCGTCGCCGCCGCCAACTGACCCCGTAGGCTGCGGGCATGCCCCAGAGCCCGCTCGACGCCCCGCAGCCCACGCAGGCCGTGATCCTGGCCGGCGGTCAGGGCTCGCGCCTGCGCCCCTACACGGACGACCGGCCCAAGCCGATGGTGGAGATCCCCGGCACCGGCGTCCCGATCATCGGGCACCAGCTCACCTGGCTCGCCCAGGAGGGGGTCACGGACGCGGTGATCTCCTGCGGACATCTCGCCGAGGTCCTCCAGGAGTGGCTGGCCACCGCCGACCTCCCGCTGCGCGTCACCACGGTCATCGAGTCGGAGCCCCTCGGCCGTGGCGGCGGCCTCAAGTACGCCGCCGCCGCGCTGCCCCGCCAGGACGAGCCCTGGTACGCGACCAACGGCGACATCTGGACCCGTTTCTCCCTCCGCGAGATGGCCGGCTTCCACGGCGAACGCGACGCCCTCGCCACCCTCGCCCTCGCCCGTCCCCGCATGCCCTGGGGCGCCGTGGACATCGACGACTTCGGGCACGTCCTCGACTTCATCGAGGCGCCCCCGTCCCCGTACCCGATCAACGCGGGCGTGTACGTCTTCGCCGCCGAGTTCACCAAGCTGCTGCCGGACCGGGGCGACCACGAGCGCACCACGTTCCCCCGCCTCGCCCGCGAACGCCGCCTGGCCGGCTTCGCCATCCCGCAGGGCGCGTACTGGCGGGCCATCGACACCGCCAAGGACCTCACGGAGGCGGCCCGGGAGCTGGCGCGCGGCTGAGACCGTCCCGCGCCACCGGCCCCCGGGCCGCCGTTCCCCATCCGCCCGTCGCGCGGCCCGCCCTGCGAGGAGCCGGGCCGCGCGCGGGACGCTCAGGCCGCCCCGCTGCCCTCGCCGGGCCGCTGCCGCAGCTCGTCCACGACACCGCGTTCGAGGATGGCCTGGTTGTCCAGCAGCGTGCCCACCGCCACACCGTCCTGCTCCTCGACCTGGACCTCCTGGTAGCCGAGGAGGTCGTACGTCTCCGGGTCGAAGAGGTACGTGCACCGGACGCCGGTGTCCTGGTCAAGGCGCCCCACGCCGACGGTCGTGCGCCCCGCCGCGTCCTCGATCCCCTCCAGCATCGCCACGCCAGGGACCTGGCCGAGCGCCTCGTACAGCCCCGCCGCGAGTCCGGGCGGCAGCAACTCCTGGTACGCCAGGCTGCCGATGCCGTTGAAGACCCGCTGCTCCAGCGCCTCGCCGGTCATCCCGTCCTCCTCGCCGAACTCGTGGTAGACCAGATCCCGCAGGGCCCCGGCGTCGGTGGGGAGTTCCGTGAGGTACTCGTAGGTGGCCGCTTCGAGGTACGGCTCCGGGATCTCGACCTCGACCGGAGCGCCGTCACCCTCGGTGTTCACGGGGTCGTAGGGGTCGATCGACCAGCCGGTCGTGCCGTTTGTGGAGATCCAGTTCTCCGTCTCGTACGGCTCGGCGGGCCTGCCCATGGGACGTCCGAGGTCGGTCCAGAGGACCCGGAGGGGGGGATGTGTGATCCCCGGCCCGTCGGTCCGCACCATCCAGCCGCCGTCCTCCGTGGCTTCGGCGACCACCGTCCCGTTCTCCTCGTAGTACTCCGCCCACTCCTCCTCCGTCATGGGCCGGAACGTACTCACCGTCCGCTGGTAGATGAACTGGTCGGCGCGCGGCACCGGCAGTTCCCCGGCGCGCACGGACACCTGCCGGAGGAACTGCGCCGGGCTCGCCGCCATGGGCGTCCCGATGACGTCGCCCGCCCCGTCGCCGTCCCGCGCCGTGTACGTCACGGCGCCCGCCACCAGGGCCGCCGCCACCGGCAGCGCCACCCACAGCGCGCGCCGCCGCTTCGGCCGCGCCGGTACGGCGGCAGGCTCGGCGGCCCGCTCCTGCTCGCGTTCGATCTCGCTCATCACAAACTCCTGAAGCACGCGGCTTCGGTCCCCGGAAAGGACCGGAACGCCGGGTGCCGGGAGCAGCCGCGACAGTTCGCCCGGGTCCGGCGCGTCGTCCTGGCGCTTCATCCGCTCGTCCCCTCACTGGACCGGACCGCCCGGTGCAGGCGGTCACTGTGGAGTTGTCCGGGTCGCGCGGCGCGTTCCCGTGCCATTTCCTCGTCGGCGAACCGCCGCAGCCGCGACCGGGCGCGGAACAGGCGCGTGCGGACCGTCCCTTCGCGGATACCGAGCGCCACCGCGGCCTCGGCGTGCGAGAGTTCGGACCACACGCACAGCATGAACACCTCGCGGTCCCCCGGCCGCAGCCGCTCCAGGGCGCGCCGCGCCGCCGCGACCCGTTCGGCGTCGGCCATGCGCCCGACCACCTCGTCCGAGAAGTCGGGCTCGCTCCCGCCCGTGGGCAGACGGGACAGCGCGGCCTCGTAACGGCGCCGGGCGCGCGTCGTGTTGCGCAGCACGTTGACGGCGATGCCCATCAACCACGGGCGCAGGCCGACCCCTTCGTCCCGCACGCGGTCGCGCAGCCGCCACGCTTCGAGGAACGTGAGGGAGACGACGTCCTCCGCGAGCGCGCGGTCGCCGGTCCACCGGGCCGCGTACCCGTGGATCAACCGCGCGTGCGCGTCGAACAGTTCACGGAACGCCTCGGGGTCGCCGTCCCGCACCCGGGCGTGCATCGTATGGTCCACTCCCCGGCTTGTCCGCGCGCGGGGGCCACGTTACCCCGCGCGCGACATGACCCGGGTCACATCATGAGGTGCCCAGTACCTCACCTAACCGAGCAGCCCGCCGATAGGGCCGAGGCTGCTCCGCTCACCCCCGTCCTCCGCCGGAGCGTCCTGCTCGGCGGAGTCGCCCGCGTCGCCGCCCGTCTCCGGCGCGGGGGCGGGCTCCTCGGGGACGTAGCTCTCGGTCGGCGGCGAGGACCGCTGCGGCGCGGGCACCGTCTGCTGCGCGGGCGGTGCCTCCTGCGCGGGCGACTGCGACGCGCCGCCCGTCTCGCCGGTCCCGGCCGACGGGCCGGTCGTGGCGCCCGACTCGGTGCCCTCGGGGGACGCGGAACCGCCCGTGCCCGGCTCCTCGGCGGAGTCCGCCCCGGCCGAGGGGCTGCTGGAAGCACCCTCGCGGCGCGCCTCCTCTTCCTCCTCGGTGAGCGGCTGTCCCGGCAGGTGGTTGCGCGGCGGCTGCCCCGGCTCCGGCGCATCGGGGAACGCGGCGGACCGCACCGCGCTGCCCAGCATCGAGCCGAGCAGCAGGGCGACGCCGAGCAGCAGCGCCGCCGTCAGCGTGCCGCGCCGCAGCACCCGGCGGCGCAGCTCCGACAGCGGGGCTCGCGGCCCCAGCGTGCGCCACGCCTCCGTCGCCAGGCGGGAGTCCAGCGAGTAGACGGGCGCGCCCGCGATGATCAGCGGGCTCCAGGCGGCGCACAGGATGATGTCGGGGGTGTCGTACGCCGGGCCGTTCCGCCAGCTGACGGTGACCAGCAGCGCCAGTGAGAGCAGCGCCCCGAGCGAGGCGGCGAGGCGCTGCCACAGGCCGAAGACGGTGAGGACGCCGACGATGATCTGCGTGAACGCGACGGTCAGGCCCGCGCCGATCGGGTGCGCGAGCGCCCAGTCGTGCAGCGGCGCGGCGACGGTCCACGGCTCCAGCGTGGCCAGCCAGGCGTAGAGCGAGCCGCGCTCGCCGCCGTCGAAGTAGACGGGGTCGGTGAGCTTGCCCATGCCCGCGTAGATGGCGATGAAGCCGAGCAGGACGCGCAGCGGCAGCAGCACGACGCCCAGGCTCATCCGGCTGGCGCGGCGGCCCGGCGCGTACGCCTGGCGGCGGTCGGCCGCGCGCGGCCCGGCGGGCCCGGCGGGGGTACGGCCCACCTCGACGGTCTGCTCGGTGCCGCGCGGCGGGGTCGGCGCGGCCGTCCTGCCCGTACCGGGCCGGGAGCGCTGCGCGGGCGGTCCCGCGACGGCGGCGGAGAGCAGGCGCGTGCTCTCCGGCGGGAGCGGGGCGCGCGGGGAGATCAGGGTCTTGCGGGGCGTGACACGCGGAAGCACCTGGGTCGCGCCCGAGACACCGGCGTCGCGCACCGCCTGGACGAGTGTGCTCGCCGCCGGGTCGCCAGGCGAGCTGCGGCCCGTCCAGACGACGGGACGGCGGCGGCCCGCCGTGGGGACCCGGGCCAGCCGGGTGGGGTCGCCGACCGCTCCGCTGACCGGGGACGGACCGGGGAGCTGCACCCGGAAACTGACGTGGTTCACGACGACCTGCGCGGGGTCGCACGGCACCTTGACCATGCTCAGCACCGGCTCGTCCGTCGCGGGGCCGCGGTGTGTTCTGGTGTCCACACTCATCTAACTGAGTGACACGCCTGAGGACACTGCCTTGACCGCAAAAGTCTGTCTGTGACCCGTCAAACCGCGACCCGTCGGACGACCCCGGGCGGGGGCGGGCGGCGCCCGCTCCCCGCCCGGCACGCGTCAGGCGCGGCGGCGCGCCGCCTCGTACAGCACGATCCCGGCCGCCACACCGGCGTTGAGCGACTCGGCGCCGCCCGGCATCGGGATGCGCACGCGCACGTCGCACGTCTCGCCGACGAGCCGCGACAGGCCCTTGCCCTCGCTGCCCACGACCACCACGACAGGGCCGTCGAGCCCCGGCGCGTCCGCCAGCTCGGCCTCGCCGTCCGCCGCGAGCCCGACGACGGTGAGGCCCGCCTTCTGGTAACTCTGCAACGCGCGCGTCAGGTTGGTGGCGCGCGCGACGGGCGTACGGGCCGCGGTCCCCGCCGACGTCTTCCACGCCCCGGCCGTCATCCCGGCCGCCCGCCGCTCAGGCACGACCACGCCGTGCCCGCCGAACGCGCTGGCGGACCGCACGACGGCACCGAGGTTGCGTGGGTCGGTGACGCCGTCGAGCGCGACGATCAGCGCCGCCTGGCCCGCGTCGTCCGCGGCGCCGAGCAGGTCGTCCGGGTGCGCGTACTCGTAGGCCGGGATCTGGAGCACGAGCCCTTGGTGCGACAGCCCGTTGGTCATGCGGTCCAGCTCGGCCCGCGGCGCCTCCATCAGGTGCACGTCGCCGCGCTCCATGGCCAGCTTGACGGCCTCGGTGACACGGTCGTCCGTGTCGAGGAACTGCTGGACGTACAGCGTGTTCGCCGGTACGCCGCCGCGCAGCGCCTCGACCACCGGGTTGCGGCCGACGACCAGTTCGGCCGGCGTCCTGCCGCCGCGCCGCGCGCCGCCGCCCGAACGCCCCTGCTGCCTGCGGGCCTTGGCGTCCTTGGCCTGCGCGGCGCGCTGCTTGGCGTGGCCGGTGCGCATCTCGGCGGGCGGGGTCGGACCCTTGCCCTGGAGCCCCTTGCGGCGCTGGCCGCCGCTGCCGATCTGCGGGCCCTTCTTGTTGCTGGTACGGCGGTTGGGGCGGGCGCTGTTGCCTGGCATGTCTGTGTGTGTCCTAACTGAGTTCCCAGCGGGGGCCGCTGGGCGTGTCCTCGATGACCAGGCCGGCGGACTGGAGTTCATCACGGATGGCGTCTGCGGTGCCGTAGTCCCGCCGTTCGCGGGCGGCCTGCCGCTGGGCGAGCACGAGCCGCGCCAGCGTGTCCACCACGCCGGTCAGCTCCTCGCCGCGCCCGGCGCCCGTACCGTTCCAGGCCGGGTCGAGCGGGTCGAGCCCGAGCACGCCGAGCATCGCGCGCACCTGGCCCGCGAGGGCGGCGGCCGACTCCTTGTCGCCCTCGGCGAGCGCCGCGTTGCCCTGCCTGACGGTGGTGTGGACGGCGGCCATCGCCTGCGGCACGCCGAGGTCCTCGTCCATGGCGGCGGCGAAGTCGGACGGCACCTCGGTCGCGGGCGCGACCGGGCCGACCTGCTCGGCCGCGCGCGTCAGGAAGCCCTCGATCCGGCCGAACGCCGCCTCGGCGTCGGCGAGCGCCGCCTCGCTGTACTCGATGGTCGAGCGGTAGTGCGGCGTGCCGAGGTAGTACCGCAGCACGATCGGCCGCCACCGCCTCGCCATCTCGGTCACCAGCACGGAGTTGCCGAGCGACTTGCTCATCTTCTCGCCCGCCATGGTCACCCACGCGTTGTGCACCCAGTAGCGCGCGAACTCGTCGCCGAACGCCCGGGACTGCGCGATCTCGTTCTCGTGGTGCGGGAAGACCAGGTCGATGCCGCCGCCGTGGATGTCGATGACCGGGCCGAGGTACTTGTGCGCCATCGCCGAGCACTCCAGGTGCCAGCCGGGGCGGCCCGGCCCCCAGGGGGTGTCCCAGCTGGGCTCGCCCGGCTTGGCGGCCTTCCACAGGGCGAAGTCGCGCGGGTCCCGTTTGCCGGTCTCGCCCTCGCCCTCGGGCTGGAGCAGGTGGTCGAGGTCCTGGTTGGACAGCTGGAGGTAGCCGGGGAAGGAGCGGACGTCGAAGTACACGTTGCCGTCCGCCGCGTACGCGTGGCCGCGCTCGATCAGCGCGGCCATCATGGCGGTCATCTCCGGGATGTGGCCCGTGGCGCGCGGCTGGTACGTGGGCGGCAGGCAGCCGAGCAGCGCGTACGCGGTGTCGAAGGCGCGCTCGTTCTCGTAGCCGAGGGCCCACCAGGCGCGGCGCTGCTCGGCGCTCTTGACGATGATCTTGTCGTCGATGTCCGTGACGTTGCGCACGAACGTGACGTCGTACCCCTGGTGCGCGAACCAGCGGCGCATGATGTCGAAGCTGACCCCCGACCGCACGTGCCCGATGTGCGGGGCCGCCTGCACCGTCGCGCCGCACAGGTAGATCGAGACGCAGCCCGGCAGGGCCGGGGTGAAGTCACGGATCTGCCGGGCGCTGGTGTCATACAGGCGAATGGTCACGCCTCAAGAGTAGTGGGCGCCGGGGCGCCGGTGGGACGCCCGCGGCACCGGTTGTCAGACGATCCCCTGCCCGTTGATCCGGGTCGGCGTGACGCGCACGACGACCCGGGGATCGTCCTGCGCGGACGCCGGGTTGAACTCGGCGTAGGACTTGCCCGTGTACTTGCGGGACAGGGTGTCGATCAGCTCCTCGGCGCCCTCGGTGGCCAGCGTCACGGTGCCGCGGATCTCGGCGTACGCGTACGGGTTCTCCGGCGGGAGGACGGTGACGGTCGCGCGCGGGTCGCGGCGCAGGTTCCGCTCCTTGCGGCGGCCGACCGTGGTGGAGACGAGGAGGTCGTCCCCGTCCCGGGCGACCCACACGGGGCTCACCTGCGGCGACCCGTCGGGCTGGATGGTGGCGATGGTGACGACCGTCGGCTGGTCGAGCGCCGACCTGAGGGGTTCGGGGAGTGCGAGGGACACGGCTGTGCCTTCCTGTACGTGCGTGTGCTGGCTTCGTCCGCTACGCCGTATACCCGGTGGGCGGCGCCTCGTGCGCGCCGCCGCGCCGCCGGCCCGGCGGAACGCTCAACTCGATGGAACGATGAGCGCGGTCGCGACGGCGGCGAGGCCCTCGCCCCTGCCGGTGAGGCCGAGCCCGTCGGTGGTCGTGCCCGAGACGGAGACCGGCGCGCCCGCGGCGGCCGACAGCGCGGCCTGCGCCTCCGCCCTGCGCGTGCCGATCTTGGGGCGGACGCCGATGACCTGGATCGCGACGTTGCCGATGGTGAACCCGGCCGCCGTGACGATGCGGGCGGCCTCGGCGAGCAGCGCCGTCCCGGCGGCGCCGGCCCACTCGGGCCTGTCGGTGCCGAAGTGCGCGCCGAGGTCGCCGAGCCCGGCGGCGGAGAACAGGGCGTCGCAGGCGGCGTGCGCGGCGACGTCGCCGTCCGAGTGCCCGGCGAGCCCGTACGCGGCGTCCGGCCAGCGCAGCCCGGCGCACCACAGGGCGCGGCCCGCCTCGAACGCGTGCACGTCCGTGCCGATCCCGGTGCGCGGCAGCACGGGGTGAGCTGGGCTGTCGGTCATGACGGGGGCCTCCGGCGGGCGAGGACGGCCTCGGCGAGCACGAGGTCGAGGGGACGGGTGACCTTGAACGCCTCCTCGTGCCCCGGCACGAGGACGACGGGGACGCCGAGCCGTTCGACGAGCCCGGCGCAGTCGGTGGCGTCGCCGCCGGCGGCGTGCGCGGCGTGGGCCTCGGCCAGCGTGGCGCGGTCGAAGCCCTGCGGCGTCTGGACCGCGCGCAGCAGCGCCCGGTCGGGCGTCGCCACGACGGGCTCCGGCTCGCCCGCGACGGCGGGCACGGCGATCTGCTTGACCGTGTCGGTGACGGGCAGCGCGGGCACGACGGCGGGCGCCCCGGCGCGCACGGCCTCCACCACGGCGTCCACCGTGGTGACGGGCACCAGCGGCCTCGCCGCGTCGTGGACGAGGACGACGCCGACGTCCTCGGGCAGCGCGGCGAGGCCGAGGCGCACGGACTCCTGCCGTGTGGCGCCCCCCGCGACGACGAGCTGCGTCACGCCGGGCGGCGCGGGGTGCTCGTCGAGCAGGGAGCGGGTCTTGCCGACGCCGTCGGGCGGCGCCACGACGACGACCAGGGAGACGGCGCGGGCGCGCGCCATGGCGCGCACGGCGTGGACGAGCATCGGCGTCCCGCCCAGCTCGCGCAGGGCCTTGGGGGTGCCGCCGCCGAGGCGGAGGCCCAGGCCTGCGGCCGGGATGACGGCTGCGGTGCGCGGAATCGCGCCGGACGGGGGTGTGATCTCTGACATTGCCCAGGTATGCAGGTTTGTTCGCGGGGCGGTGGTGGGTATGGCCTCAGCGTGCCGGACGCGGCCCGATCGGACCCTTCCGTGACGTCCCGGTCGAGTCGGCCCTGAGGGACCGGCACACGGCGGCAGCGAGAGCATCACCGCCGATGGCAGTGAGGCATTCCGGTGCTTTTTCCGGCCGGAACACCTCCGCCGCACGCCGTGTTTTCACCTGGCACGGCCTTACATGCCACAGCGCCCGCGTGGCACCGGGAATGCCTTTCGGGCGCTGCGGCAATGCGGGAGAACGCTGAACGTGAGACGCGTCCGGTGTGTCGTCGTGCGTTGTTCGGAAAAGATGCACGCGCACGTCACCCGGTCGGGCACTCATTTCCAGCGGACGCCATTCTGGAGTGGGAGGACGGTGATCTCCGGTCGATGATCACAGGATGATCTCGCGATCATCGGCGACGGTCCGGTGATCCCGCTGGATCACGCGATCGAGTACCGCTCCGCGGACGTTTTCGACGCGCCCGCCGATCGGACCCCGATACACGTCCGGGCGCTGCCCGATCCGGCGTGAACTCCGTTTCCAGGGCTTTCGCTCTCAGGAAGCGAGAACCTCGTCCAGAAGGGACTCGGCCTTGTCCTCGTTGGTGGCCTCGGCGAGCGCCAGCTCGCTGACCAGGATCTGCCGGGCCTTGGCGAGCATCCGCTTCTCGCCCGCGGACAGGCCGCGCTCACGCTCACGGCGCCACAGGTCGCGGACGACCTCGGCCACCTTGATGACATCGCCGGACGCGAGCTTTTCGAGATTCGCCTTGTACCGGCGGGACCAGTTGGTCGGCTCCTCGGCGTACGGCGCGCGGAGCACCTCGAAGACCCGGTCCAGACCGTCCTGCCCAACCACATCGCGCACACCGACGAGCTCGGCGTTTTCCGCCGGCACGCGCACTTCCAGGTCACCCTGGGCGACCTTCAGCACCAAGTAGATCTTGTCCACGCCTTTGATCGGGCGGGTTTCGATGGCCTCGATCGTCGCGGCCCCGTGATGGGGATAGACCACGGTGTCGCCAACCTTGAACGTCATGTGACAGGTACCCCTTCCGTGGCTCTCCATGCTAACACGGGAAGGGAGCCCTTTGAATGACGTTTTCGCAGGTCAGACCATATC
This sequence comes from Streptomyces sp. MS19, assembly GCF_047200595.1. NCBI lineage: Bacteria > Bacillati > Actinomycetota > Actinomycetes > Kitasatosporales > Streptomycetaceae > Streptomyces > Streptomyces sp. MS19. The sequence goes on along the minus strand of NZ_JBJZOH010000003.1, from coordinate 116,540 downwards.
TCGGGGGTTGACAAGGGCACCCGCGGCATGCTGCGGGGCGGTCTCGGCGGCGGGTATGCGCAGGTCGGAGGGCGGTTCGGCGGTCCGCGCAGTTCGCGCCGCTATGCACGGGAGCGCGTGAAGAAGTTCCGTCACCCATGGAAAGCCGTCCGTTTTGTCCCGGTTGACAGAATGCCTTCGCGTACGTGTGCAAGGCTCGAAGAATTGATCACCTGGACGGCGTCGGAAAGCGGCCAATTACCGGACACTCCCTGCGGGTGGGCCGGATGCGGCACGCCGGGGAGCGGTCGGTACGCTGACCCCCTGAGAGATCATCCTGACCCTCCGAGGAGAGTGCCGCCGCCGTGAGCAGCAGCCTTCGACGCGGCGTGGCCGCCGCCTTCTTCGCGTTCTCGATCGCCGGGCTGACGGCCTGCGGTGCCGGGCACGACGCCGACACCGGCAAGATCCGCCCGGACAACGCGTCCGCCCATGTGGAGGACATCAAGGTCCAGAACGTCAACGTCATCCTGCCCGACCCGGACGAGGGACCGGCCGCCGTCTCCGCGCGGCTGTTCAACGACGGCGACGAGGACCAGGTCCTCGAATCCGTCGAGCTGCCGGACTCCGGCACGTCCGCCGAGCTGACGCCCGCCGAGGGCGAGGGCCGCGTGGTCGTCCCGGCGCACGGCTCGGTGGCGCTCGGCGGCGAGGGCAACCCGGCCGTCGTCATCCAGGACCCGAGCGGCTCCGACGTCGCGCTCGGCAACGCGCAGCGCGTCGTCTTCGTGCTGAGCGACACCGGCGACATCGAGCTGCGCGCGACCGTCGTGTCCGACGGCGAGGCGTACGAGCACTACGCCGACTGGGGCCCCTCCCCCGCCGCCTCCGAGGAGTCGGGCGACATCCCCGGGGTGGACCCGGACGCCGGGCCGAACGAGGAGGCCGAGGCAGGCGACGAGGCCGGGGAGACCGGCGAGACCGGTGAGCCCGCCGAGGAGGACCAGGCCGAGGGCACCGACGACGCGAACGGCGACGAGCCGGTCACCGGTGAGTCGGACGGCCCCGCCGTCGGCGACTGAGGCACCAACGGTCAGCAGTCTGCGGTACAGGGGTGAGGGGCGGGTCCGTCGTGACGGACCCGCCCCTCACCCGTACGCCCCGGGCGTCCTTACGGCTCGAACTTGTAGCCGAGGCCCCGGACCGTCACCAGGTAGCGCGGCGCGCCCGGGTCCGGCTCGATCTTGGCGCGCAGCCGCTTGACGTGGACGTCGAGCGTCTTCGTGTCGCCGACGTAGTCCGCGCCCCAGACGCGGTCGATCAGCTGCATACGGGTGAGGACGCGCCCGGCGTTGCGCAGCAGCATCGCCAGCAGGTCGAACTCCTTCAGCGGCAGGTCGACCTTCCGCCCGGAGACCGTGACGACGTGCCGGTCCACGTCCATCCTGACCGGGCCGGCCTCCAGGGCGGCGGGGCTCTCCTCCTCCGACTCGCCGCGGCGGCGCAGGACGGCGCGGATGCGCGCGACCAGCTCGCGGGACGAGAAGGGCTTGGTCACATAGTCGTCCGCGCCTATCTCAAGACCGACGACCTTGTCGATCTCGCTGTCCTTGGCGGTGACCATGATGACGGGGACGTTGGAACGGCCGCGCAGCTGCCGGCAGACCTCGGTGCCGGGCAGTCCCGGCAGCATGAGGTCGAGCAGGACGAGGTCGGCGCCGTTGCGCTCGAACTCGTCCAGCCCGTCGGGCCCGGTCGCCGCGACGGCGACCTCGAAGCCCTCCTTGCGGAGCATGTACGACAGGGCGTCGCTGAAGGACTCCTCGTCCTCGACGACGAGCACTCTGGTCACGGGAGGGCCTCCCGGGCGGGATCGTTGGTGCGGGTGGCGTGCGGCTGTGGGTCCACGTCCGCGGCGACGTCCGTGTCGGCGCTGTCGGGGAACTCCGCCGGTTCGTGGAGTGTGCCGCCGAGTCCGTCGCGTTCACGGCGGGCCGCGAGGCGGCGTTCCTGCGCGCTGCCGGGGTCCGGCAGGCGAAGCGTGAAGGTGGAGCCCTGGCCCTCGGCGCTCCACACGATGACCTCCCCGCCGTGCGAGGCGGCCACGTGCTTGACGATGGCGAGGCCGAGGCCGGTGCCGCCGGTGGCGCGGGAGCGCGCCGGGTCCACGCGGTAGAAGCGCTCGAAGATGCGCTCCCTGTCGTGCTCGGTGATCCCTATCCCCTGGTCGGTGACGGCGATCTCGACGAGTTCGCCCTGGCGGCCGGGGGCGCGGGAGCCGGCGATGGCGACCCGGGTGTGGGGCGGGCTGTAGTTGACCGCGTTCTCGACCAGGTTGCCGAGGGCCGCGGCGAGCTGGCCGCGGTTGCCCCAGACGGTGAGGCCGGCGGTGCCGCCCGAGGCGACGGTGATGCCCTTGCTGACCGCCTGCTGGCGGCAGCGGTCCATGGCCTCGGTGACCAGTTCCTCGACCGGGACCAGCTCGGCGGTGGCGAGCATGTCGTTGTCCTGGACGCGGGAGAGGTCGATCAGCTCCTGGATGAGGTTGGTGAGGCGCGTCGCCTCGTTCTGCATGCGGCCGGCGAAGCGGACGACGGCCTCCGGGTCGTCGGCGGCGTCGAGCACCGCCTCGGACAGCAGGGACAGCGCCCCGGCCGGGGTCTTCAGCTCGTGACTGACGTTCGCCACGAAGTCGCGGCGCACCGCCTCGATGCGGCGGGCCTCGGTCAGGTCCTCGACGAGCAGGAGGACCAGCCGCGCGCCCAGCGGCGCCGAGCGCGCCGAGACCGCGAGCACGTCGGGGCGGCCGGCCCGGGTCTGCCGGGGCAGGTCCAGCTCCACCTGGCGGATCTCGCCGTCACGGCGCGTGTCCCTGGCCATCCTGAGCATGGGCTCGACGGCGAGGCGGCCGCCGCGGACCAGGCCCAGGGCGTACGCCGCCGAGCTGGCCTTGACGACGCCGTCCCCCTCGTCCAGCACGACGGCCGAGGAGCGGAGCACCGACAGGACCGTGTCGACGCCGGGCGGAAGGGTGGCTTCCGCCTGCTGGGTGTCGCGCGGCGGACGCGTACGCTCGCGCTCGCTGAGCCGGAATGCCAGCATGGCGATGACGCCGGTGCACAGACCGGCGATCGCCGCCACTGCGGCGACCGCCGCGTTCACGTCCATATGCTCAGGTTATGCGCGGTGTGGCGGTGAACCACAGGGCCGGACGGAGATGCTCGTCCGGACGCCGGTGAGAGTTCACTTTGGCGACAACGACGGTTCACTTGGCGGGGCGGGAACGGCCGCTTTCCGGCCGGAGTGTGGGGGCCGGGCCCGCGGGGGCGAGCTGGACCCGAGAGTGTGAGCGAAGCAGCCCGGTGGGCTCGGAAGGGACGGAACGGTCAAATGCGTGACGCGTATCACGAGGAACTCGACGCGGTCAGCGACAGCCTGGTGGAGATGGCGAGGTTCGTCGGCTCGGCGATCGGCCGGGCGACGACGTCGATGCTGGACGCCGACCTGAAGCTGGCGGAGAGCGTCATCGCCGCGGACAGCAAGGTCGACGAGATGCACCGCGACCTGGAGAACGCGGCGATAGCCCTGCTCGCGCGCCAGCAGCCGGTCGCGACGGACCTGCGGATCGTCGTCACCAGCCTGCGGATGAGCGCCGACCTGGAGCGGTGCGGCGACCTGGCCCAGCACGTGGCCAAGGTGGCGCGGCTGCGCTTCCCCGACTCGGCCGTCCCGCGCGACCTGTCGGCGACCATCCTGGAGATGGGGCAGCTGGCGCAGCGGCTGATGGCGAAGGCGACCGAGGTGCTGATCACCAAGGACGTGGACCTGGCCATGCAGCTGGAGCAGGACGACGACGAGATGGACTCGCTGCACCGGACGCTCTTCAGCCACCTGCTGGACGAGCGGTGGAAGCACGGCATCGAGACGGCGGTGGACGTGACGCTGCTCGGCCGGTACTACGAGCGGTTCGCCGACCACGCGGTGTCGATCGCGCGGCGGATGGTGTACCTGGTGACGGGTGAGCACGCGGACGAGTTCTCGCCGGAGCCCGACCCGACGGTCTGAGCCGCCGGTGCGACCGCGCGCCCCGTCGCGCGCGGTTGACGGCGGGGGGCCGTGGCGGCGTCCAATGGGACGCGGGACGGGCCCGTTCCGGTCCCGCCGCTCCGCCGTGTCCATTTCCGCCGTGTCCGTTTCCGAGGAGGGTCCCATGGCTGCGTCACCGGCCTCACCCGCGCCGATCCCCGTGCCCGCGCCCGTCACGCCGAAGGACCGCCGTCCGCTGCCGCTGCTGAGCGGCTGCGGCTGCGCGTCGGGGTGCGGCTGCGGGTGCCAGTCGGGCTCTGGATGTCAGTGCGGGGGCAACTGCGGCTGAGCCGTGGCGGAGCCGGCCCTGTCCTGCGCGTCCGCGGGGCGCGCGGGCGCGGCCGGCTCCGCCCAGGGCAGCTCGGCGACGAGGGTGAACGTTCCTGCCGAGGCGCCGTGGCGCAGGGTGCCGCCGTCGAGCGCGACCCGTTCCTCCAGGCCCGTCAGCCCCGCCCCGGCGCCGGGGATGGGGCGGTCGCCGCGGCCGGTGAGCCCGTTGCGCACGGCGACGGTCAGGCCGCGGTCGCGGCCGCCGGAGAGGGTGACGGTGACGGGCGCGCCCGGCGCGTGCTTGCGCGCGTTGGTCAGGCCCTCCTGCACGACGCGGTAGACCGTGCGCTGCACCGGGCCGCGCAGCCGCGCCGCGCCCGCGTCGTCGTCGCGGACGACGGTGACGCGCTGCCCGGCGCGTTCGGCCTCGGCGACGAGGGCGTGCAGGTCGGCGACGCCGGGCTGCGGGCCCTCGGTGCCCTGAGCGCTGCCGCGCAGGACGGTGAGGACGTCGCGCAGCTCTTCGAGCGCCTGGTGCGCGGTGTCGCGGATGAGCTGGGCGCTGGAGCTGATCTCCGCGTCCGACAGCGGGGCCGCGCCGGACTGTTTGGCGTCCGTGCGGTAGGCGAGGGCCCCCGCGTGGACGGACAGCAGCGAGATCCGGTGGGCGAGGACGTCGTGCATCTCGCGGGCGATGGCCTCGCGCTCGGCCCTGCGGACGTCGGCGAGGTGGCGCGCGTGCTCGGCGCGCTCGCGCTGGGCGTCCGCCCGCAGGCGGGTGACGAGCTGCCGCTTGGCCCGGACGGCGGCGCCCCACGCGTAGAAGAAGAGGTAGTAGGCGAGGATGAAGGAGATCGTCGTCCAGTCGGGAGCGCGATCGCCCGCGGTGAGGATGCTGTAGGGCAGGCCCAGCGCGATGTGCGCGGCCAGGACGGCCCAGGCCGTACGGCGGTGGACGCGCAGTCCCAGGTTGAGGATGACGACGGCCAGCGCGCCGAAGACAGTGGTCGAGACGGCGGCGATGGGTATCAGCGCGATCGCCAGGGCGAGCGGATAGCGGCGGCGCCACCACAGGGCGATACAGGCCAGGGCACCGAGCGGGGCGTCCATGGCCACGAGCCAGTGCGGCAGGAAGTCCACCTCAGGCATCGTGAACAGCGTGAGGACCCACAGGGCGACGGCCCACGCGAACAGCGCGCAGTCCACGAGCCAGTCACGGCCCGTGCGCCGTACGTGCTGCCCCGGGACGTGACCTCCGTCGTGCAGCAGCGCGCTGGGCAGCATCCAGTCGCGGGGCGCCAGCGTGTCGGTCATACCGTCGAGCCTAAGCGGTCGGCGACGGCACACGGCAGAATTTCCAGCACCCGCACCCCCCGGACCAGCGACAACGCCCCCGTCCCCGGAGGGTGGCGCGGCAGATTTGTTCGGAACGGTTTCTTCTCGCTGAGGCGAACAAATTCTGGGATGTGTTCGGTCCGGTTAGGCGAACAGTGGGCAGGCCATCCCGGGCGAGCGTCTACCAGGCGATGGACGAGGCCATACGCGAGCTCCGGGACCGCTTCGGCGGCCTGCCCACGCCTGCCGAGGCCGAGGACATCTGGTCCGACTTGTGGCACGAGGAAGCCCACAACAGCACCGCGCTTCAGGGCAACACGCTGGTGCTGCGCGAAGTGGCGAGACTCCTTGAGGACGGCAAGGCCGTGGGTGCCAAACCCCTCCGCGACTACATGGAGGTGCGGGGCTAGGGCGACGCCGCCACGTGGGTCTACGGCCAAGCCCTGGAACCGGGCGACTGGACGGACGGTTCGATCGTCACGGTCCAGGAGGTGCGGAACATCCACCACGTCCTCATGACGCCGGTCTGGACGGTGGAGCCTCACCCGGACGCCTCCGGCTCCGAAAACCCGGGCAACTTCCGCCGCCACGAGATCGCCGCCTTCGGCGGAGGCATGCGGCCTCCCCCGTGGACCGAGGTCGATCACCTCCTCCACGACTGGGTGACAAACGCGGAGAGGCTGCGCCGGCAGGACGGTGAGGTCTCCGTACCCGAGAAGCTGGCCCGCCTGCACAACCGATTCGCACAGATCCACCCGTTCCCCGACGGCAACGGCAGGACGGGACGGCTGGTGCTGAACCTGCTCCTCGGCCGCATGGGCTACCCACCGGCCATCATCTACAAGCGGGACCGGGACAAGTACCTGCGGGCGATGCAGCGCGCCGGCAAGGGGGAGGACGGCCCCCTCGCGGAACTGATCGCGCGGAGCGTGACGACGAACCTCTACCGCTTCGTCCTGCCCGCCGCCGCGGGACCGGTGAAACTCGTACCGCTGGCGGCGCTGGCGACCGAGAGGATCTCCGAGAACGCCCTCCGGGTCGCCGCGAACCGCGGCAGGCTGAGAGCCGTCAAGGCGGGAGACGGGTCGTGGCGCAGCAGCAGGAAGTGGCTGGAGCAGTACGAACAATCGAAGTACCAGCGCGGACAGGGGAGCGTCGGCGAGCGGTCACGGTCCTCCGTCGGCCACGCACCGTGACCACGCCTCTGCCGACGGAAAGCCGCCGACAGAGGGCGCAGCCCGAGAGGTGCGCTACTTCTTGCCCTTGCCCTGGTTCTTGACGGCCTCGATGGCGGCCTTGGCGGCGTCGGGGTCGAGGTAGCGGCCGCCGGGGGTCAGGGGGCGGTAGTCGGCGTCCAGCTCGTAGAGCAGGGGGATGCCGGTCGGGATGTTGAGGCCGACGATGGCGTCGTCCGAGACGTGGTCGAGGTGCTTCACGAGGGCGCGCAGGCTGTTGCCGTGGGCGGTGACCAGGACGGTGCGGCCCGCGTTCAGGTCGGGGACGATGCCGTCGTACCAGTACGGCAGCATGCGGATGACGACGTCCTTCAGGCACTCGGTGCGCGGGCGGACCTCGCTGGGGATCGCGGCGTAGCGCGGGTCGTCGCTCTGCGACCACTCGGCGCCGTCCTCCAGCACCGGCGGGGGCGTGTCGTAGGAGCGGCGCCACTGCATGAACTGCTCCTCGCCGAACTCGGCGAGCGTCGCCGCCTTGTCCTTGCCCTGGAGCGCGCCGTAGTGGCGCTCGTTCAGCCGCCACGAGCGGCGGACCGGAACCCAGGCGCGGTCGGCGGCGTCGAGGGCGATGTTGGCGGTGCGGATGGCCCGCTTGAGGAGGGATGTGTGGAGGACGTCGGGGAGCAGGCCCGCGTCCTTCAGCAGCTCACCGCCGCGGACCGCCTCCTTCTCGCCCTTGTCGTTCAGATTGACGTCCACCCAGCCGGTGAAGAGGTTCTTCGCGTTCCACTCGCTCTCGCCGTGGCGGAGGAGGATCAGCTTGTACGGTGAGTCGGCCATGGTGCCGAGGGTAGACGGCGCGGCGGGCGGGCGGCGGAGCGACCCCGTCATCCGGCAGGGCGTGTGAGGTGCGCGAACGCGTCCAGGTTGCGGGTGGACTCGCCCCGCGCGACGCGCCAGGCGTACTCCTTCCTGATCGCGGTCGCGAAGCCGAGTTCGAGCAGGGTGTTGAACGCGCCGTCCGCGTTCTCCAGCACGGTGCCCAGGACACGGTCGATCTCGGCGGGGGTGACGGCGGACAGCGGGAGGCGGCCGGCGAGGTAGACGTCGCCGTGCCGGTCGATCGCGTACGCGACGCCGTACAGCCGCGTGTTCCGTTCGAGCAGCCAGCGGTGGACGGCATCGTGGTTCTCGTCCGGGCGGCGGATGACGAAGGCGTTGACGGACAGCGTGTGGCGGCCGAGGACGAGGGAGCAGGTGGTGGACAGCTTGCGGGTGCCGGGGAGGGAGACCACGTAGTGCCCGGCGGCCGGGCTCTCCCACGGCGCACCGCACGCGTCCAGCGCCTCTTCGACGGCCCGCGCGGATTCGGCATCGGGTGCGGACATGGCCCCGATGCTAGTCAGCCGGTGGCCGGGTGGGTGAAGCGGTGTGACTCGTGGGCCGTCTGGTAGACGGTGCGGGTGTCGGCGGCCGTCGCGTCCCAGCCGAAGCCGCGGGCGTGCTCGCGCGCCGCCGCGCCGAGGCGTTCGGTCAGGTGCGGCTCGTCCACGAAGCGGCGCAGCGCCCGCGCGTACGCGGCCGGGTCGTGGCCCGCCACGAGGAAGCCCGTCGCGCGGTCCCGCACGACGACCGGCAGGCCGCCGACCGCCGCCGCGACGACCGGGGTGCCGCACGCCTGCGCCTCCGCCGCCGCCAGGCCGAACGACTCGCTGTACGACGGCATGACCAGCACGCTCGCCGCCCGGTACCAGTCGGCCAGGGCCTCCTGCGTCACCGGCGGGCGGAAGCGCACCAGGTCGGTGAGGCCGAGACGGGCGGCGAGCTTCTGAAGGCGCTCCGGCCTGGCGAGCCCCGAGCCGGACGGGCCGCCCACGACGGGGACGACCAGCCGTTCGTGCAGCGACGGGTCCTCGTCCAGCAGGTGCCGCACGGCGTACAGCAGGATGTCGGGCGCCTTCAGCGGCTGGATGCGCCCGGCGAACAACGGCACCAGCGCGTCCTGCGGCAGGCCGAGGCGTGCGCGCGCGGCGCGGCGGCCGTCCGCCGGGCGGAAGCGGTCGAGGTTGACGCCGGGGTGGACGACGAGGGTGCGCAGCGGGTCGGCGTCGTAGTGGCGGATGAGGTCGGCGGCCTCCTCGGCGGTGTTGGCGATCAGCCGGTCGGCGGCGCGGACGATCTGCGTCTCGCCGATGACCCGCGCGGCCGGTTCGGGGCTGTCGCCGGTGGCGAGGGCGGCGTTCTTCACCTTGGCCATGGTGTGCATCTGGTGCACGAGGGGCACGCCCCACCGCTCGGCCGCCAGCCAGCCGACGTGCCCGGACAGCCAGTAGTGCGAGTGGACGAGGTCGAAGTGGTCGGGCCTGCGGCCGGCCCAGATGCGCATCAGGCCGTGCGTGAACGCGCACAGCTGCGCGGGCAGCTCCTCCTTGCTGAGGCCCGCGTACGGCCCCGCGTCCACGTGCCGCACGAGCACGCCCGGCTCCAGCTCGACCGACGGCGGCAGGTCCCCGGCCGTCGCGCGCGTGAAGATCTCCACCTCGACGCCGAGCCGCGCGAGCTGCCGCGACAGCTCGACGATGTAGACGTTCATCCCCCCGGCGTCCCCCGTTCCCGGCTGGTGCAGCGGCGAGGTGTGCACGCTCAGCATCGCGACGCGGCGGACCTGTGGCACGGCTCTTCCCTTCCTCGGCGGGTGCGACCAGTCAGCCGGGGGCACCGCACTCCATTGTGCCCACCCCGCCCGGCGGGCCGCGCTCCCGTCCACCGCAGGTGCCCGCCGGGCGCGGGGGCTACGCTCACGCGCATGCCGGAGGGGAACGTGACCAGGGGGACGACGGGGCCCAACCGCCTGCGCCGCATGGACCGCTGGATCGCCGCCGCGCACGGGCCGGCGCTGCGCCGCGCCCCCGTTCCCCCGCGGGCCGTGGACCTGGGGTACGGGGCCGCGCCGTGGACTGCCGTCGAGCTGCTGGAGCGGCTGCGGCGCGTGCGGGGTGACGTGCGGGTGACGGGTGTGGAGATCGACCCGGAGCGGGTGGCGGCGGCGCTGCCGTACGCGCGGGACGGGCTCGCGTTCGTCCGCGGCGGTTTCGAGGTGCCGCTGCCGGGCGGGGAACGGCCGCTGCTGATCCGGGCGGCGAACGTCCTGCGGCAGTACCCGGAGGACGGCGTGCCCGCCGTGTGGGCGCGGCTGTGCGGGCGGCTGGCGCCTGGCGGGCTGCTGGTCGAGGGGACGTGCGACGAGATCGGGCGGCGGCACGTGTGGGTGGCGCTCGGCGCGGAGGGGCCGCGCAGTGTGACGTTCGCCGCGCGCCTCGGCTCGCTGGGCACGCCGTCCGACCTGGCCGAGCGTCTCCCCAAGGCGCTGATCCACCGGAACGTGCCGGGCGAGCCGGTGCACGCGTTCCTGCGCGCCTTCGACCGCGCCTGGGCCGCCGCCGCGCCGTACGCGCCGCTGGGGGCGCGGCAGCGGTGGCTGCGCGCCGTGGGCACGCTGGCGGGCGACTGGCCGGTGCTCGACGGCCCGGGGCGGTGGCGGCAGGGCGAGGTGACAGTGGCGTGGGCGGCCCTGGCGCCGCTCAGCGGACCGGCGGCAGCGTGACCAGGGCCTCGTCGAGGAGCGTACGGTCCGGCTCGCCGGTGAGGCGGACGCGCGCCTCGGGCGGGGCGAGCCAGACGACGGCGTCCACCTCGTCGTTCGGCTCGAAGCGGCCGCGGACGGCCTCGGCCGTCCAGTAGCGCACCACCTTGGAGCGGCCGCCCTCCGTCAGGTAGCGGGCGGCGGGCAGGGGGCGGCCGAGGACGCAGTCCATGCCCGTCTCCTCGCGGACCTCGCGGACGGCCGCGGCGGCGTGGGGCTCGCCGTCGTCCAGCTTGCCCTTGGGGTGCGACCAGTCGTCGTACTTGGGGCGGTGGACGAGCGCGACCTCTATGCCGCCGCCGGCCGCCCTGCGCCACAGGACGCAGCCCGCCGCGCGTATCGGCTGCGGCTCCCGGCCGGGGCCCGGGTCAGTCGCCGGCGGCACGGCGCTTCCTCCGCACGTCGATCAGGGCCTCCTGGACGTTGACGAGGCGGCGGCCGTCGGCGTCGTGCGCGTGGCGCGTCCAGTCGCCCTCGGCGTCGAGGTGCCAGGACTCGGAGCCGTCCGACATGCCGGTGGCCAGGAGGCGGCCGAGGGTGGCGCGGTGGCCGGGGTCGGTGACGCGGACGATGACCTCGATGCGGCGGTCCAGGTTGCGGTGCATCAGGTCGGCGCTGCCGAGCCACACCTCGTTGTCACCCCCGGCGGCGAAGGCGTAGACGCGGGAGTGTTCGAGGAAGCGGCCGAGGACGCTGCGGACGCGGATGTTCTCGGACAGGCCCGGCACCCCGGGGCGCAGCGCGCAGATGCCGCGCACCCACACGTCCACGGGGACGCCCGCCTGCGAGGCGCGGTAGAGGGCGTCGATGACCGCCTCGTCCACGATGGAGTTGACCTTGATGCGGATGGCGGCCGGGCGGCCGGCGCGCTGGTGGTCGATCTCGCGGCGGATGCGGGTGACCAGGCCGTCGCGGAGGGAGCGGGGCGCGACGAGGAGGCGGCGGTAGTTCTCGCGGCGCGAGTAGCCGGAGAGGCGGTTGAACAGGTCGGACAGGTCGGCGCCGACCTCGGGGTCGGCGGTCAGCAGGCCGAGGTCCTCGTACACGCGGGCGGTCTTGGGGTGGTAGTTGCCGGTGCCGACGTGCGCGTAGCGGCGCAGGCCGTCGCCCTCCTGGCGGACGACGAGGGACAGCTTGCAGTGCGTCTTCAGGCCGACGAGGCCGTACACGACGTGGCAGCCGGCCTCCTCCAGCTTGCGGGCCCACTTGATGTTGGCGTGTTCGTCGAAGCGCGCCTTGATCTCGACGAGGACGAGGACCTGCTTGCCGGACTCGGCCGCGTCGATCAGGGCGTCCACGATCGGCGAGTCGCCCGAGGTGCGGTAGAGCGTCTGCTTGATGGCGAGGACGTCGGGGTCGGCGGCGGCCTGTTCGAGGAACGCCTGGACGGACGTGGAGAACGAGTCGTACGGGTGGTGCAGCAGGACGTCGCGTTCGCGAAGGGCGGCGAAGATGTCGGGCGCCGACGCGGACTCGACCTCGGCCAGGTCACGGTGGGTGCGGGCGACGAACTTGGGGTACTTCAGCTCCGGCCTGTCGAGGGCGGCGATCGCGCGCAGCCCTGTCAGGTCGAGCGGGCCGGGGAGCGCGTACACCTCCTCGCGGCTGATCTTCAGCTCGCGGATCAGGACGTCCAGGACCTCCTGGTCGATGGACTCCTCGACCTCCAGGCGGACCGGCGGGCCGAAGCGGCGGCGCAGCAGCTCCTTCTCCAGGGCCTGGAGGAGGTTCTCGGCGTCGTCCTCCTCGACTTCGAGGTCCTCGTTGCGCGTCACGCGGAAGACGTGGTGCGCCAGGACCTCCATGCCGGGGAACAGCTCTTCGAGGTGCGCGGCGATGACGTCCTCGACCGGCACGTACCGCTGCGGCGACGCCTCCATGAAGCGGGTCAGCAGCGGCGGGACCTTCACGCGGGCGAAGTGCTTGTGTCCGCTCGCGGGGTTGCGGACCATCACGGCGAGGTTGAGCGAGAGCCCGGATATGTAGGGGAACGGGTGCGCCGGGTCGACGGCGAGCGGCGTGAGGACCGGGAAGATCCGCTTCCGGAAGAACGAGAAGAGGCGCGTCTGCTCCTCCTCGTCCAGGTCCGGCCAGCGCAGGAGGTGGATGCCCTCGGCCGCCAGCTGCGGCGCGACCTCCTGGCGGAAGACGGCGGCCTCCCGGGCGAGCTGGTCGCGGGCGAGGGTCCAGATCGTGCCGATGACGGCGCGGGGCGGCAGGCCGGTGAGGGAGCGCGTCGCGACGCCGGTCGCGATGCGGCGCTTGAGGCCCGCGACGCGGACCATGAAGAACTCGTCGAGGTTGCCGGCGAAGATGGACAGGAAGTTGACGCGTTCCAGGAGCGGCGTCTCCGGGTCCTCGGCGAGTTCGAGTACCCGCTCGTTGAAGGCGAGCCAGCTGCGCTCGCGGTCGAGGAAGCGGTCCGGGGGCAGCTCACCGCCGTCGCCCCCGGACGAGGCGGGCGACGCGGTGCGGCCGTCCGGCGACACCGGCTGGGGCAGTGCGGGGGTGTCCGGGCGGACGGTTGCTCCCTTGGTCATGCGTCCATTCTCGCGCCGTCCGGGCCAACGGGGCACGTCGGAGAGGTGAACAGGATGAACAGCGCCGTCCGCGGGCGGTCGCGCGCCGGGCGCGCGGGCGGCGGGACGCGCCGCCGGTGCCCGCGTCAGTGCTCGGTGCGGTACATCAGGTCGGTCTCGAACGTGCGGAAGCCGAGGCTCTCGTAGACCCGCACGGCCGCCGCGTTGTCCGCGTCCACGTACAGCATCGCCGTGGGCAGCGCGCGGTCGGCGGCCAGGTGGCGCAGGCCGGCCATGGTGAGGGCGCGGCCGAGGCCCTTGCCCTGCGCGTCGGGCGAGACGCCGACGACGTAGACCTCGCCGAGGCGCTCCGCCTCGTGCACCTTCGTCCAGTGGAAGCCGAGGACGCGGTCCTCGTCGTCGTCGGGGACGGCGAGGAAGAAGCCGCCGGCGTCGAACCACGGTTCGGCGGTCCGCGCGTCCAGGTCGGCCTGGGTGAGGGCGCCCTGCTCGGGGTGGTGGGCGAAGGCGGCGGCGTTCACCGCGAGCCAGGCGGCGTCGTCGCGGCCGGGGCGGAAGGTGCGGACGCGCACGCCGGGCGGCAGGTCCACGGGCGCCGAGCCGAGGCCGCCCAGGGGGCGGCGGAGCTGGCGCAGTTCGCGGAACGGCGTCAGCCGGAGCGACTGGGCCAGGTGACGGGCCGCCGCGTGGCCGCCGTGCGCCCAGACGCGCAGCCGGTTGCCCGACTCGGCGAGGAGGGCGGCGCCGAGCGCGCGCCCGTACCGCCTGCCCCGGTGGGCGGGGTGGACGACCAGCTCGCCGGTCGGCGGCTCGACCACGTCCCGGCCGTCGAGCTGCGCGTAGCCCACCAGGGTGCCGTCGTCCGCGCGCAGGAGGAGGTGGAGCACGCCCGCGCGCGGGCCGCCGCGCAGGAGCAGCCTGCCCTGCTCGGAGACGGCGCTCTGCCCGTCCCGTCCGGCGGCCGCCTCGATGAGCGCCAGCGCCTCGTCCCGTTCCGCGTCCGTCACCCGGTCCTGCACCACGACGTCACTCATGGGGACGACTGTAATCGGGGCGCGGCGCGTCCCCCGGCTTCGCCGACCCGTTACGCCGCCGTCATCCCGGGGGGTCTGTGGGGCTACGCGCGTAGCCACTAGGGTGCCGGGCGGATGGGTATGTCAGACGCTCAGCTTGCCCGACCCGAAAGGGACTCACCCCACATGCAGGCAACACGTACTTTCCGGCGGACGGCGGGGGCGGCGGTGCTCGCGGTCGCCGGGGCGCTCGCCGTCGCCCTGCCGGCCGCGCAGGCGGCGCCGGGCCGCGGCCACGGCGGTCACGGCGGCGGTCACGGCCACGGCCACGGCCGGACCGTCGATCTCCAACTGCTCGCCCTCAACGACCTGCACGGCGCCCTGGAGCCCCCCACCGGCTCCAACGGGCAGCTGACGCACGAACACCCGGACGGCACCACCGAGACGCTGACGGCGGGCGGCGTCGAGTACCTGGCGACCGGGCTGCGCACCGCGCGGCGCGGCGAGGCCAGGTCGCTGACGGTCGCGGCGGGCGACCTGGTCGGCGCGTCGCCGCTGCTGTCCGGGCTGTTCCACGACGAGCCGACGATCGAGGCGCTGAACGAGCTGGACCTCGACGTCGCGGGCGTCGGCAACCACGAGTTCGACGAGGGCTGGGCGGAGCTGACGCGGCTCCAGGACGGCGGCTGCCACCCGGTGGACGGCTGCTACGCGGAGGGCCGCGAGTTCGAGGGCTCGGACTTCCCCTACCTCGCGGCCAACGTGGTGCGTGAGGACACGGGACGGCCGATCCTCGCCCCGTACACGATCGAGCGCGTCGGCGGGATCGAGGTCGGCTTCATCGGCGTGACGCTGGAGGGCACGGCCGGCATCGTGACCCAGGCGGGCATCGAGGGCCTGGAGTTCCGCGACGAGGTCGAGACCATCAACCGGTACACGCGCGAGCTGCGGCAGCGGGGCGTGAACGCGGTGGTGGCGCTGGTCCACGAGGGCGGCTATCCGGCGACGGCGGCGTACAACCACGACTGCGACGGCGCGGACGGCGGCCTGTCGGGCCCGATCGTGGACATAGCGGAGCGCACGGACGCGGGCGTGGACGCGCTGGTCACCGGCCACACGCACCAGCCGTACGTCTGTACGATCCCGGACCCGGCGGGCCGCGACCGGCTGGTGACGTCGGCGGCGTCCAACGGGCGGCTGTTCACCGAGCTGACCATGGAGTACGACCTGCGGACGCGCGACATCGTGCGCGCCTCCGTCGAGGGCACGAACCGCGTCGTGGACCGCGAGCAGCGGCGCGACCCGCGGCTGACGCGGCTGATCGGCGAGTGGAACGCGCTGGCCGCGCCGGTCGCGAACGCGCCGATCGGCTGGATCTCCGAGGACATCGCCGGCCGGGGCGCGGGGACACCCGAGTTCCCGCTCGGCGACCTGATCGCGGACGCGCAGCTGGCGCACGCGCGGTCGATCGACCCGGGCACCGACCTGGCGCTGATGAACCCGGGCGGTGTGCGTGCCGACCTGGTGTACGCGGCGTCGGGCAGCGAGGGCGACGGCGTCGTGACGTACGGGGAGGGCTTCACCGTCCAGCCGTTCTCCAACACCGTGAACCTGCTGGACCTGACGGGCGAGCAGCTGCTGGGCGTGCTGCGCGAGCAGGTGACGGGCGGGAACGAGGCGGCGCCCAAGTACCTCCAGCCGTCGGACGGTCTGGCGTACACGCTGGACCTGTCGGCGTCCGGGGCGGACCGGATCGTGGCGGACTCGGTGACGGTCGGCGGGGAGCCGCTGGACCTCGGGGCGACGTACCGGGTGGCGGTGAACTCGTTCCTCGCCGGTGGCGGCGACGGCTTCGCGACGCTGGCCGAGGGCGGGAACCCGGTCGTGGGCGCGGACGACATGGCGGCCCTGCGGGACTACCTGACGGCCCGTTCGACGGCGGACAGCCCGCTGGCCGCGCCCGCGGCGGACCGGATCACGGTCGTCGGCGGCTGAGCCTGGAAGGCGGCGCCGCGTTCCCCCGTACGGCGTGGGGGGCGCGGCGCCTTCGCGTGTACGCGGGGGTCGCGCGCGGGGTCACAGAGGCAGCGCGATCGCGGTCACCAGCAGGCCCTTTTCGGCCACGAAACGGCCGGACAGCGTGCGGAACGGGCTGTCGGCGGGCAGCAGGCGCGCCGTGAACGTGCCGCCGTCCGGGCGGTCGGGACGCAGCGTGACCTCGGCCTCCTCGAAGCCGAGCCAGCGCCCGGTGACGGGGAACCACGTCTTGTAGACGCTCTCCTTGGCCGAGAACAGCAGCCGTTCCCAGCTCACGTGCGGCAGCTCGGCGGTGAGTGCGGCGAGCTGGGCGCGTTCGCCCGGCAGGGAGATCATGCGCAGGATGCCGGGATCGGGCAGCGGCTCGTCCGGCTCGGCGTCGATGCCCAGGGAGGCCAGCGCGTCGGCGCGGGCGACGGCGGCGGCGCGGTAGCCCGTGCAGTGGGTCATGCTGCCGAGGAAGCCGGGCGGCCAGCCGGGGGCCCCGCGGTCACCGGGCAGCAGGGGCACGCGGGGGGCGCCGAGGCGGGCCAGGGCCGTACGGGCGCAATGCCGCACGGTCGCGAACTCGGCGCGCCGGACGGGTACCGCGCGGGCGATGTGCGCGGCCTCCTCGGGGAAGAGGCCGCCGGGGCCTGGCAGGTCGGTGAACGCCTCCTCCGTCTCGACGGGCGCGCCGAGCAGCCGGGCGAGCGGCCCGCCGCCGGCGCCCGTCACGGCGCGACCGCCGCCGGGAGGACGGGGACCAGCAGGCGCGGCGGGGTGGGCCGCGGCTGCCACTCGCGGGGATAGCCGAGGGAGACCTCCTGGTGGGGGACGCCGTCGTGGTGGAGGAGGCGGGGGATGTGCAGGTGCCCGTAGACGACGGTCGCGGCGTGGAAGCGGCGGGGCCAGTCGGCGGTGGCGTCGGTGCCGCACCAGAGGGCGAATTCGGGGTAGCGCAGGATGCGGGTGGGTTCGCGGACCAGGGGCCAGTGGCCCATGAGGACGGTCGGGACGCCGTCGGGCAGTTCGGCGGCGAGCCGTGCGGCGGTGGCGGCGACGCGGGCGCTGGACCACGCGTCGCGGCTGGGGTACGGGTCGTGGTGCAGGTGGTACTCGTCGGTGCAGACGACGCCCGCGGCCTCCGCGGCGGCGAGCGCGGTCGCCTTGTCGTACGTCCCGGCGGGGCGGAACGTGTAGTCGTACAGCGTGAACAGCGGCACGACCACGGCGGGCCCGCCCTCGCCCTCCCACAGCGGGTACGGGTCCTCGGGCGTGACGACGCCGAGCCGCCGGCACAGCGCGACCAGCGCCTCGTAGCGCGCCACGCCGGTGAGCCGCACGGGGTCGTCGGGAAGGGTCCACAGCTCGTGGTTGCCGGGCGCCCAGACGACCTTCGCGAAGCGGTCCGCGAAGGTGGTGAGCGCCCACTCGACGTCGTCCCACAGCTCGCCGACGTCGCCCGCGACGAGCAGCCAGTCGTCGTCGGCCGAGGGCCGCAGGCGGTCGGTGACGGCGCGGTTCTCGCCGTAGCGCACATGCAGGTCGCTGATGGCCAGCAGCCGGCCCATCGTTCTCCCCCTCCGCCGCACCCCGCCCCCGTCGGGGTCACCGTACCCAGCGCGACCTTGAAGCACGCTTGAGGTCGGTCGTTACGATGACCGGGTGACCGGCACCATCGTGAAAGAGCTGACCATCGGCCAACTGGCGCAGCGCAGCGGCGTCGCGCCGTCCGCGCTGCGGTTCTACGAGGAGCAGGGCCTCATCTCCAGCCGCCGCACCTCGGGCAACCAGCGCCGCTACCCGCGCGACATGCTGCGCCGCGTGGCGTTCATCCGCGTCTCGCAGAACGTCGGCATGCCGCTGAGCGCCATCCGCTACGCCCTCGACCGCCTCCCCGAGGGCCGCACGCCCAACAACGAGGACTGGGCGCGCGTGTCCGCGTACTGGCGCGAGGACCTGGACGCGCGGATCGCCCAGATGACGCGGCTGCGCGACAGCCTGACCGACTGCATCGGCTGCGGCTGCCTGTCGCTGGAGAGCTGCATGCTGGCCAACCCGTACGACGTGCTCGGCGCGCAGGGCGCGTGCGGCCCCGTGCGGCTGCTCGGCGGCATGGATGACGGGGACGGCGCGGGCAGTGAGAGCTGCATGGCGGATCTGGGCAGCGCGGACGAAGGGGAGGGCGACCCCTGCGCGCTGCCGCAGCAGGAGACCCTCAGCGCACGGCGTCCGCTGCGATCGCGAGGCCGTGCTGCGCGGTGAAGAACGGGCGCAGCCGCGTGTCCCCCAGCGCGACGGCGGGGAACGCGTCGGTGCGCGCCAGGTCGATCGTGTCGCCGCCGATCCGGCCCACGGGGACCAGGCCGCGCCCTGAGGTGGCGAAGCGCAGTTTCAGGTCCCAGACGTCCTGGCGGGCGGCGGCGGTCCGGCGGGCCAGCGCGTCGGCGTAGGGGAACGTGAACGCGACGCGCCCGTCGGGCAGCGCGCGCAGCGGCATGCGCAGGTCGCCGCCGTCGCCGGAGCGGGCGATGGCGACGGCCTCGGCCTCCCGTACGGGGCAGCGCCGGGCGCCGGGGCCGAGGAGCACGGCGGTGACGGTCGCGGCGCCGTCGGCGACGGTGACCCGTTCCACCTCGGCGTGCGCGCGGCGCAGCCAGGTGCGCAGCGTCAGGTCGCCGTCGGCGGTGGTGTAGGGCAGCCAGCAGGAGACGCCGTGCTCGTTCTCGGTGGGGGCGAGGGTGACGAGGGCGGCGGCGTCGATGGTGTCGGCGGCGATACGGCGGCGCAGTCCCTCGTCGCGGGGCTCGACGTAGCAGTCCCAGCGGCCTTCGGGCAGGACGCGGGCGGCGCGGTCGAGCGTGATCCCCACGCCGGTGCCGCCGGGGAGGCGGCGGATGGGCACGCGGATGCGGTGTCCCTCCGGGTCCTCGCGGCGCTGGGCGACGAAGTCGGCCTGCCCGGTGGGCGGCAGGGTGTCCGGCGCGAGCGTGACGGTGAGCGAGCCGTCGGGCGTCACGGTGCAGCGGGCGCTGGCACGGGGGCGGCCGTCGGGGGCGGCGGGGGCGGGCGGCGCGGGGCGCAGGTGCAGCAGCTCGACGAGGAGGCGCGGGCGGCGGGGACGGCGGGAGCGGGAGCGGCGCAGGGTGGCGGCCAGGTCGGCCAGGCGTTCCGCGGCGTGCGCGGGGCCGTGCGCGGCGGCGGTACGCAGGGCGGCGGCGCCCATGCGGCGGCGGTCGGCCGGGGAGTCGATCAGGCGCAGGAGGGCGTCGGCGTACCCCTCGCTGCCACCGTCCCGGGGCACCAGCAGGCCGTCCGTGCCGTGGGTGACGAACCCGGCGGAGCCGAACGGGCAGTCGGTGGAGACGACGGGGAGGCCGCAGCTCATGGCTTCGAGGAGGGTGCGGTCGAACGGTTCGCCGCTCGCCGTGACGGCGGCGATCGCGCCCTTGATCCACTCGGTCTCCATGCGCTCCATCGGCGGCAGGGCCCCCATGAGGCGGACGCGGTTGTACAGGCCGAGGTCGTCGATGCGGCGGCGGAGGCGGTCGGCGAGGCGGCCCTGGCCGTAGATGCGCAGGTTCCAGTCGGGGCGCCGGGGCGCGAGGGCGGCGAAGGCGTCGATGAGCAGCTCGTGGCGGCCGACGGGGATGAGGCGGCCCGCGGCGACGATCGTGCGGGAGTCGCCCGCCGCCGGGCCCACGGTGACGGCGGGCGCGGGTCCTGGGATGGCGACGACGCGGGTGGCCGCGCCCGGGGGGAGCGCGGCGCGGTGGCGGGCGGCGTCCGCGTCCGAGCCGGCGGCGAACGCGTCGAGCCCGGCGAGGACCGTGCCGGGCAGCCGGGTGTGCGGCTCGGGGCTGCGCCGGCCGATGCGGACGTACCGGTCCTGGCCGTACTCGGCGAGCCAGCGCACGAGGGTGGGGCGGGTGGCGATGACGACGTCGGCGTCCGTGCGGCGCAGGTAGGCGGCGACGCGCTGGCGTGAGTCGATGACCGGGCCGAGCGTGACGCCGGGGGTGGGGCGGGCCCGGGGGTGCCGGGCGGGGGTGGCGGCGCTGTCGCGGACGGCGGCCAGCTCGACGTCGTGCGTGGCGCCGAGCGCGGACGCGAGGTCGGCGGTGGCGCGGTCGGCGGTGCCGGGGCCGTTCAGGTCGTGGATCAGGAAGGCGATTCTCACGGGGTTTCACTCGTGCCGTACCGCTGCGGGCCGGACGCCGCGGGTACGGCGCCCAGGCAGGGCACAGCCACGGTCGGGCATGGCGCGTGGGCGGGTCAAGTCCGGTACCGGGGTCTTGACGGGATGCTGACGCGGCCGCCGGGAGCGGAGGCCGCGGGCGGTGGCCGGTGGCCGTTCCCGATGGATTGTCAGACCCCCCTGTTAGCTTTTGCGTGTCGGTGGAACGGCGCTCTCAACGGCCTTCACCTGCGGGTTCGTTGACGACCGCGCGCTATGGCGAACGGTTGCGTTCCGCGTGCCCGCACGGGGTGGTGTCCGTGCGCCCGCCCACCGCGCGCAACACCTGTCCGCTTTCCGAAACCGATCCGAGAGACCGATCCGAAGAGGAGATGGTGTGAGGAAGATGACGCCGAGGGGAACGACGACGAGGACAGCGGCACCGAGGAGAGGAGCGCCGGGGAGAGGGGCCCTGTGGGCCGCCGCGTCCGTCGCCGGGGTCCTCCTGGCAGGCCAGGGCACGCCCGCCACGGCCGACGCCGGGGCCGGGCTGCGGTCCGATGTCTGGGAGGTCGCCGACAACGTGACGTCCCAGGGGGAGTTCGGCTACGAGTACACCGAGCCGACCGTGTCGGGCGACGTGCTCTTCGCGGCCGAGGAGAAGCCGCTCCGCTGCTGGGACGGGACGGGGTTCCGCACGATCGCCACCCCGCCGATCCCGGAGACACGCGGCCGCAGCATCGCCTCCGTGGGAGGCGTGTCCTGCACGGACGTGACCGTGTTCGACCGGCAGGAAACGCCGTACCGCTGGCACTGGGACGGCACGTCCTGGTCCGGCGCCGCCGCGGGCACGCGGTACTCCGTGGACACCCTGCGGGCGTTCGCGGACGACGACATCTGGGGCTTCGTGTCGATCACCGGCGAGGCCGTGCACTTCGACGGCACGGCCTGGGAGACCGTCGCCATGCCGCCGCTGGAGACCGAGATGGTCGTCGGCACCTCGGGGAACGACTTCTGGGCGCTGGGCGACGACCCGGACAGCTTCGACACGCTCGCCTACCACTGGAACGGCAGCCGGTGGACGGCCGCCGCGATACCCGCCGGCTGGGACGGGTTCGTCCACCAGGGGGCGGCCGTCTCCCCGGACGAGCTGTACGTCTTCGGCACCTCCACATCGGACGGATACCTGCGCTGGGACGGCACGGCGTGGCGGCACGAGGACACCGGCGTCACCGGTGAGTACGTGCACGGCGTGGCGTACGCGGACGGCACGCTCTGGGTGGGTGTGTACAACGAGTTCCTGCGTCTGCGCGACGGCGTATGGCAGCGTGCCGCCCTCCCCGCGGTGGACAACCCGTACGGGATGAGCGTGTACGACCTGGCGACCGACCCCCGCACGGACACCGTGCTGGCGGGTGGCTTCATCGGATTCGCGGAAGGAGCGCGGACACCGGTCGTCATAGCCAACCACCCGGCGGGCTGACCACCGGCTCGTGACCGCCGCCCCTCGCCCGGCGCGTACGGTGCCGCGTCAGGCGGGGGGCAGCGCCGGAGGCGGCGGGGCCGGGGGCGGCGCGGGGGGCGGGGAGGCGGCGCCGGGGAGGGTGAGGACGGCCTCCGTCCCGCCGCCCTCCGCGGGCCGCAGGTCCACGGCCCCGCCGCTCTCCCGCACGGCACGCGCCACGATCGACAGCCCGAGCCCCGACCCCGGGAGCGCCCGCGCCCCGGGCGCCCGCCAGAACCGTTCGAAGACATGCGGCAGTTCGTCGGGCGGGATACCGGGCCCGTGGTCGCGGATGCGCAGCACGCCGTCGTGCAGCGTGACGCGCACCGCGCGCTCGCCGTCCTCCGTGACGGCGCCGAACTTGACCGCGTTGTCGAGCAGGTTGACCACCGCCCGTTCGAGGACCGCCGGTTCCGCCCGCACGTACCAGGGGTCGAGGTCGGCCGTCAGCGTCATGCCGTGGGCGCGCAGCCGGGCGCGGGAGACGGCCCGCCGCACGACGTCGTGCAGGCCGATCACGTCCGGCCGCGCCGCGCCCGCCGCGCGTTCGGGCCGGGACAGCTCCTGGAGGTCGCCGATCAGCACGCCGAGCTCCCCGAGCTGGGCGGTGACGGACGCGAGGAGCTGCCGCCGGTCCGGCTCGGGGATCGGCCGCCCGGTCTCCTCGCTGCGGACGAGCAGCTCGATGTTGGTCCGCAGCGAGGTGAGCGGGGTGCGCAGCTCGTGCCCCGCGTCCGCGATGAGCTGCTGCTGGAGGTCGCGGGACGCGGCGAGCGCCGCGGTCATGGAGTTGAACGAACGGGACAGCCGGGCGATCTCGTCGTCCCCGTCCGCCGGGATGCGGACGTTCAGGTCCTCGGTGCGGGCGATGTGCTCCACCGCGCCGGTCAGCCGGTCCACCGGCCGCAGCCCGGCGCGCGCCAGGACGACGCCGATGCCCGCCGCGCCCACCGCGCCCCCGGCCGCGACCAGCGCCAGGACCACGACGAGCGACCGCAGCGGGTCGTTCACCTCGCTCAGCGGCCGGGCGACGGTGGCGGCGGCGCCGCGCCCCGACGTCATGGGAGTGTCCAGCGAGTAGGTGAGCACACGGTAGGAGCGACCGTCCGAGCCCGTCGCGTCGTGCAGCGTCTCGACGCGCTGCCGGTTCGCGACGGCGACGTCCGCGTCCGAGACGTCCACGGTGGCCTGCCCGTCGAGGATGCAGCTGTCCCCGTTGGCGAAGGTGACCTGGAGGACGTTGCCGAACGACGGCAGCCGCCGGTCGTCCGGCACCTCGCCGACGCGCTTCCAGCAGTCGCCCGCGTTGACGCGGCGGATGATGTCGGCCGGGTCGGCGCGGTTGTCGCGCAGCGTGTCGTCGAGGGACGAACGCAGCTGGTCACGGACGAGGAACCACGCCACCGTCGCGCACACGGCCACCGCCAGCGCCACGGCCAGCGCCGTCAGCAGGGCGAGCCGTGACCGCAGCGGCAGGGCCCTGAGCGACGGCGCCCGCACCCGGCCCCTCACGCGCGCAGGACGTAGCCGACGCCCCGGACGGTGTGCAGGACGCGCGGCTCGCCGCCCGCCTCGGTCTTGCGGCGCAGGTACATCATGTAGACGTCGAGGGAGTTGGACGACGGCTCGTAGTCGAAGCCCCAGACCACGTGGAGGATCTGCTCGCGGGTGAGGACCTGGCGCGGATGGGCGAGGAAGAGTTCGAGCAGGGTGTACTCCGTCCTGGTCAGCTCCATCCTGCGGTCGCCGCGGGTGACCTCGCGGGTCACCGGGTCCATCCGCAGGTCCGCGAACGCGAGCTGCCCGGGGGGCGGCGCGCCGGGCGGCCCAGCGGCACCGCCGTCCGCGTAGGCGCCGCGGCGCAGCAGGGCGCGCAGCCTGGCCAGCAGCTCGTCCAGCTCGAACGGCTTGACCAGGTAGTCGTCCGCGCCCGCGTCGAGGCCGGTGACGCGGTCCCCGACCGTGTCGCGGGCGGTCAGCATCAGGACGGGGACGCGGTCGCCCGCCGCACGCAGCCGGCGTGCGGCGGTCAGCCCGTCCATGCGGGGCATCAGCACGTCGAGCACGATGGCGTCCGGGTCGAACGCCTCCCGTTTCGCCAGGGCGTCCATGCCGTCCACGGCGGTCTCGGTCGTGTAGCCCTCGAAGGCGAGGCTGCGCCGCAGCGCCTCCCGCACGGCGGGCTCGTCGTCCACGATCAGCACGCGGGAACCGTCGGTCACGGGCCAAGTCTCGCATCGGCGGACGCCCCGGTCCCGGGTCTCACGCCTGGCCGCCCGATCCGGTGCCGCCGGTGCCGCCGTGGAAACCGAGGTCGGCGAGGGCGGCCTTCGCGGTGTTGGACGGGATGGCGAAGCCGAGTCCGGCGCTGCCCGCGTCCTGGGCGGTGCTGTACATGGCCGAGTTGATGCCGATGACCTCGCCCGCGCCGTTGACGAGGGCGCCGCCGGAGTTCCCCGGGTTGAGCGAGGCGTCGGTCTGGATGGCCTGGTAGGTGGTGGTGGCCTGGCCGACGTCCCCGTTGTACTGGCCGCC
This sequence comes from Streptomyces sp. MS19, assembly GCF_047200595.1. NCBI lineage: Bacteria > Bacillati > Actinomycetota > Actinomycetes > Kitasatosporales > Streptomycetaceae > Streptomyces > Streptomyces sp. MS19. The sequence continues at coordinate 92,264 of NZ_JBJZOH010000003.1, read as the reverse complement.
GCCGAAGGCGAACGGCCACTGCTCCTGCCCGCCGCGCTGACCGCCGCCCTGGCCTGCGCCGTCCTCGCGGGGCACGGTCACGTCGCGGTGGAGCGCGGAGACGATGCCGCTGGTGACGGTGCCGGTGAGCCCTTCGGGCGATCCGATGGCGACGACCTGGTCGCCCACCGCCACGCTGTCCGAGTCGCCGAGCGTCGCGGCGGGGAGGCCGCTGACGCCCTGTGCCTTGACGAGCGCGAGGTCGTTGTCCGGATCGGTGCCGCTGACCGTGGCGGTCGCGGTGGAGCCGTCGCTGAAGGTGACCTGGACGCCGGAACCGCCGGTGGCCCCGGAGATCACATGGTTGTTGGTGAGGATCTGGCCGTCCGCGGAGAGGATCACCCCGGAGCCGGTGGCGCTGCCGGTGGAGATCTCGACCACGCTGGGGCTGACGGCGGCGGCGACGGAGGCGACGGTGCCGTCGGTCCCCCGCGCGACCGAGGTCCCGGCCACGCTGCCCGACGCCGCGCCGGAGCCGCCGGACCCGTCCAGCAGGGCGGCGGTGCCGCCGCCCACGGCGGCGGCCGCGAGGGCGACCGCCGCGACGAGCGCGACGGGCCCGCCCGCCCGCCCGCGCCGCTTCGCCCGGTGCTGCCCGCCCGCGACGGCGGGCTCGTGCCCCGGCACCGGCGGGTAGAGGGGTACCGGCTGGTGGACGTGCTGGTGAACGTGCTCCTGATCGCTCATGTCTTCGACTGTGCGCCGCGAAGATGAGAGCAATCTGAGTGCCGCCTCAGAAGTCGCTGGGGATCACGCCCCCTGGCGCCCCCCGGGCGGGACGGCGAAGTCCACGGTCTCCAGTTCCACCCCGAGCGGCTCGGGCAGGGAGACCGTCTCGCCGAACTTCACGGAGGCGAGCGTTTCGTATGTGTCCCCCACCGGCTCCCCGTAGAGCGTCACCAGCGGACCGCCGTCGCGGAAGGGGTCCACCAGCAGGTAGAGCGGCACACCAGCCGCCGCGTATCCGGCGGGCTTGGCCACCCGGTCGTGCCGCAGGCTGCTGGGCGAGGTGACCTCCACGACCAGCTCGACCACATCGGCCGGGACATGGAGCCCTGCCGTTCTCACGATGGCCTTGGGCGCCACCACGAGATCGGGGACGAACAGACCGTCGCGTGGCGGAGCTGCCACGCCGAGCGTCTGGTAGATCCCCCACTCACGAGCGAGCATCGTGAACAGCTGCCCATGCAGCTCCGAGGCGATGTGGTTATGCGGCGCCGACGGTGGTGGCGACAAAGCGATGATCCCCTCGATGATCTCCGCCTTGAAACCCTCGGGGGCGTCGAGCTCTGCCCAACCCCTGACAAGATCGTCCCAGCTGCAGTCACTGCCTTGCTGCTGGACGGTAGCTACACTCATGGCGGTCTCCTCCGACAACTTCGACACCCACTTCAGCATGCGGCAGACCGGACATCCAAGGCTAGCGGGACCTTTTCACTCGAACGAGTGTTCCCGCCCTGGGGAGGCGACCGCGGGTGTCACTCGCAGCCGCAGGAGCGCCGGAGCGTCAGTGCCACCGGGAACTGCCGCACCCGGTCACCCGGGGCCTCGTCCGCGTCGCCGATCGCCAGGTCGAGCGCCGCCCGCGCCATCGCCTCGCGGTCCGACGCAACCGTCGTCAGCGGCGGGTCGGTGAGCGCCGCCTCCTTCACATCGTCGAACCCGGCCACCGCCAGCTCCCCCGGCACGTCGATGCGCAGCTCACGCGCCGCCCGCAGGACACCGATCGCCTGGTCGTCCGTCGCGCAGAAGATCGCCGGGGGCCGGTCGGGCCCCGCCAGCAGGTCGAGCGCGACCCGGTACGCCCCGTACCGGTCGTACGGCGACAGGAAGAGCCTGCCCTCCGTGTCGAGCCCCGCCTCGGCCATCGCCTGCCGCCAGCCGGTGATGTGGTCGGTCACCGGGTCGCCCGACTCGGGCGTGGAGTCCATGCCGCCCAGGCACGCGACATACGGGCGGCCGTGGTCGGCCAGCAGGTGCCGGACAAGCCGCTGCGCGCCCCCGATGTCGTCCAGCACCACCGCGACGTCGTCGATCGCGTCCGGCCGCCGGTGCAGCAGCACGACCCGCGCGTCCCAGGCGTCGATCTCCTCGGCGGCGTGCTCGCTCAGCCCGGAGCTGATCAGCACCAGCCCGGACACCCGCATCCCGAGGAACGCCCGCAGGTAGTGGACCTCGCGTTCGTCGCGGTAGTCCGAGTTGCCGACGAGGACCATCTTCCCGCGCTCGGCCGCCGCCTGCTCCACCGCGTGCGCCATCTCGGCGAAGTACGGCTGCCTGGCGTCCGGCACGATCAGCCCTATGAGGTCCGTGCGCTGCGAGGCCATCGCCTGCGCGACACGGTCCGGGCGGTAGCCCAGTTCCTTGATGGCGGCGAGCACCCGTTCCCGGGTGGCTGCGGCCACCGGCCGCGGACCGTTGTTGATGACATAGCTCACGACAGCGGTCGAAGTCCCCGCCAGCCGCGCCACGTCGTCCCGCGTCACTTTGGCCACGGTCGGCAGTCTACGCGCGGAGCGGCCCACCCCGATACGGGGTCCGGCCACCGGACACCCGGCTCAACTGCGCCGGGCCGCCGCCTCCTTGACGAGCTGCTCCGCCTCACGCGTGACCGCGCGCGCGTGCTCGTCCTCCTGCTGCTTCTCCTTCTCGGGAACGACGAAGCGGTACCCGACGTTACGCACGGTGCCGATCAGCGCCTCGTGCTCCGGGCCGAGCTTGGCGCGCAGCCGCCGCACGTGGACGTCCACCGTGCGCGTGCCGCCGAAGTAGTCGTAGCCCCAGACCTCCTGGAGCAGCTGCGCGCGCGTGAAGACGCGGCCCGGGTGCTGCGCCAGGTACTTGAGCAGCTCGAACTCCTTGAAGGTCAGGTCGAGGACCCGGCCCTTGAGCTTCGCGCTGTACGTCGCCTCGTCCACGGACAGGTCGCCGTTGCGGATCTCCATGGGGCTGTCGTCGGCGGACAGCTGCTGGCGGCCGGTGGCCAGGCGCAGCCGCGCCTCCACCTCGGCGGGGCCGGCGGTGTCGAGCACGACGTCGTCCACGCCCCAGTCGGCGGTGACGGCGGCGAGGCCGCCCTCGGTGACGATCAGGACCAGCGGGCACCCCGGGCCGGTGGAGCGGAGCAGCTGGCAGAGGGAGCGGACCTGCGGCAGGTCCTTGCGGCCGTCGATCAGGATGACGTCCGAGCTGGGGGCGTCCACCAGGGCGGGGCCCTCGGCGGGCGCGACGCGGACGTTGTGCAGGAGCAGTTCGAGGGCGGGGAGCACTTGCGAGGACGGCTGAAGGGCATTGGTCAGGAGAAGCAGCGAACTCATGCGGGGGCGTTTCCTTCCTCAGTCCTTGCGGGGACGATCGAGCGGCTCTGCCCGGAAAAGCGCGAAAGGACCCTGGATGGCGTCTGCGCCCGGGTCCTTCCTGCCGAGCAGCATAGCCGAAACATTTCCCGGCGCGCAGGGGCGTGTATCACATCGGGACGGGCGCTCCCCCCAACCCGCCGTGCGCGCGGGACGAATCCGCGGCGCGGTGACGGCATCATGGTGCGGCGCGGGCGGGCCGCCGCCGCACGCGCCGCGTGACCGGCCGGTCACGTACGCGTTACGGCGCCGCCCCGCTTGGCACGGCGGCGGCACGGCAGCGGTACGGCGGCGGTACGAGAGCGACACGAGCCACACGAGAGGCGGAGGCCAGATGGCCAGCGGCACGATCCGGTACTGGGCTGCGGCGAAGGCCGCGGCGGGTACGGCGGAGGAGCGGTACGAGGCCCTGACGCTCGCGGGAGCGCTGGCCGCGGCCAGGGACCGGCACGCGGACCGGCCCGACTTCGAGCGCGTGCTGCTGCGCTGCTCGTTCCTCGTGGACGGCGTGCAGGTCGGCGCGCGGACGCACGAGCAGGTGCGGCTGGCCGACGGGGGCACCGTCGAGGTGCTGCCGCCGTTCGCCGGGGGTGCGGCGTGACCGCGCAGACGGGCGTCGCGCCCGCCGCGCCGTCCCGCGGGCACCGGGCGCGGTCGCCGATCATCGCGCCGGGCTTCCGGCCCGCGGCGCTGACGGCGGTCCTGGCCGGGCTGCTGGCGGCGACCGCGCCGCTGGGGCAGGGGGCGGCGGTCCCCGCGGTGGTGCTGCTCCAGCTGGTGACGGCGGCCGGGTGGTTCCGGCTGAACGGGATGTGGCCGGCCAGGCAGGGCATCGCGCTGGCCTTCGCGGGCGGCCTCGCGGCGGACGCCGCGCTGCTGCTGGCGCCGGACGACCGGCTGCCGGAGGCGCTGGCCGGGGTGCTCGGCGCGTGGTTCATGGCGGTGCTGGTGCTCCAGCTGCGGCACCGCGGCTCGGCGGACGAGCGGCTCGACTCGCTCACCGCGACCGCCGCGTCCAGCGTGCTGGCGATCGTCGCGGGCGGCCACCTGGCGGCGGCCGGGCTGACCGGGGACCGGCTGTCGGGGGACGCGGTCGCGGCGACGGCGGCCGGGGTCGGCGCGGCGGCGCTGCTGCGGGCGGTGCCGGTGCCGTTCCTCTCCTTCGTGCTCGCGCTGGGCGCGGCGGCCGGGGCGGGGGCGGGTCTCGCAGCGGCCGGGCTGACGGAGCTGGCGGACCGCGACGCGCTGGCGTTCGCCGTCGGCGGCGGCGTGGCGGCGCTGATCGGGCTGCGCGTGGCGAGTTACGACTTCCCGTCCCGCTTCGTCCACTTCACGGCGGGTGTGGCGCTGCCGCTGACGGCCGCGGCGCCCGTGGCGTACGGGCTGGCGCGCGCGCTGCTGTGACCGGCGGGCGGGAGCCGTGGGAGGGGTGCGGGAGGCGTGTAACGGCCGTGCTGCAAGTGCCGCCTCCAGCGGCGCCCGCTTCCGCCACGCATTACGCTCACCTGCATTTGCACCACTGACCCGGGGGGCCCGTCCCGATGCGCGCACTGCGAATAACCTCGATCATCCTCGGCATCCTGATCGTGCTGGCCGTCGCGGCCGACCGCGTCACCGTGGGGATCGCCGAAGGCGAGGTGGCCTCGCGCCTTCAGAGCACGTACGGGCTGGCCGAGGAGCCGGACGTGAAGATCCAGGGCTTCCCCTTCCTCACGCAGGTCGCCGGGCGGCACCTCGACCACGTGGACGCGCACCTGAACGCGTACGACGCCACCGTCGACGGCCAGGCGCTCACGGTCGCCGATCTCGCCATCGAACTGCGGGACGTGGAGATCAACGGCAGCTTCAGCGAGGTGGTCGCGGGGACGGCGACCGGCGACGGGCTGATCTCGTACGAGGAGCTGACCCGCGCGTACGGCGAGCTGCTCGGCGGGGCGGACAACGGCTTCGCCGTCGAGTTCCGGCAGGGCGAGGGCGACCAGGTGCTGCTGGCGCTCCAGGTCAGCGTGGCCGGGCAGTCGCTGACGCTGGACGAGATCCCCGGCTCGCTCGTGGTGACCGACGGGGCGATCACGCTGGACGTGGACGAGGCCGACATCCCGGAGCTGCCCGAGATCCCGGGGGTGGACGCGAGCGCCGCCGTGCGGGAGCAGCTGAACGCCTCGCACCGCATCGAGGGCCTGCCCGCGGGTCTGACCCTCGACTCCCTCACCCCGGGCGCGGACGGCGTGCGGGCCGACGTCTCGGGCGCCGACATCGTCCTGAACTGACGGTGCGCGGGCCGCGGTCCCACATGGCAGACGCGGGCGTCTCACTATGCGGGAAGACGGTGACATCAGCCGCATGCGCTCCGATACGATCGGCGGCATGACGCGACAGGCTGCGGGCACCCCGGCCGGGGGACTGACGAAGCGACGGGCGGTGGATCTGTGCCGCGTCGCCGCCATGCTCTGTCGCCGCGACGGCTGACCGCCAGCCCCCGAACCCCCCGTGCCGCGCCACGCGCCGCCGCCCTCCCGGCGGCAGGCCCCTCCGCGCGCGCCCGGCCACGCCCCTCCGCAAGAGCCAGATCGCCGAAGGAGAACCCGTATGAGCCGCAGTGACGTCCTCGTCGACGCCGACTGGGTGCAGGAGCACATCGACGACCCGAAGGTCGTGCTCGTCGAGGTCGACGAGGACACCTCGGCCTACGACAAGAACCACATCAGGAACGCCGTCCGCATCGACTGGAAGAACGAGTTGCAGGACGCCGTCCGCCGCGACTTCGTCGACCAGGCCGGTTTCGAGAAGCTGCTGTCCGCCAAGGGCATCGCGAACGACGACACCGTCGTCCTGTACGGCGGCAACAACAACTGGTTCGCCGCGTACGCCTACTGGTACTTCAAGCTGTACGGCCACGGCGATGTCCGGCTGCTCGACGGCGGCCGCAAGAAGTGGGAGCTGGACGCGCGCGAGCTGGTCGAGGACGTCCCCTCGCGGGCCGCGACCGCGTACACCGCGCAGCCGCAGGACACCTCGATCCGTGCGTTCCGCGACGAGATCGTGCCCGCCATCGGCGTGCAGAACCTGGTGGACGTCCGCTCCCCCGACGAGTTCAGCGGCAAGCTGCTGGCGCCGGCCCACCTGCCGCAGGAGCAGTCCCAGGTCGCGGGCCACATCCCGTCGGCCCGGAACATCCCGTGGTCCAAGGCGGCCAACGACGACGGCACCTTCCGCTCCGACGCGGAGCTGAAGGAGCTGTACGAGGAGGCGGGCGTGGACCTCGCCAAGGACACCATCGCCTACTGCCGCATCGGCGAGCGCTCCTCGCACACCTGGTTCGTGCTGCACGAGCTGCTCGGCGCGCCGAACGTCAAGAACTACGACGGCTCGTGGACCGAGTACGGCTCCCTGGTGGGCGTGCCGGTCGAGACCGGCCCGGCCAAGTAGCCCCGGCGCCCACGCCCCACCACCGAACAACCCCGCCAGACGAGAGGGACCACTGCGCCATGTGCGGAGCGAAGCCGGGCGGCCCCGACGCCGCCTCCATCAAGCCGGGTGAGACCACCATCCAGGGATCGGTCACCCGCGACGGCCAGCCGGTGAACGGCTACGTCCGGCTGCTGGACAGCACCGGCGAGTTCACCGCCGAGGTCCCGACCTCGGCGACCGGACAGTTCCGGTTCTACGCGGCCGAGGGCACGTGGACGCTCCGCGCGCTGGTGCCGGGCTCGACGGTGGACCGCACGGTCGTCGCCCAGGAGGGTGGTCTGACCGAGGTCGCCATCGCCGTCTGACGACGAGGGGAGGCCGTCTCCGGCAGCCGCCGGGGACGGCCTCCGCCGTCTCCCCCGCTCCGCGCGTCCGTGGCGCGGACCGTGTGCCGGCCGCCGTTGACCCGGCGTCCGGGGGCGGCGCGGACGCACCGCGCCGTGGCCTGGTACGGCGGACCGTTCCCCGGGCGGTTCCCGGCCGGCCGGGCGGTCCTGCCGTCCTGTCTCGGTGGTCGAAGTCCAAGGGCAGTTGCTCAGTAGACGAGGGCCCGCACGCCGTCGGGCATGATCTCGCTGACGAAGACCTGGGCCCCGGCGATGCGCACTCCGTCCAACACGTCCTCCTCCTTGATCCCCCTCCGCGCGGCGCACTGGGTGCACAGCGTGACCCGTCCGGCCGCCTGGATTCCGGCGATCAGGTCCGGCAGTGGTGCCGCGTGCGGCAGCGCGAACTCCGCGGCCCTGCCGGGCAGCGCGAACCACGCGGACTCCCCGGTCAGCCAGAGCGACACGTCCACTCCGGCGGCCGCGGCGACCGCCGCCACGGTGAATCCCTGCGAACACCGTTCGGGGGCGTCAGTCCCCGCCGTCACCTTGAGCACCAGTTTCTCGGCCATGACGGCACGGTAACCCGCGCTGTACGGCTAGCGCGTCGTTCCACAGATGGCGCAGACCCAGTCCCCCGCGGGGCCCTGGTGCATCATTCCGCCACAGTTCGGACAATTCATGATCACATCCTTTCCACGCGCTTAGACGCGCGTCGAGCCAAACGCGTTCAGCCGCAGTGATCACAAAACGGTCAAGGCCGCCTGTCATGTCATGACAGCCGAGCGGCCCACCCTCAGTGAGCTTCCCCGAAAGCCGCGGACTAGACTCTCCCGTGGACCGTGAATTTCCTGGCCGAGTCGCCACCGTCGCAAGGAGCAGCCGTGGAGGCATTTTTCATCACCCTCATGGCGCTGGTGGTCGTCGGCACCGCCGCGTTCACCGCGCTTGTCGTGGCCAAGCTCTACCAGGGACAGCGCTGACCGCATGATCGAGATCCCCTCCGACCTGCACCCGGGCCTCGTCCCGCTGGCCTTCCTCCTCGGCACCTGGCAGGGCGCGGGCGTGGCGGCCCTGAACGCCGAGCGCACCGGCCCCGGCGAGGAGTCCTGCAACTTCGGGCAACAGGCGACCTTCACCCACGACGGGCGCGACTTCCTGGAGTACTCCTCCAGGACGTGGCAGCTCGACGCGGAGGGCAACCGCGCCGAGCCCCTGGAGACGGAGCACGGGTACTGGCGCGTCAAGGACCGCCAGGTCGAGGTGGTCATGGTCCGCGACCAGGGCGTCGTCGAGATCTGGTACGGCGAGCTGGCCGAGGGCAAGCCGCAGATCGACCTCGTCACCGACGCCATCGCCCGCATCCCGGACGCGCCGCCCTACACCGGCGGCAAGCGGCTCTACGGCTATGTGAACGGCGACCTGCTGTGGGTCGCCGAGCGCGCCACCCCGGACACGCCGCTGCGGCCCGCCATGTCGGCGCAGCTGAAGAAGTCCGTCGATCCCCGCGAGTGGGTCGCGGACCTCAAGGACCTGCCGGACGACGGCATCGCGTTCTTCCGCTGACGCGCGCCGCCGCCCGCTCCCGCGCGCCTCACGGCGTGCGGGACGCGCCCCCGTCCACGGGCAGGACCGTACCGGTGACGTAGCTCGCCGCCGGGGAGAGCAGGAACGCGGCCGTCCGGCCGAACTCCTCCGGCTGCCCGTAGCGGCCGAGCGGGATGGTGCGCAGGGCGTTCTCCCTGGCCTCGGGACCGGCCGCCGCGTCGAGTTCGACGAGCCGGTCGGTCGCGATGCGGCCGGGCAGCAGCCCGAAGACCCGCACGCCGCGCGGCCCGAACTCGTCGGCCATGTCCTTGGCGACCATGGCCAGGCCGGGCCGCAGCCCGTTGGAGATGCCGAGGCCGGTGACGGGCGAGCGCGCCGAGCTGGACAGCACCATGCCGATCGCGCCTCCGTCCGTGAGCCGCCCGGCGACGGTGCGCGCGGCGCGCACGGTGCCGAGGAAGACGGATTCGAACGCGGCGCGCCACTGCGCGTCCGTGGCGGCGGCGGCCGTCCCCGGCGGGGGGCCGCCGACCGAGATCAGCGCGCCGTCCAGCCTGCCGAAGGTCTCCAGCGCGAGGGCCGCCAGCCGCTCGGGCGCCTCCGGGTCGGCGAGGTCGGCGGCGGTCCCGGCCGCCTTGCCCTCGCCGCCGAGCCGCGCGACGGCGGCGCGCACGTTCTCCGGATCGCGCGAGGACGTCACGACGCGGGCGCCGTCCGCGACCAGCGCGGCGGCCGTCGCGAAGCCGAGCCCCTTGCTCCCGCCGGTGACGACGTACACCCGTCCTGACAGACCCAGATCCATCCGTCTGCTCCCCTTTCTCGGTGGTTTCCGTACTCCACAGGCGCCCCGCCGCGCTCTCCCGGCGCACCCGTCCCCGGCAGCATCCTCCCGGACGGCCGTCCGGGACAACGCCCGAGGGGGGCGCGGTCCGCGGCGGGATTCGAGCGCGTCCTTACGGCGGCTTGACATGCGACGGCGCAGGATGGGTGTTGCCTCCTCGCACGGGTCCCGCCCCCTCCCCTCGGACGGGGCCCGTGCCCCCTCCCGGACGGCGCCCGCGCCGGGCTTTCCGGCGAGGCCGCGCTTCCTCCTACACTGGGTCCCGTGGTGAGCACCGACTGGCAGACCGATCTGCGCAAGCGCGGATACCGGCTGACCCCGCAGCGGCAGCTGGTGCTCGAAGCTGTCGACAAGCTGGAACACTCCACGCCCGAGGACATCCTCACCGAGGTACGCCGCACCGCGGGCGGCGTCAACATCTCGACGGTCTACCGCACGCTGGAGCTGCTGGAGGAGCTGGGCCTCGTCTCCCACGCCCACCTCGGCCACGGCGCCCCCACGTACCACCTCGCCGAGCGGCACCAGCACCTGCACCTGATGTGCCGCGACTGCGACAAGGTGCTCGAAGCCGACCTGGACGTCGCCGAGCCCTTCGCCGAGCGGCTGCGCGAGAGCTTCGGATTTGACACCGACATGCGGCACTTCGCGATCTTCGGCCGCTGCGCGGACTGCGCCGGGGGCACGGCCGGCTGACCGGCCGACCGCCCGGCCGACGACGTACGCTGGTCCGTATGCCGTCGTACGAGAGTCCGCTGCTCGCCCTGCCGGGCGCGGTCGCCGCAGAAGGCCAGGACGCCGGGGTCGCCGCCCACTACGGGGACCTCTTCCGTGAACAGCGCGCGCTGGCGCGGGGCGAGGGGTTCGTGGACCTGTCGCACCGCGCGGTGGTGACCGTCTCCGGCGCCGACCGGCTGAGCTGGCTGCACCTGCTGCTGACCCAGCACGTCGCGGAGCTGGCCCCCGGCCACGCCACCGAGGCCCTGATCCTCTCCGCCAAGGGCCACATCGAGCACGCGCTGTACCTCGTGGACGACGGCGCGACGACATGGCTGCACACCGAGCCGGGCGCCGCCGAGGCGCTGACGGGCTACCTGGAGAGCATGAAGTTCTTCTACCGCGTGGAGGTCGCCGACCGCTCCGGGGAGTTCGCGGTCGTGTACCTGCCCGCCGGGTCGATCGCCACGGCGCCCGCGGGCACGGTGGTGCGCGAGACGCCGTACGGGCGCGACCTGTTCCTGCCGCGCGGCGACCTGTCCGCGTTCGCCGGGGAGCACGGCCCGGCGGCCGGTGCGCTGGCGTACGAGGCGTTGCGCGTGGAGGCGCACCGCCCGCGCCTGGGCCGCGAGACGGACCACCGCACGATCCCGCACGAGCTGGGCTGGCTGGACAGCGCGGTGCACCTCCAGAAGGGCTGCTACCGGGGCCAGGAGACCGTGGCGCGCGTGCAGAACCTGGGGCGCCCGCCGCGCCGCCTGGTGTTCCTGCACCTGGACGGCAGCGAGGTCGCGATCCCCGAGCACGGCGACCCGGTGCGGCTGGCGGCGGACGGTCCGGAGGGGCGGGCGCTCGGGTTCGTCACGACGGCGGTGCGCCACCACGAGCTGGGGCCCGTCGCGCTGGCGCTGGTGAAGCGGAACGTGCCGGCGGACGCGGCGCTGCTGGCGGGCACGGTCCCGGCGGCGCAGGAGACGGTCGTCGAGCCCTGACCCGGGCGCGGGCGTCAGACCTCCAGCAGGACCGTGAACGGGCCGTCGTTCGTCAACCTGACGCGCATCGAGGCGCCGAAGCGGCCGGTGGCCACCTGGGCGCCGAGCGCGCGCAGTTCGGCGCACACCGCGTCCACCAGCGGTTCGGCGACCTCGCCGGGCGCGGCGGCCTGCCAGGTGGGGCGGCGCCCCTTGCGGGCGTCACCGTAGAGGGTGAACTGCGAGACGACCAGCAGCGGGGCGCCCACGTCGGAGCAGGACTTCTCGCCGTCGAGGACGCGCAGGGTCCAGAGCTTGCGGGCGAGGCGCGCTGCGGTCTCCGCCGTGTCGCCGTGTGTGGCGCCGACCAGCACACACAGGCCCTGGCCCACGATTTCACCGACCGTCTCGCCGGCGACCTCGACGGCCGCGCCGTCCACCCGCTGCACCACCGCTCGCATGTGCCCCATCATGCCGTACGCCGACCGGGGCGTCCGGTGCCAGCCGGATGGGTGCCAAGTCGCTGCGCACGATGGGTACACAGTGACACGATGCGTGTCACGGGGTACGTACCGCGCGCCACCGCACCGAATGGGGACGAGGGGACAAAAGCGCATGATCACACCGGGTCAGGATCTGTGTCGGCGTATCGACCAGCCCGAGCTGCGGACGCTGCGCCTGTCCGAGCTGCGCGACCTGCGGCGTTCGGCGCAGCGTGAGGAGGCGGACCTCAGCTTCGTACGGCGGCTGCTCCAGGGCCGGATCGACATCCTGGAGGCGGAGCGGCGGCGGCGCGTGGCCCACGATCCCGGCGTCCTCGACCAGCTGCCCGCCATCCTCGCCGACGGCCCCTCGCGGCAGCGCTCGTCGGCCCGCCACGTGACGCTGGGCATGCCGCTGGACGACCGGTACCGGCGGCTGGCCGAGGAGATGCTGGGGCAGGTGGGCCTGTCCGACCTGGCGGGTCTTGACGACGCGGAGCTGCGGGACGCGCTGGCGCGGCTGGCGCGGCACGAGGCGCAGGTCTCGCGGCGGCGGCAGCGGCTGCACCGGATGGCGGACGGGTGCAGTGCCGAGATGGCGCGCAGGTACCGTGAGGGTGAGGCGCAGGTCGAAGATCTGCTGACCTGATCCTCAGCCCGCACGCCGTGCACCACCCCGGAAGGCCCGCGCATGTCCGCACCCACCGCCGTCCCGCCCGTACTCGCCGAGGTGGTGCGCTCCGGATTCGTGGAGGGGCGGCACCGGGGCTCCCTCGTGGTGCTCGCGCCCGACGGCTCGGTGGCGCGGGCGCTCGGCGAGCCGGACGCGCCGGTCTTCCCCCGGTCCAGCAACAAGCCGATGCAGGCCGCCGGTGTGCTCCGCGCGGGGCTCGCCCTCGAAGGGGAACGGCTCGCGCTCGCCGCCGCAAGCCACGCCGGGGAGGACTTCCACCAACAGCTGGCGCTGCGCATGCTGCGGGACGCGGGGCTGACGGAGGACGCGCTGCACTGCCCGCCCGTCGAGGGGCGCCGCATCGCCATGAACTGCTCGGGCAAGCACGCCGCGATGCTCGCCGCCTGCGTGCACAACGGCTGGCCGGTCGCGACGTACACCGACCCGGACCACCCGTTGCAGGCGCTGATCCGCGAGACCGCCGAGGCCGCGACGGGCGAGCCGGTGGCCGCCACCGGCGTGGACGGCTGCGGGGCGCCGCTGTTCGCGTTCTCGCTGACGGGTCTGGCGCGCGCTTTCCGGGCGTTCGTGCTGGCGGAGCCGGGCAGCCCCGAGCGGCGCGTGGCCGACGCGATGCGGGCGCACCCGAGGTACGTGGGCGGCACGCGGCGGGCGGACTCGCTGTTGATGGAGGCGGTTCCCGGGCTGCTGTCCAAGGCGGGGGCCGAGGGCGTGCAGGCGGTGGCGCTGGCGGACGGGCGGGCGCTGGCGTTCAAGGTCGAGGACGGGGCGGCCCGCGCGCGGGGCCCGGTGCTGGCTTCGCTGCTGCGGTCGCTCGGCGTGCCGCTCCCGGAGCGCGGGGAGCTGCGCGACTCGCTGCGCTCGGACCTGGAGGGCGGCGACGGCGTGGTGGGCGAGGTGCGGTCGGCCGTCTGACGTGCGGGGCGGCGCCCGGAAACCCCCTGGCACGCGCGGCGGAGGGAAACGTAGCGTCTCGGGTATGTCTGCTCAGAGCCGCCTCGTAGCCCACGACCCCGACGACTTCGCCACCTGGATTCAGGCGGTGCGCACCGGCTTCCTCGACTCAGGCGCGGTCTCCGCCGAGGAGGTGGCGGAGCGGCGCGCGCGGCAGGACCTCTCCCGGGCGGCCGGTGTCTTCGAGGGCGACCGCTGCGTGGCGACCTACATGAGCTTCGACCAGGAGGTGACCGTGCCCGGGGGCGGCGTGGTCGCCTCCGACGCGGTGACGGCCGTCACGGTCAACGCCACCCACCGCCGCAGGGGCCTGCTGCGGGGGCTCATCACCGAGGACCTGCGGACGGCCAAGGAGCGCGGCGACGTGGTGTCCACACTGCTCCCCGCCGAGTACCTCATCTATGGCCGGTTCGGGTACGGGCCGGCGACGTCCGCCCTGGAGTGGCGGGTCGATGTCGCGCGGGCCGGACTCGACCCGCGGCGCAGCGGGCAGCCGGACGAGGGGGCCGTCGCCTTCGCCGACGCGGCGGAAGTGCGCGCGATCGGTCCTGAACTGTTCGAGCGGTTCCGGCTTTCGCAGCCCGGGGCGATCACGCGCAATCAGCTGTTCTGGGATCTGCGCACCGGAGCGGTCACGGCCGGTCCCCGGCCGTGGGAGCGGCCGTTCTGGGCCGTCCACCGCGACGCGGACGGCGTCGTCCAGGGTCTGCTGACCTATCGGGTGAAGCGCGGGACGACGGGCAACCAGGACAGCTTCACCGCGACCGTCGAGACGCTGGTCGCGGCCACTCCCGACGCCGAGCGGGCGCTGTGGCTGTTCCTGCTCTCCCACGACAGGGTGACCACCGTCGAATCGGGCAGCGCCCCGGTCGACTCGCTGCTCCCCCTCGTGCTCCCCGACCGGCGCGCCGCGTCCGTCACGGGCGACTACGACTTCCTGTGGCTGCGCCCGCTGGACCTGCCGCGCATGCTGGAGGCCCGCACGTACGGCGTCGAGGACGAGATCGTGCTCGACGTGCGCGACCCGCTCGGTCTGGCCGGGGGCCGCTACCTGCTGGCGGCCTCGGAGAAGGGCGCCTCCGTCACCCCGACGACGCGGAACGCCGACCTGGTGCTCGGCACCGGCGCCCTCGCGTCGCTGTACCTGGGCGACGAGTCCGCCGTACGCCTCCTCGCCGCCGGGCGGCTGGAGGCCGGACGCGCGGCGGCGCCGGTCCGGGCGGATCTGCTGTTCCGCACCGGCCGGCGCCCCTGGTGCCCCGACGGGTTCTGACGCCCGTCCGCTCCTTGCCTCGTCCCACACGGGGGTCATGCGGGCCATGGTGCCCGCATGCCCTCGTACGCCTCGTACGGCTGCCGCTCACGGCCGGGCAGGACCCGCCTGCCCGCCGCTCCACGCCCCGCGTCAGACTCCCGTGACCACCAGGGTCACGAGCACCGACGCGCCCACACAGGTGCAGGTGAAGTTACGCCTGCCGAGACCGGTCCGCAGTATCAGCAGCCCGATCAGCCCCGGAAATCCGAGATGGCCTTCCACCGCCCGCTCCAGCGCGATGCCGAGGGCGGCGACAGCGATCGTCGATACGAGCATTGCGTCCCTCCTTACATCACGACAACTTGATTCAAGTTCTTCGAAGTTGGTTAGGTTGTCCACCAACTATATGCTTGTTTTCCCCAGTTGGCAGCCAGTTGGAAACGTCTGGAGATCAACCTTCCGCATCTGTCCGAAAGTTGTAGGGTGTTGAGCCGTGAGTCAGGAGATCGCACCGGACGGCGATGCCATGCGGACCACCGATGAGGCGGCCTCTCCCGACCACGTGGCGGGGGTGCTGCGCGAACGGATACGGGTGGGGAAGCTGCCGGAGCACGCGCGGCTGCCCACCCAGCGGGCCCTGGTGGAGGAGTTCGGCACCAACCGGACGACCATCCGCCAGGCGCTGGCGATCCTCGAACGCGAGGGCTACCTCAGTGCCCGTGGCCGCGGCGCGCCCGCGGTCGTCACCGTGCCAGGGCAGGACACGCCCCGCCCCGCCGGGGTCGAGGTGGTGGACCGCATCGCCGTGGCGTTCCACGCGGCCGACGTGTCCATCGACGCCTTCTGCCTGACCACCGAGACCCTCAACGCCGCGCTCGCCGGGCCCGTCATGGCGATCTCCACCGGTCGGCTCACCCCGCGCTCCATCTCCATCCGGGCCCTGCTGCCCAACCCGGACGCCCCGCTGGCCTACCCCCGGCTCGTCTCGGACCCCGACGACCCGCGGCCGCTGGCCCGGCTGCGGCAGATCACCCGCACGTTCTCCACCTCGCTGCGCCACCAGCTGACGTCGCTCGCCGAGATGCAGCTCGTCCCGAAGGTCAGCGTCGAGATCCGCAGCGTCCCCATCACTCCTGTGCAGAAGCTCTATCTGCTGAACGGCGCCGAAGTGCTCAGCGCCTACTACCAAGTGGTGCCGCGCGTGGTCGAATACGAGCACGAACAGCTGGAGATCTACGACGTGCTCGGTCTCAGCTCCAAGATCTTCCGCTCCTCGTCCGACACCGCGTTTGTTGAAGAGTCACAGCTGTGGTTCGAGTCCCTCTGGTCAACGCTGGCACAACCGCTCACACTCGGTTAGATGAGGGAACTCATCAGTAACGCCCGCTGTGTTCTCTTCGACTTCGACGGACCGGTCTGCCGGCTGTTCGCCGTCCACAGCGCCGAGACCATCGCCGGGAAGCTCCGCGAGCTGACGGCCGAGCTGTCCGCGTCCGCCCTGCTGACGGACGAGCTGCGGACCACCCCCGACCCCCACGAGGTGCTCCGCCAGATAGCGCGCCGCCGCCCCGGGGGCGCACTCGTCGAACGGCTGGAGGCGGCGCTCACGCGGGAGGAGGTGTCGGCCGCCGCCAGCGCGCGGCCGACGCCGTACGCCGCCGCGCTGATCGCCGCGCTCTCCCGGCGCGGGCGGCAGGTCGCCATCGCGACGAACAACTCGGCGCTCGCCGCCGAGCACTACCTGCGCCGCCAGCACCTCTCCGGCTACCTCGGGGGCCGCGTGCACGGGCGCACGGACGACATCACGCTGCTCAAGCCGCATCCCGATTCGCTCCAACGCGCCCTGGCCTCCACACGGACCGCCGCGCGCCGCGCGCTCATGATCGGCGACAGCGTCGCGGACCTCGACGCGGCACGCGCGGCGGGCGTCCCGTTCCTCGGCTACGCACCGACCGAGGCCCTCGTGGCGGCCTTCAGGACGGCCGGCGCCGAGCACGTCGTCGGGTCGCTCGAACTGGTCCTCACCGCCCTCATCACCCCGACCTACGGATGAGTTGCACTCTTTTGAGCCATCGGCACAAGCGGTCGCGGGGCGTACGGTTCACCTACTCGCACGCACCGGTGCCGGGGGACGCACGACCGTCGGGGGACGCACGCCATGAGCCAGCCGCCGCCACGGCCTACCCTTCGCGGGAACCACCGCGTCTGGCAGGTCGTGCGGGCGGAGGGCGAACTGGCGGCACTCGGGCGGCTCAAGGCCGGGCGCCCGCGCCCCGGCGTGCACCGCTTCGACCCGCGCTGCTTCGGCAGCGAGGAGGACGTGCTGATCGAGCTGGCCCTGCTGGGGATGCAGCGCATCGCGCCCGTGTACCAGCTGGGCAGCCCGGACGACGACCTGCGTGTGCACGGCTACATCGAGGGCGAGGCGCTGTCCGTGTCGCGCCCGCCCGGCACCCCGCTGAGCGGCGGCGAACTCTCCCAGCTGGCCGAGCTGTCGGGGCGGCTGGCAACCGTGCCGCCCAGCGCCATGGCGCTCGTGCACCGCTGCCCCGTGGTGCTCCGCCCGCGCAACAGCCGGGAGTTCCTGCACGGCCTGATCCGCTTCACGCGGCGCCGCGTCTACGCCGTCCACCGCCCCGCGATGGAGGGGCTGTTCACCTCCCTGCACATCGGCCCCGGGGTGCTCGGCCCCTCGGGGCCGCTGTCGCGCGAGGCGTCGCGGCTGACGGACCGGCCGTTCTGCCTGCTCCACGGCGACCTGCACCGGGACAACCTGATCGTCGCCGAGGCGGACGGCCTGCTGTGGACGATCGACTGGGAACTGGCCCTCGTGGGCGACCCGTTGTACGACCTCGCCACGCACCTGCACCTGATGCGCTACCCCCCGGCCCAGGAGCCCGAGGTCCTGGCGCGCTGGGCGCGCGCCGTGGAGGCGTCGCTGCCCGGCGCGTCGGACGGGTTCGCGCGGGACCTGCCGCGCTACCTGGCGTACAAACGGGTGCAGTCGGTCTTCACGGACGTGATCCGGCAGGCGTTCCTCGTACGGGCCGCGCCACCGGGGCAGCTCGACGCGAGCCTGGCCCGCGCGGGCGAGGTGGTGGGCGCGGCCCTGCGGGCGGCGGCGCGGATGCTGGGTCTTGGCCGGGTGCCGGGACCCGGCGCCGTGGCGGGGGCCTACGCCGCGTGGCGTGCCGGGCTCGGCGACGGACCCGGGGAAGGGGGCGGGCTCAGTGGCGCTCCAGCTCCACCACCGGCAGCGACCGCGCCAGCGAGGCGGGCAGCCACCAGGCGCGGCGGCCCATCAGCTGCATCGCGGCGGGGACGACGAGGCAGCGGATGACGACCGCGTCCACGAAGATGGCCACCGCCATGCCGAAGCCCATCTGCTGAAGCATCCGGTCGGAACTGAGCAGGAACGACCCGAAGACGACGATCATGATCGCCCCGGCCGCCGTGACGACCGACCCGGTGTGCGCCAGGCCCTCCCGTACCGCCGCGCGGTGGTCGCCGTGCCGCCGCCACTCCTCGTGGATGCGGGAGACGAGGAAGATCTCGTAGTCCATCGACAGGCCGAAGACGACGGCGAAGATCATCACCGGCAGGAACGACTCGACAGGGCCCGGCTCGACGCCGAACAGCCCGTGCTGGAACACCGCCGTCATCGCGCCGAGCGCCGCGCCGATGCTCAGCAGGTTCAGCAGGGCGGCCTTCAGCGGGATGAGGAACGAGCGGAAGACGACCAGCAGGAGCAGCAGCGAGACGCCGACGACCAGGCCGATGAACAGCGGCATGCGCGCGGCCGTGGTGGCGGCGAAGTCCTCGTTCGCCGCCGTCGCGCCGCCCACCACGTGCTCGGCGCCGGTCCGTTCCGCCAGGGCGGGCAGGACGTCGTCGCGCAGCTCGCCGAGCAGGTCGGCCGTCTCCGCGTCCTGGGGCGCCGAATCGGGGAAGGCGACGACGGTCGCCACCGCGCCGTCGGGCGACGGGAAGGGCGGGGTCGTCGCGGCGATGCCGGGCGTGTCCGCCAGGACGGCGGCGGCCTCGGCCGCGGCGCGCTCGGCGCCCTCGTCCCCGCCCTCGGTGACGACGGCGAAGGGGCCGTTGAAGCCGGGGCCGAAGCCGTCGGACAGCAGGTCGTACGCGGCGCGGCTGGTGGTGCCCCCGGGGTCGTTGCCCGCGTCGGCGAAGCCGAGGCGCATGCCGAGGGCGGGCGCGGACAGGCCGAGCAGCGCGACGACGGCGACCAGCAGGGCGGTGAGCGGGCGGCGCTGCACGGCGGTGGCGACGGTGCGCCAGCGGTCGCCGGACGGGCGCCTGCCGCGCGCGGCGCGCTTCGCGTCCCGCTGGGCGAAGCCGCGGGCGAAGCGGGCGCCGAAGAAGCCGAGCAGGGCGGGCAGCATCGTCAGCGCGGCGGCCATGGTGACGAGGACGGTGACGGCGACGGACAGGCCGATGCCCTGGAGCGAGCCGAGGCCGAGGGCCACCAGGCCGAGCAGCGCGACGATGACGGTGCAGCCGGCGAAGAAGACGGTGCGGCCCGCGGCGTCCATGGCGTGCCCGGTGGCGCGTTCCGGGGTGGCGCCCGCGGCCAGTTCGGTGCGGAAGCGGGCGAAGATCAGCAGCGCGTAGTCGATGCCGACGCCGAGGCCGACGAGCATCATCATGTAGGGCGTGTAGTCGGCGATGGTGAAGACGTGCGAGGCGATGACGATCGCGCCGAGCGCCGAGCCGACGGCGAACAGGGCGGTGATCACGGGCAGTCCGGCCGCGACGACGCTGCCGAAGAGGAAGACGAGGATGACCAGCGCGGCGAGGATGCCGAGGCCCTCGCCGGGTCCGCCGCTCTCGGCGAGCTGCCGCGCGGCGTCGCCGCCCAGCTCGACCCGGAGCCCGTCGGTCTGCGCGGTCCTGGCGGTGTCCAGGATGTCCTGGACGGCCGCGGTCTCCAGCTGCTCGGAGGGGACGGTGAGGACGACGGTGGCGTACCCGGTCGTGCCGTCGGCGGACACGGCGGCCTCGGTGGCGTACGGATCGGCCACCTCGGCCACGCCCGGCAGGCGCCCGACCTCCGCCAGCATGGCCGTGACGCGCTCCTCGGTGCCGCCCGCGCGCAGGCCCGCGTCGTCGTGCAGGACGATGTCGAGGGTGTCGGCGCCCTGGTCGGCGCCGTGGGCGGCCAGCAGGTCGGCGGCGTGCTGGGAGTCGGTGCCGGGCAGGGAGTAGTCCTCGCGGTAGTCGTCGCCGGTGGCGCTCGCGACGGCCCAGACGCCGGCGAGCAGGACCGCCCACAGGAGCAGGACGAGCTTCCGGTGGCGGTACGAGAAGCCCGCGAGGCGGGCGAACGGAGAACGGCCGGGCGTGGCCGGTGGACGGGGCGGTGAGGGCGCGGTCGTGTTCATGCGCACCACCGTCGTCGCGGGGTTCACCCCGCCGCGTCCCACGGGGGTGGACAACCGCCGTACCACCGCGGGCGTACGGCGGCGGGCGCGCGTACCACCGGAGTTGACGCCGGTCAGCCGAGCCAGCCGGGCGTGATCAGGCCCGACTCGTAGGCGAGGACGACCAGTTGGGCGCGGTCGCGGACCGCCAGTTTGGTCATCACGCGGCTGACGTGCGTCTTCGCCGTGGCCGGGCTGAGCACGAGCCGCCCGGCTATCTCGTCGTTGGTCAGGCCCGCGCCGACCAGGCCGAGGACCTCGCGCTCGCGCGCGGTCAGCCCGTTCAGCCGCGGCCCCGGCTCCGGCCGGCGCGCGCGGCCGGCGAACTCGGCGATCAGCCGCCGCGTCACGGCGGGCGCGATCAGCGCGTCACCGCGCGCGCAGACGCGGACGCCGTGCAGCAGCTCCATCGGCTCGGTGTCCTTCACGAGGAAGCCGGACGCGCCCGCGCGCAGGGCGCCGTACACGTGGTCGTCCACGTCGAAGGTGGTGAGGATCAGCACCCGCACGTCCGCGAGCCGTTCGTCCGCGACGATCTCGCGCGTGGCGGCGAGGCCGTCGAGCACCGGCATACGGATGTCCATCAGGACGACGTCGGGCCGCAGTTCACGCGCGAGCCGCACGGCCTCCGCCCCGTCGGACGCCTCGCCGACGACGGCGATGTCGTCCTCGTCCTCCAGGATCGACCGGAACCCGGCCCGCACCAGCTTCTGGTCGTCGGCGAGGAGGACGCGTACGGGGCGTGGGTCCCGGTCCCCCGGGGACGTGGCGGTCATGGCCACAGCGTAGGCGCCGGGGCACCGGGTCCGGTCAGCCGAGCGTCAGGAGACGCGGCTCGTCGTCCTCGCCCTCCTGGAGGCAGGCCTCGGGGCAGGCCGCGACGACCGCTTCGGCCATGCCGTGGAAGTCCTCGGGGGACACGCGGTCCTGGAAGCGCACGATGGCGTCGAGTGTGCCTTCGAGGGAGCCCCCGTAAACCGGGAAGAAGGCGACCGCGCGGCCGTCGGGGGACAGCAGGTGGAGGGACAGCTCCCGCTCGTCGAACGCCCGGCCGTTGTCGTACACCAGGGCGGCCCTGCCCAGCCTGGCAGCCTCTTCCGCCAGCTCCCACCCCGCGCCGGTGAGCCGTTCCACCACGCGGCGTGACTCCCGTGTGTGCAGATCCTGGTCCGCCATCCGCGCCCGCCCCCTCGTACCCCTCGGGCCGCGCGGGTCAGACCCCGCCTGAGCTGCCCGAAGAGGAGCTTGCGTCACCCGAGTTGCCAGGTGTGGAAGTGTAACGGCCCTCCCGGCGGCCCTTTCGCGCGCGGCGGCCGAGTGTCGCGCCGAGGAGCGCCGCGAAGCCGAGGCCGACGACGATCCAGGCGAGCAGGATCGCGAGCACCACCAGCAGGACGTCCGGCATGGCGTCACCCTCTCCCCAACGTCGGCCCGGCGCGTACCCCCGTGCACTGTGCGGCAACTCCGCGCGGGCGCGCAACACCCCGAACGCATAAGGCAGCCGCACCACCGCGCTCCCGCCCCCGCACGCCGCCGCACCCGGCCCGCGCGTGTGCGGGGCCGCGGCGCCGAGCAGCCGTGATAGGCACGGCAGGCGGACGGGCGAGAGGAGCGGCAGATGGGCATTCCCGCGGAGATCCGCGACGTGCACTGGCAGGCGTGCGGACTGGACTGTCCGGTGCTCGACCGCGGCACCTGCCGGAGGACCTGGGGGCTGCGGTGCAGCGCGCCCGAGTGCGGTTCGGCCGCCGCCGAGATCCTCTCCCTGTGGACGGTGCACGCGCTCCAGGACGACGAGTGCGGGACCGTCAACCTCGGCAACGGGTGGCACGCCCTCTTCCGGCGCGAGCGCGCCGTGCTGCGCAACATCGGCGCCGTCCTGGACATCGACCTGTACGGGGACGTCGGCAGCCAGCGGTCGCTGTGCGCGTTCCGCTTCGCCTCGGAGGCCGAGCTGGACGAGGCGTGGCTGCGGTTCAGGGCCGGGGCCGCGTACCCGCCGGTGCCGCCGCGCCGGTGGTACTGAGCGACCGGAACTGAGCCGCCGAAACGGCGGCGGCGCGTCAGACGCCCGTGCGTCCGTCGACCGCCTCCCGGATGAGGTCCGCGTGCCCGTTGTGCCGCGCGTACTCGTGGATCAGGTGCAGCATCACCATCCGCAGCGACACCGTCTCCCCCGTCTTGCCGACGACGCCCGTCACGTCCAGGGACGGCGCGGCCTCTTCGACACGGCGCGCGTGGGCCACCTCCGCCTCCCAGGCCGCGAACGCCTCGGCACGCGTCGCGGTGCCGGCGTCGTAGGCCGCCTGGAAGTCGCCGGTGGCGGACCACACCAGCGGCACGTCCTCCCCGTCGATGACGCGGCGGAACCACGTGCGCTCCACCTCCGCCATGTGGCGGACCAGGCCGAGGAGCGACAGCGCGGACGTCGGCACGGCGGCGCGGCGCAGCTGCTCGTCCGTCAGGCCGTCGCACTTCCACGCCAGGGTGGCGCGGTGGTGGTCGAGGAAGCCGCGCAGCGTGGCGCGTTCGTCGCCGGTCAGGGGCGGGTCGGGGCGTTCGGTGGCCATCGTGGGTCCTTCGGTAAGCGCTGACGGTGTGATATTCGGGCGTATATGGACGTTCGTGATGTTCCGGCCGAGGAGCCGGTGGCGCGGGTCAAGTGGATCAGACGGATCGGGCGCGCCGGTACGGCGGGCGGGCCCGCGCGGGCGCTGGCGGTGGTCGCCGTGCTGTTCGGCGCGGTCGGGCTGGTGCTCGTGCCGCCCTGGCTGGCGCTCGGGTGGGACGAGATCGTGTACGTCAGCCGGTGGGACGCGTTCGGGCCCGCCACGCCGTTCAGCGCGCCGCGCTCCCGGGGGGTGCCGCTGCTGGTGGCGCCCGTGGCGCTGGTCACCGACTCGGTGGTGGTGCTGCGCTGCTACCTGACGGTCATGGCGTCGCTCGCGCTGTACCTGGGATTCCGCCCCTGGGTGGGTGAGTTCGCGAGCCGCGCGGCGGTGCCCGTGGCCGCCGCCGCGTACGGCAGCCTGTGGTTCGCGCTGTTCTACGCGGGCTCCGCCATGCCGAACCACTACGTCGCGATGGCCGCCGTCGCCGCCGTGGGCTGCGCGCGCCGGAACATGTGGCTCGGCCTCGCCGCCGCCGTCGCCGTGGCGGGCCTGATGCGCGCGAGCGACGCCGTCTTCCTGGCGCTGCCGCTGCTGCTGTCGGCCTGGCGGCGGCCCAGGACGCTCAGCGCGGTGCTGGCGGGGCTGGCCGCCGGGGTCGGCCCGTGGGTGGTGGAGGCGGAACGGCGGTTCGGCGGCGTACGGGAGCGGCTCGCCGAGGCGAGCGAGATCCAGGGCGGCACGGGCCTCACGTTCTCCCTCTTCAAGCACGCCACCGCGCTGGACGGGCCGCTGCTGTGCCGCCCCTGCGAGGGCGATCCCATGGCGTGGCAACTGCTGGTGTGGTGGCTGCTGCTCCCGCCGCTCGTGGCGCTCGGGCTCTACGCGGCGCGCCGCCAGGTGGGGCTGCTGGTGGTGACCGCGTTCTCCATGTCGTTCACCTACCTCTTCCTGATCGACTACGCGGCGGCCCGCTTCCTGCTGCCCGTCTACGCGCTGCTGGCGCTGCCCGCCATCCTCGGCCTCGAACGCTTCACGTCCCACCTGTCGGCCCCCGCCGCCGCGACGCTGCTCGTCGTCCTGGTCGCCGGGCAGCTCGCGCTCCAGCTGACCGTGCTGCGCGCGCACGCCCGCATCCAGGAGAACGCGCGCGCCGACTGGGAGCGTGTGTCCGACGTCCTGCGGGGCGAAGGGGTGGGCCCTCCGTGCGTGCTCGACGGCCCGCAGGCCATCCCCGTGGCCCACACGCTGGGCTGCACGACGGCGGGCGCGGGGGAACGGCCGCCCGACGCGGCGGTGCTGCGCGGCGACGACCCGGCGCCAGGCGAGGGCTGGCGGACCGTGGAGGTGCCCGGGACCTACAACGCGGACTGGCGCGTGGCCGTACCCGCCGCGCCCTGACCCGGCTCCCCGTCCGGCAGCGGCAGCCACGCCGTCACCCGGAATCCCCGGCCGGTCCTCCCCGCCTCGAATTCCCCGCCCAGCGCACGTGCCCGTTCCGCCATCCCGCCGATACCACTGCCACTGCCACTGCCCGCCACGGGCGGCCCGTCCGGCGTACCGCCCCCGTCGCCCCCATCGTCTTCGATTCGCAGCCGCAGTTCCCCCGGCAGCCAGGTCAGGGTGACGTCCGCCCGCGTCGCCGCCGCGTGGCGCGTCACATTGGTCAGCGACTCCTGCACGATGCGGTACGCCGCCAGGGAGATCTGCGGCGGGACGACGGGCGCCTCGCCCTCGGCGGTGACGGTGACGTCGAGACCGGTGGCGCCCGCGCGCCCGGCCAGTTCGGCGAGGCGGTCGAGCCCGGCGGGGGCGGGCGTCACCGGCGCCTCCTCGTCCACCTGGCGCAGCACGCCGAGCGTGGCCCGCAGTTCGCGCAGCGCCGCCTTGCTGGTGTCGCGCACGGACGTGAGGGCCGCGATCAGCTCGGCCGTCTCGCCGGGCCGCTTGGCGCTGCGGTGCAGGGCGGCGGCCGTCTGGACGCTGATGAGCGAGATGTTGTGCCCGAGGACGTCGTGCAGCTCGCGGGCGAGCCTGAGCCGTTCCTCGGTGGCGGACTGGCGGGCGCGCACGTCCCGTTCGCGTTCGGCGGCCAGCGCGCGCTGCTCGGCCTCGCGCAGGTACGCCTGCCGTACGCGCATGGTGTGCCCGAGGAGGACGAGGCTCGCGAACCAGCCGCTGAGCAGGACGATGGCCGTGTTGTCCACGTGCCGCTGGTCGGCCGCCCCGACGATGAACTCGCCCCACGCGATCGCGAGCATCGCCGACACCGCGATGGCGATCCCCGCCACGAGCCGCCCCGACCGCGTCACCGTGTAGAGGGCCAGGACGAACACCAGCATCGGCGTAACGCCGTCCGCCGCCGACAGCGGGTAGTGGACGGCCGACACCACCATGGCGGCCACCGCCACGCCCACCGGCCAGCGGTGCCGCACGAGCAGCGACGCCCAGGCCAGCAGCGGCGGCAGGACGCCCAGCAGCGTCACGGCGCCCGGCTGGTCCAGCTCGCGGAACGGCAGCGCGGCGGTCTCGGCGGCCAGCACCGCGCCGGCCAGCCACACCGCCCCGTCCACCCGGAACACCTGGCGCTGGGGGGCATCCATGGGGGACAGAGTACGTAGGCTGGTCATACGGCAGCACGGTCCGCTCCCGGCTGCCTCGATCGAGGAGGACGTCCCCATGACCGGCCCGGCACCCGAGAGCAACGAACCGGCGCACGACCCCGAGGTGCTCCAGCTCGCGACCAAGATCTTCGACCTCGCGCGCGACGGCGACACCGACACCGTCGCCGCCTACGTCGACGCCGGTGTCCCCCCGAACCTGAGCAACGACAAGGGCGACACGCTCCTCATGCTGGCCGCCTACCACGGGCACGCGGAGACCGTCCGCGCCCTGCTCGCGCGCGGCGCCGACGCGGGCCGGGGCAACGACAAGGGCCAGACCCCGCTGGCGGGCGCCGTGTTCAAGGGCGCGGCCGACGTCGTACGGGTCCTGCTGGACGCGGGCGCCGACCCCGCCGCCGGGCAGCCGTCGGCGGTGGACACGGCGCAGATGTTCGGCCGCACGGAACTGCTGGAACTGTTCGGCCGGGACTGACCACGCGCCACCCGGCGGTCCCCGCCCGGCGGATCAGGCGAGCAGCGCGCGGACGAACGTCCCCCGCGTCCGCGCGTACCACTCCCCGATCCGGTCCCAGCGCCTCCAGCCGCCGTACGCGGCGAACGACGCCCGGTACACCGGGTCGCCCCCGCGACCCGCCCCGCCGCGATCGCCTCCCCGACGGCCTCCACCAGCTCCTCCCGCCCCTCACGCGCCAGCCCGTACCCGTCCGCCAGCACCCGCAGGCGCCGTACGGGGCCGAGCCCGCCGCGGCCCGCCGCTCCGGCGGACTCCGGGTCGAGGACGGGCGCCCAGTAGCGCGCGGCCATCGCCAGGTCCCACAGCGGCCGTCCGGGGGCGGCGAGGTCGAAGTCGATAAGGGCGGCGGGGCGGCCGTCACGGAACACCACGTTCTCCGGGCACACGTCGTTGTGGCACAGCAGCGTGCCGCCGCGCGGGTCGGCCAGGTCGGCGGGCCAGGCGGCGGACGCGTCGTGCAGGCGGCGCAGCAGGCCGCCGACGCGGGCGAGCGCGTCCTCCGTCATCGCCCAGGCGGGGAACGGCGGCAGCGGCACGTCGCCCGGCACGAACGCCGGCCGCTCTCGGCGCGCGGCGGTGTCGGGCGCGCCGCCGAACCTGGCCGCCGCCAGGGCGCGGAGGTGCCGGTGGAGGGCGGCGGCGTGCGGCGGCGCGGGCCGTTCGACCTCGTCGCCGTGGCGTACGACCGCGCCCGCGTCGGCCATGCCGCCCGCCAGCGGCACCCCGCCGTGCTCCGCCCCCATGAACCCCCACTTGTCACACTGTCAGACCTTCAGGACCACCTTGCCACTGGTGCGGCGCTCCGCGACACGCCGGTGCGCCTGAGCCGCCTCGGCCAGCGGCAGGACGGCGGCGACCTCCGTCCGCAGCGCGCCCCGGGCGACGAGGGCGGCCAGCCCGTCGAGCCCGGCGCGGTCGGGCTCGACGAGGAAGCCGGTCGCGCGCAGCCCGCGCCGTTCCGCCTCCGATGCCGCCTCCGGATCGAGGCGGCCGGGCACGGCGATCAGCAGGCCGCCGGGCCGCAGGCAGTCGAGCGACCTGCGCTGGTGCTCCGGGTCGCCCACCAGGTCGAGCACCACGTCGGCGTCGCGCACGGCCTCCTCGAACGGCACGCGCGTGTAGTCCACGACGTCCGCCGCGCCGAGGCCGCGCACGAAGTCGTGCTTCGCCGCGCTGGCGGTCCCGGTCACGCGCGCGCCCCGCGCCACCGCGATCTGCACCGCGAGATGCCCCACGCCCCCCGCCGCCGCGTGCACCAGGACGTGCTCCTCCTCCCGCACGTCCGCCGTGTCCACGAGCGTCTGCCACGCCGTCAGCCCGGCCAGCGGCAGCGCGGCGGCCCGCTCGTGGCTCAGCCCCGGCGGCATGCGCGCGAAGTGGCGGGACGGCGCGGTGACGTACTCGGCGTACGCCCCGGCGCGGCGCGGGAACCACGGCATCCCGAACACGTCGTCCCCCACCGCCAGCGTGGTGACGCCGCGCCCGGTCGCCTCGACGGTCCCGGCGACGTCCCAGCCGACCGTGAACGGCGGGGGGCCGACGACGGAGGCCATGCCCTCCCCCTCGCGGGTCTTCAGGTCCACGGGGTTGACGCCCGCCGCGCGCACGCGGACCAGGACCTCGGTGGGCAGCGGCTCGGGGCGCGGGACGTCGTCCGCCAGGGTCAGGACGCCGGGGTCGCCGAAGCGGTCCTGAGTGATCGCTCTCATACGGCCATGCTGGCGCCCCCTGGCCGGGTTCACCACCGGTCCCAGTGCAGCACCTCCTCGCGGGGCACGCGGCGCGCGGGGCGGAAGTCGGTGCCGATCGTGAAGCCGAGCGGGAGGAACGCGGCGAGCATCACGCGCTCGTACGGGACGCCGAGCGCGGCGGCGAGTTCGCGTTCCAGCGGCGCCTGGGCGGTGGTCCAGACGGTGCCGAGGCCGCGGGCGCGGGCGGCCAGCATGAAGCTCCAGGTGGCGGGGAGGATCGACCCCCAGGTGCCCGCCTGGTCGGTGACGGAGGCGCGGTCGGTGCGGCCCTCGACGGCGGGGATGACGAACGCGGGGATGCGGTGCGCGTTGTCGTACAGGTGGCGCAGGCCGCCCGCGATGCGCTCCATGCTGCCGGGGGCGGCGTACATGCGGCGCACGTCGTCGTCGGTGAGCCGCTGGGGGAGGTTGGCGTCGAGGGCGCGGCGGAAGATCCCGGCGACGGTCCGGCGGCGCGCGGGGTCGGTGACGGCGAGGAAGTGCCAGCGCTGCCGGTTGCGGCCGGTGGGGGCCTGGGTGGCGAGGTCCACGCACTCCTCGATCAGGGCGCGCGGGACCGGTCGGGTGAGGTCGAGGCGCCTGCGGACGGCGCGGGTGGTGGACAGGAGCTGGTCGGGGGTGAGGTCGAGCGTCATGCGGGGTCCTTCGCGCGGGAACGGCGGGCGTGGGCCGGCGCCGGACCACATCGCGCATTCGTCTGCGGACTGATGATCTGCGCACCGACGATGCACGAACCTAGGTCCGCGATCGTCGGCTGTCAAACAATCTGCGCCCAGACGTTTTCTGGTACGGTCGGCGGCACCCGGCCCACGAGAGGAACCAGCCCGCCGTGCCGACCAGGACCACACCGCCCACGACCGGCACCGCCGGCTACTTCGCCCGGCTCGCCGCCGAACGCCCCGACATCGCGCTGTGCCGCGCCTCCACCGCCGTCGCCCGCGCCGCCGACACCCACGCCCAGGCCCTCGGCACCGGCGTCGGCCAGCACCTCGTGCTGCGCATGCTGGACGCCGTCGGCCCGTGCTCACAGCGGGCGCTGGGCGAGGAACTGCGCATCGACCGCACCGTCATGGTCGGCATCTGCGACAGCTTGGAGGCGGCGGGCCAGGTCCGCCGCGAGCGCGACCCCGCCGACCGCAGGGCGTACGCCGTCACGCTGACCGACGCGGGCCGCGCGCAGCTCGCGCGGGCCGAGGCGGCGGCCCCCGCGTTCCTCGACCGGACGTTCGCCGCGCTCACCCCGGCGGAGCGCGACCAGCTCGCCGTCCTGCTCGGCAAGCTGCTGCACCCGGCGGACGGGGGCGCCACCGGCGCGTGACCGGCTCAGGCGCCGCCGGTGCGCAGCAGGCCGGGGAGTCCGGCCAGGCCCTCGTCGCCGTGCCCCTGGGCGACGCGGCGCTCCATCAGGGCCATGAAGGGGGCCAGCAGTTCGTTGCCGACGCCCGCCTCCTCCGCCGTGCGGACCAGCGTGCCGTTGCCCGCCGCCATCATCGCGAGGCTGGAGGTCACGCCCTTCGTGAGGTCGCCGCCTTCGAGCTGGGCCGCCACCTCGTGCACGCTGCCGGTCATCGCGCCGAGCCAGTCCGCGAGCAGCCCGGCGAAGTCCCCCGGGGCGACGTCCGCGCCCCCGACGAGGGCGAACGCCTGGGTGACGCCCGCGAACATGCCGGTCATCGCCGTCAGCAGCGCCACGTCGTGCAGCGCCGCGAGCCCGGCGTCCTCACCGACGTACGCGGTGCGCGCCGGGACGGCGAGGACCGCCTCGTGGCGCTCGAACGCCTCGCGCGAGCCGCTGTAGAACACGTACGCGCCCGGCGTCCCGATCATCGGCGGCACGGCCATGATCCCGCCGTCCAGGAAGCGGGCGCCCCGCCCGGCGGCCCAGGCGGCGCGCTCGCGGGCCTCGCCGGGGGTGGAGGTCGTCAGGTTGACGACGTCCTTGCCGGTCAGCTCCGCGTCGGCCAGCGCGTCGCCGACCGACGCGTCGTCCAGCAGGCAGACGACCACGAGGCCGGAGGCGGCGACGGCCTCGGCGGCGGTGGGCGCGGCGGTGGCGCCCTCGGCGACGAGGGGAGCGGCGCGGGACGGGGTGCGGTTCCAGACGGTGACGCGGTGCCCGGCGGCGAGCCAGGCGCGGGCCAGCGCCGTGCCCATGGCGCCGAGTCCGAGGAGGGTCAGGGAAGCCGGCTGTCCGGCGTTGTCAGTCATGCGGATTAGGCTCGTTCACGGTGGAATGAGCATCAAGTACGCACTTCGAAGTGGGCACTCACCTCGGGGTGAGTCGGCAGGTGGGAGGCGTGTGGGATGGCGAGGACACTACGGCCCGGGGCGTACGACTGCGGGATCGACGCGGCGATGGGGCTGATCGAGGGGCGGTGGAAGGTCACGATCCTGTGGGCGCTGGACGAGGGCGCGCACCGCTTCGGCGAGTTGCGCCGGCTGCTGCCGGGGATCTCCGAGAAGGTGCTCGCGTCGAATCTGCGCGAGATGGAGGAGGCGGGCATCGTGCGCCGGGAGGTGTTCGACGAGACGGTGCCGCGCGTCGAGTACTCGCTGACGCCCGCCGGGGTGTCGCTGAACGCGGCGCTGGTCCCGCTGGGCGCGTGGGGCAAGGAGCACATGCTGGGTGTCGCGGCGTACCCGGAGCTGGCGGACCCGGCGGACGTCGCGGTCTGACGCCGCGCGCCGGGCGGGGCGGGGCGGCCCGACGGATGGAACGCTTGCGTTCCATCCGCGTCCCCGCCTACGCTTACCGATGGAACGGAACGGTTCCGTTCCATCTTCATTCCTCCGATCCGCTCCGGTCCCCTCCCCACCCGTTTCTCCGAGGAGCCACCCCATCCACCCCGCCGGTCCCCCCGCCGTCCCGCCCACCGGATCCGAGGCCGATCCTCCGTCCCGCCGCCCCCGGGTGACGGCCGAGCGCGAGACCGAAGTGCTCGCCGCCGTCCTCCAGCTGCTGCACGAGGTGGGATACGAGGGGCTGACGATGGACGCGGTCGCGACCCGCGCGCGCTGCGGCAAGGCCACGCTCTACCGCCAGTGGCGGGGCAAGCCCGGCCTGGTCGCGGCGGCGCTGAACGCGTCGCGCCCCGACGGGTTCGGCCAGGTGGACACCGGGAGCCTGCGGGGCGACCTGCTGGTGATCCTGACCGCCATGGCGAACAAGGCGGCGGACGAGACCGTGCTGATCAGCGGCCTCGCGCGCGCCATGCTCCTCGACAAGGAGCTGGCGAGCACCCTGCGGGAGACCCTCGTCGTCCCGCAGGACGCCATGCTGGCGGCCATCGTCGACCGGGCCGTGGCGCGGGGCGAGCTGCCCGCACGCCCCGCCGCGACAGCCTGGCTCGGCCAGCTGGTGTTCGGCTCGGTGCTCTGCCGCCCGCTGCTCCAGGACGAGTACGCCGACGACGTCTACCTCGTCCGGTTCCTCGACGAAGCACTCCTTCCCGCCCTGCTGCACAGCTAGCCGTGCAGCGATCCGGCCGCCCGGCCACCAGGCCGGCAGCACCATCGGAGCCCACCCGAACCATGGCACAGACCCTCACCACACCGGCCGGTCCGCCGTCCGGCACCGCCGCAGAACGCCCGGGACACCGCTGGTGGGTCCTGGCCGTCATCGCCGTCGCGCAGCTGATGGTGGTCCTCGACGCGACCATCGTGAACATCGCGCTCCCCTCCGCCCAGCACGCCCTGGACTTCTCCGACAGCGGCAGGCAGTGGATCGTCACGTCCTACGCGCTGGCCTTCGGCAGCCTGCTGCTGCTCGGCGGCCGGGTCGCCGACCTCTTCGGCCGCAAGCCCGTCTTCCTCACCGGCCTGGTCGGCTTCGCCCTCGCGTCGGCGATCGGCGGCGCGGCCCCCAACTTCGGGGTCCTGGTGACCGCGCGCGCCCTCCAGGGCGTGTTCGGCGCCCTGCTGGCGCCCGCCGCGCTGTCCCTGCTGTCCACGACCTTCACGGACACCAAGGAGCGCGCCAAGGCGTTCAGCGTCTACGGGGCCGTCGCGGGCGCGGGCGGTGCCATCGGCCTCCTCCTCGGCGGCCTGCTGACCGAGCACCTGAGCTGGCGCTGGACCCTCTACGTCAACCTCTTCTTCGCCGCGATCGCCCTCGTCGGCGGCCTGGCCCTGCTGGCCCGCACCCCGCGCGACCGGTCCATCCGGCTGGACGTGCCCGGCACGGTCCTGGTGTCGCTCGGGCTCTTCTGCGTCGTCTACGGCTTCGCCAACGTCGAGTCGCACGACTGGGCGCACCCCGGCACCTGGGGCTTCCTCATCGCCGGAACGATCCTGCTGGCCGCCTTCGTCCGCTGGCAGCTCCGCGCCCCGCAGCCGCTGCTGCCGCTGCGCGTCCTGCTGGACCGCACCCGCGGCGCGTCGTTCATCGCCGTCCTCATCAGCGGCGTCGGCATGTTCGGGATATTCCTCTTCCTCACCTACTACCTTCAGTCGATCCTCCAGTACACGCCGGTCGAGACCGGGCTCGCGTTCCTGCCGATGATCGCCGCGCTGACCGTCGCGGCCACCCTGTCCACGACGGGGCTGCTCCCCCGCTTCGGGCCCCGGCCGGTCGTGCCGCTCGGCATGGCCGTCGCCGCCGGGGGCCTCGTGTGGCTCACCGAACTGGGCCTGGACAGCTCCTACGCGGCGCACGTCCTGCCGCCGCTGATCGTGATGGGCCTCGGCATCGGCCTGATGATCGCCGCGTCGATGAACCTGGCGATCTCCGGCGTGCTGCCCGAGGACGCGGGTGTGGCCTCCGCGACCGTCAACACCATGCAGCAGATCGGTGGTTCCATCGGCACGGCGGTCCTCAGCAGCCTCGCCGCCGGGGCGTCGGACGACTACCTCGCCACCCACGACCCGCGCGACCCGGTCAACCAGGCCATGGCCGCGCTGGAAAGCTTCTCCACCGCCTACTGGTGGTCGGCGGGCTTCTTCGTCGCCGGCGCGGTGATCTGCCTGTTCGTCTACCGGCGCGGCGTCCCCACACCAGCCGCGGGCGACGCCCCCGCGGTCCACATGTGACCGGAGCACCCGCTCCCCTCGCCGCGGCGACCCGGGCCTGGCTGGCCCGGGTCCTGCGGCCGGGCGAGCGCGTCGAGTCGGCCACCGTCCTGTCCGGCGGCTGGACTTCAGCCATGCGCCTCCTGCGCACCAGCCAACGGGAGCTGGTCCTGCGCCAGTTCACCACCCCGTTCTTCCGCCGCCACGCGCCCGGCCTCC
Source organism: Streptomyces sp. MS19 (assembly GCF_047200595.1). Classification (NCBI taxonomy): domain Bacteria; kingdom Bacillati; phylum Actinomycetota; class Actinomycetes; order Kitasatosporales; family Streptomycetaceae; genus Streptomyces; species Streptomyces sp. MS19. The sequence continues at coordinate 59,451 of NZ_JBJZOH010000003.1, read as the reverse complement.
TGACGCGCGAGGCCGACGTCCTGCGCCTCCTGGACGGCAGCGGCATCCCCGCGGCCCGACTGGTCGCCGTCGATCCCACCGGCGCGCACTGCGACGCCCCCTCCCTGCTGATGACCCGCCTGCCCGGCGCGCTGCGCCTTGGCATACGGCGCGACGAACCCGACGCCGCCCCCGCCCTGGCTGCCCTCCTCGCCCGCGTCCACGGCCTGCGGGTGGACGCGGACGCCAGACCGCGCCCGTACCAGGCGTGGACGGCACCGGACCGCGTCCGCGTGCCCCCGGACACCCGCCGGCCAGGGCTGTGGCGGCGCGCCGTCACCGCCATCGACCGCGAACCCCCGCCGTACGAGGGCCGCTTCCTGCACCGCGACTTCCACCCGGGGAACGTCCTGTTCACCCCGGACGGGCGCGTCAGCGGTGTCGTGGACTGGGTGGAGACCTCCTGGGGCCCCGCCGACCTCGACGTGGCCCACTGCGCGACCGCCCTGGCGCTGCTGCACGGCCCGGCGCACGGGCTCGCGTTCGCGGGCCTGTACGAGGCGGCGGGCGGCGTCCTGACGCCCGCGCCCGGCGAGCACCTCCACTGGCGCCTGCTGGACGCCCTGGCCTTCGCCCCGGACGCGGAACGGGTCGTGTCCCCCTGGCGTTCACTGGGCCGCACCGACCTCACCCCCGAGCTGGTCACCCACCGCCTGGAGGACTACATCGACGCGCTGCTCACCCGCTACGCCCCCTGACCGCCCTCCCCTTCGGCAGAGCCGAACAGCGGGCGCGCACCGCTCACCGCGCCCGCGGGAGCACGGCACGGCGCTGGCGGCAACGGTTCGTCGTGGACGCGCCGTTCAGCGCAGGCACCGAGGGCGTCCGTACGTGTCACGGCCGAGCCCCTGGGTCCGTCGCCGAAGGGGTCGCCCTGCTCGCCGCGTCGTCGCATCGCCCGAGTACGGCCGGTGCGGGGACGATCCGGTGCCTTGCGAGCGGACGTACCCGAGGCCCAGGCCAGGGAGCCGCGAGCGGCCGGACGCTCCGGTTGGAGACGGACCCCGGCGAGCGCCAGGCGCGCTGTCCGCGCGACGACCGTGCCCGCCGGGGCGCCGGGGGCACGCCCCCACAGCGCCGCCCCGCGCCCCCGGCGGTGCCGGGGGCGCGGGGCGGCGTACGGGTGGCGGCGGGGTGACCTGGTGTCAGAAGCCGGAGTCGCCCGACGGGTCGAGCGACAGCAGGTCGTCGGGGAAGCCCTCCGGCAGGGCCTCGCCGGAGAGCAGGTCCTCGGGAAGCAGCTCCTCCAGCGCGGCCGGGTCGTCCGCCAGGTCGATCACCCGGGCGCCGCTCGGGGGCGTGAAGTCGAAGACGCTGCCCGCCGGCTGGGCGTAGTCGATCCGCGAGAACGCGACGTCGAGCGTCTGGTCCCCGGCCGTCCGCACCGTCACCGCGAGCGGCACGCCCGTCTCCGCGTCCACGGAGATCCGCGCGGAGGTCGGGCCCGCGTCCCCCGCCTCCTCCCCCAGGACGTCGTCGTGGGGCTCGACCAGCAGCCGGTACGCGTCGCGCCCGGCCACGCGCGCCGTGCCGTCCACCGTGATGTCGGCGTGCTCGCCGAGCCGGTCGAGCAGCAGGTCCGCCGCCTCCTGGGGCGACAGGGCGTCGAACGGCGCCTCGTGCCGCCCGGCACCGGCCTCCGCCTCCGCGGGCACCTCGCCGCGCAGCACGGTCGCGCTCGCGCTGTCGTAGACCCACAGCTCCTCGCCGTCGTGCACGAGTTCCAGCTCGCCGGAGTCCCCCGACCCGCCCGAGACCGTCAGGCGCTGCCGGTCGGGGCCGTCCACGGCGATGTCCACCCGGCCCTCGCCGGTGGCGAGGGCCGCGAGGCGCCCCGCCGGGCCGTCCAGCGAGTCGACCGCCCCGTCCAGGATGCCGCCGAAGTCGGGCACCCCCAGATCGGCCGAGACCCTGACCGTGCCGGACAGCTGGGCCGTCTCCGACTCGGCGATCCGCACCACGAGTTCCTGCGCCGTCACGTCGGGCAGCTCGGGTCCCCCCTCGTTCGCGAGCGCAGGCCAGACCCCGACCCCCACGGCGGCGACACCGGCCGCCACGGTGATCGGGACGGCCGCACGGCGCAGGCTCCTGTGCACAGCCATCCGATATCCCCTCCACTCCGTCTGGACACCTACCAGTGCACCAGCTCGGGACGATCCGGGCATCCACCGGAGGGAGGCATCCGCCCTACTCCCAGCGGATGACCGGCTGTCGTCCAGAGGGCCGGTACCCGTAAGGGTCCGCCGGACACCCCCCGGACCGCGCCCGGCACGACGCGAGGGGGCGCGCGGCCGATGCCGCACGCCCCCTCGTGGTGGGTCGTGGTGGGTCGTGGTGGAGAACGGGTCAGGACGTGCGGACCGCCACCGCGTCGCACAGTTCGGCGAGCGCCGCCTTCGCCGCCATGTCGGGCAGCGGCTCCAGCGTCTGCCGCGCCTGCTCGGCGAACGACAGCGCGTCCGCCCGCGCCCGCGCCAGCGCCGGGTGGGCCCGCAGCCCGGCCAGCGCCTCCGCGTGCCGCGCGTCGTCCGTCAGGTCGCCCGAGAGCAGGTCGAGCAGCGCGCGGTCCCCGGCCGAACCGCCCTTGGCGACCATCTCCCGCAGCCGCAGCACCGGCAGGGTCGCCACGCCCTCACGCAGGTCGGTGCCGGGCGTCTTGCCGGACTCCCGGCCGTCGCTCGTGATGTCGAGGACGTCGTCGGCGAGTTGGAACGCCGTGCCGATGCGCTCGCCGTACTGGGCGAGCGTGTTCACCACCGACTCGTCGGCGCCCGACATCATGGCGCCCATCCGCCCCGCCACGGCGATCAGCGAGCCCGTCTTGCCCGCGATGACGCCGAGGTGGTGCGCGATCGGGTCCTCGCCCTCCTGCGGCCCCGCCGTCTCCTGGATCTGGCCGGTCACCAGCCGCTCGAACGCCTCCGCCTGGATGCGGACGGCCTGCGTGCCGAGTTCGGCCACTATCGAGGAGGCCCGGGAGAAGAGGAAGTCGCCGGTGAGGACGGCCACCGAGTTGTTCCAGCGGGCGTTGGCGCTCGGCACGCCGCGGCGCACCTCGGCCTCGTCCATGATGTCGTCGTGGTACAGCGTCGCCAGGTGCGTCAGCTCGACGACCACGGCCGAGGGCACGACGCCCGGCGCGTGGGGATCGCCGAACTGCGCGGCCAGCAGGAGCAGCAGCGGCCTGAACCGCTTGCCGCCCGCGCGCACGAGGTGCTGCGCCGCTTCCGTTATAAAGAGGACATCACTCTTCGTCGCCTCGACCAGCCCGGCCTCGACGGCTGTCAGACCAGCCTGGACATCGGCTTCCAGGGCCGGGTCCCGCACGCTCACCCCGAAGGGCCCCACGACGGTCACGAGCGCTCTCCCCTGTCTTCCGGTGCGTTGTCCCCCGCAGCGTAGCCGGTCGGTGGTGGATCACCGCCGGGGACGTACCGTCTGTCGTCACGTCCTCGGCACCGGGTGATCAATTCGCCGCAGTCCCGCATCGTTCTCCACAGCTGGGTAACAACCGGACAGCCGTTGCAGATGTTCAGCTAATGTGCTCGGACGAGCACAACGTTGAGGGGAACCCATGCACAGGTCAATCAGGCTCGTCCTGCCCGTGACCGCGGCCGTCGCCGCTCTCGTCCTTACCGGATGCAACGACGACGAGGACGCGGCTTTCGGCCTGGGGGACGGCGGCTCGTCGGAGACTCCGGCCGAGGAGGAGTCCGACGGCGGCACGGAGGTCGAGGACCCCGCGCCGCCCGCCGAGGAGGAGGAATCCGAGGCTCCCGACGCCCCCGGCTCCGACACCGCGGGCACGGGCGACGTGCCGGGTGAGGCGCCCACCGCCGAGCAGCTGGAGGGCGACTGGCAGGTCGGCCCGGACGTCCTCGACCCGGTCTTCCGCTTCCAGGACGGCCAGGCCATCTACCAGGAGGACACCGACATCGAGGGCGCCAACGAGGGCGACGTCTGCGTCGGCCCGGTGATCAACGGCCACATATCGTTCCAGTGCGAGCAGTACGGCGACGAGGCGTGGACCGACACCGAGGCCGACGTCCGGATGGAGGCCGAGGACCACCTCGTCGTCACCTGGAGCTCCGGCCTGGTCCAGGACTACGAGCCCGGCCGTCTCGCCGACTCCTGACACACGCACGGCGACGGCCCGGCGCCCCGGCGGACGCGGGCACCGGGCCGTCGCCATGCCCGTACGCCGGGACCGCCCGACGTATCAGTCCAGCGGCGATTGCCATGGCCACGTAACGATGGATTCTCCCCCGGGCCGGGGGCGGCTAATCTGCCGGGACAGCTTGGTGTACAAGCAGAGCAAAACGAGGGGAAACCATGCACAGGTCCATACGGCTCGCCCTGCCCGCCGTCGCCGCGGCGTCGGCACTGGTACTCACCGGCTGCGGGGACGACTCCGAGCCGCCCTTCGGCGTCGGCGCCGAGGACATCCAGATGCCGGACGACAGCGATCTGCCCGATGTCCCGGACCCCGATGTGCCGGACGAGGAAGACGTGCCGGACCTGCCAGACTTCGACGAGGGCGACTTGGGGAACGGCGATGCCGAGGGCGGCTACGACGGCAGCTGGTACGTCGATCCGAACGACACAGGCGGATCCCACAACCTGGACTTCGTCGGCTCGGGTGTCACCTTCTACGAAGATCTGGGGGCGGAGGGCGATGTCTGCCATGGCACGTTGACCGCGGACACCTTCACGTTCACCGAGTGCAGCGAGTTCGGCACGGAGACATGGGCGGACATGTCGGCGACCACGGTGCTCAACGACGACGGGACGATGACCGTCGTATGGGAGTCGGGGCTTGAGGAGACCTACACCAAGCTCTTCTGAGCCACGCGCGGCGCGCCCCGGGAGGCATGACGGCGGCCCGGTCCCCCACCGAGGGGGCGACCGGGCCGCCGTCTCCGTTCCAGGGCCGTCAGCGCACGAACACGCCCGCCTGGCTCGCCAGGTCGAGGAAGTACTGCGGCGCGACGCCCAGCACCACCGTGACGGCCGCCGCCAGCGCGACCACCGACATCGTCAGCGGGCTCGGGATCACCACCGAGGGCCCCTCGGCCTTCGGCTCGCTGAAGAACATCAGCACGATCACCCGCACGTAGAAGAACGCCGCGACGGCCGACGCGATCACGCCGACCACGACCAGGCCCATCGCCCCCGCGTCCGCCGCCGCCCGGAACACCGCGAACTTCCCGGCGAACCCGGACGTCAGCGGAATCCCCGCGAACGCCAGCAGGAACAGCGCGAACACCGCCGCCAGCAGCGGCGAACGCCGCCCCAGCCCGGCCCACTTGGACAGGTGCGTCGCCTCGCCGCCCGCGTCCCGCACCAGCGTGACCACCGCGAAGGCGCCCAGCGTCACGAACGAGTACGCCGCCAGGTAGAACAGCACCGACGACACCCCGTCCTCGCTCACCGCGACCACACCGGACAGGATGAAGCCCGCGTGCGCGATCGACGAGTACGCCAGCAGCCGCTTCACGTCGGTCTGCGTCACGGCGATGACCGCGCCCGCGACCATCGACGCGATCGCGACGCCCCACAGCACCGGCTCCCAGTCCCAGCGCAGCCCCGGCAGCACCACGTACAGCAGCCGCAGGATCGCGCCGAACGCGGCCACCTTCGTCGCGGCGGCCATGAAGCCCGTCACCGGCGTCGGCGCGCCCTGGTACACGTCGGGCGTCCACATGTGGAACGGCACCGCGCCCACCTTGAACAGCAGCCCCACCAGCAGCATCGCGCCGCCGATCAGGAGCAGCGCGTCGTTCCCCATCGTCCCGGCGAGGCCCGGGTCCAGCGTCCCGATCTCGCCGCGCACGACCTCGCCGATCACCGTGTACGAGACCGAGCCCGCGTACCCGTACAGCAGCGCGATGCCGAAGAGCAGGAACGCCGAGGCGAACGCGCCCAGCAGGAAGTACTTGACCGCCGCCTCCTGCGACAGCAGCCGCCTGCGGCGCGCCAGCGCGCACAGCAGGTACAGCGGCAGCGACAGGACTTCGAGGGCGATGAACAGGACCAGCAGGTCGTTGGCCGCCGGGAAGAGCAGCATGCCGCCGACCGCGAACAGCAGCAGCGGGAAGATCTCCGTCGTCGTGTGCCCGGCCCGCACCGCCTCCTGCTCGGCCCGCCCGCCCGGCACGGCGGCCGGCTGGGCGGCGAACGAGTCGACCGCCGCGCCGTGCGCCGCCGGTTCGAGCCGCCGTTCGGCGAAGAGGAAGACCGACACGAGGCCGACCAGCACGATCACGCCCTGGAGGAACAGCGCCGGGCCGTCCACCGCCAGCGAGCCCATGCCCGCGATCTGCGCCTCGCTCGTCGCGTGCCCGCCGGACGCCAGCACCACCACGGCGGCGAACGCGCCCGCCAGCGCCAGCGCCGACATGACCACCTCGGTCACATACCGGTGCCTGCGCGGCACGAACGCCTCGACCAGCACGCCGAGCACGGCCGCCGCGAAGACGATCAGGCTGGGCGACAGCGCGCTCCACTCGATGTCAGGCGCCTGCAACTCACCCGGGATCATGCGCCACTCTCCTCGCTACCCGACATACCCGCCCTGCCCGCCCTACGCGCGGTCCGGCCCGTTCCGGCCGCGCTCGCCCCGCTCACTCGCCGGCCTCCGCTTCCGCTGTCTCTTCCGCCTCCGCGATCTCGTGCTGCGGCCGCGGATCGTGGCGGTCCACGTCGGACAGCGTGTGCTCCACCGCCGGATCGACGATCTCCGTCAGCGGCCGCGGGTAGACGCCGAGGAAGACCAGCAGCACGATCAGCGGCGCCACCACGGCGACCTCGCGCACGCGCAGGTCGGGCAGCTTCTCCAGGCCCGCCTTGACCGGCCCGGTCATCGTGCGCTGGTACAGCAGCAGCACATACAGCGCGGCCAGCACGATGCCGGTGCACGCGATGATCCCCACCGCCTGCCAGCGGCTGAACGCGCCGACCAGCACCAGGAACTCACTGACGAACGGCCCCGTCCCCGGCAGCGACAGCGTCGCCAGGCCGCCGACGAGGAACGTCCCGGCCAGCACCGGCGCCGTCTTCTGCACGCCGCCGTAGTCCGCGATGAGCCGCGACCCGCGCCGCGCGATGAGGAAGCCGGCGACCAGCATCAGCGCCGCCGTGGCGATGCCGTGGTTGATCATGTACAGCGTCGCGCCGCCCTGGCCCTGGCTGGTCATCGCGAAGACGCCGAGCACGATGAAGCCGAAGTGGCTGATGGACGCGTACGCGATCAGCCGCTTCATGTCGCGCTGCCCGATGGCGAGCAGCGCGCCGTAGACGATGCTGACGAGCGCCAGCGTCACGACGACCGGCGTCGCCCACTCGCTCGCCTCCGGGAACATGCCGAGGCAGAACCGCAGCATCGCGAACGTGCCGACCTTGTCCACCACGGCCGTGATCAGCACGGCGACCGGCGCGGTGGACTCGCCCATCGCGTTCGGCAGCCACGTGTGCAGCGGCCACAGCGGCGCCTTGACGGCGAAGGCGAAGAAGAAGCCGAGGAACAGCCAGCGTTCGGTGTCCGCCGCGAAGTCGAGTTCACCGGACTGCCGCGCCTCCAGGATGGCCTGGAGGGAGAACGTGCCCTCGGGCAGCTGGTCGGCGGTCGCCACGTACAGGCCGATCACCGCGGCCAGCATGATGAGGCCGCCCGCGAGGTTGTAGAGGAGGAACTTGACCGCCGCGTACGACCGCTGGCGCGCCTGGCCCTCCTCGCCCTGCTCCCCCGCGCGGTCCCCGAAGCCGCCGATGAGGAAGTACATCGGGATCAGCATGGCTTCGAAGAAGATGTAGAAGAGGAAGACGTCGGTCGCGGCGAACGAGACGATCACCATCGCCTCGACCATCAGGATCAGCGCGAAGAAGCCCTGGGTGGGCCGCCAGCGCCGGTTCGCGGGGGTCTCGCCGTCCACCGGGTCCGCGTCGTTCCAGCCCGCGCCGATGAGGAACGGGACGAGCACGGCCGTCAGCGCGATCATCGCGACGCCGATGCCGTCCACGCCCAGCTCGTACCTGACGCCGAAGTCGGGGATCCAGGACCGCGACTCGGTGAGCTGGAACCGGTCGGCGCCCGGCGCGGTGTCGAAGCGCAGCACGACCGCCGCCGCCAGCGCCACCGTGAGCAGCGAGAAGCCGAGCGCCAGCCACTTCGCGGCCGTCCGCCGCGCGGCGGGCACCGCGGCGGTGACGACGGCGCCGAGCGCCGGGGCCACCGCCGTGGCCGTCAGCAGGGGAAATGACATGTCAGACCGCCCTCATCAGCAGGGTCGCGGCGACGAGCAGGGCCGCGCCGCCGAACATCGAGACCGCGTAGGAGCGGGCGAAGCCGTTCTGCACGCGCCGCAGCCGCCCGGAGAGGCCGCCGAACGAGGCGGCCGTGCCGTTGACCACGCCGTCGACCAGCTTGTGGTCCACGTAGACGAGCCCCCGGGTGAGGTAGCTGCCGGTCTGGACGAACGCGGCGTGGTTGAAGTCGTCCTGGAGCAGGTCGCGGCGCGCCGCGCGGGTGAGCAGGCTCCCGGCCGGCGCCACCGCGGGCACCGGGCGGCGGCCGTACTGGAACCAGGCGCCGGCCACGCCGAGGACCATCACGGCGGTCGCGGCGATCGACACCTGGCCGTGGCTGACGGGCGAGTCGCCGTGCGCCAGGCCGGTGACGGGCTCCAGCCAGTGGACGAACGACTCGCCCGCGTCGAAGAGGAAGCCCGCCGCGACCGCGCCGACCGCCAGGACGATCATCGGGACGGTCATGGTGAGCGGGGACTCGTGCGGGTGCGGCTCGTGCCCGTGCGCGTCCGGCTGCCAGCGCTGCTCGCCGAAGAAGGTCATCAGCATGATGCGCGTCATGTAGTACGCGGTGAGCGCCGCGCCCAGGAGCATCACGCCGCCGAGGACCCAGCCCTCGGTGCCGCCCTTGGAGAAGCCGGCGTAGATGATCTCGTCCTTGGAGAAGAAGCCGGAGAGGTAGGGGAAGCCGATGATCGCGAGGTAGGCGAGGCCGAAGGTCGCGAACGTCACCGGCATGTGCCTGCGCAGCCCGCCGTAACGCCGCATGTCCACCTCGTCGTTCATGCCGTGCATGACCGAACCGGCGCCCAGGAACAGCCCGGCCTTGAAGAAGCCGTGCGTGACCAGGTGCATGATCGCGAAGACGTAGCCGAGCGGGCCGAGCCCGGCGGCCAGCATCATGTAGCCGATCTGCGACATCGTGGACCCGGCGAGGGCCTTCTTGATGTCGTCCTTCGCGCATCCGACGATCGCGCCGAACAGCAGCGTCACCGCGCCGACGACGACCACCACCGTCTGCGCGTCGGGCGCCGCGTCGAACACCGCGCCCGAGCGGACCACCAGGTAGACGCCCGCGGTGACCATCGTCGCCGCGTGGATCAGGGCCGAGACCGGGGTCGGGCCCTCCATCGCGTCGCCCAGCCACGACTGGAGCGGCACCTGCGCCGACTTGCCGCAGGCGGCCAGCAGCAGCATCAGGCCGATGCCGGTCAGCGTGGACTCCGAGGCGGTCGTCGCGTTCGGCAGGACCTCGGAGAACGCGAACGTGCCGAACGTGGTGAACATCAGCAGGATCGCGATGGACAGGCCCACGTCGCCGACGCGGTTGACGACGAACGCCTTCTTCGCCGCCGTCGCCGCGCTCGGCTTGTGCTGCCAGAAGCCGATCAGCAGGAACGAGGCGAGGCCCACGCCCTCCCAGCCGACGTACAGCAGCAGGTAGTTGTCGGCGAGGACCAGCAGCAGCATCGCGCCGAGGAAGAGGTTCAGGTAGCCGAAGAAGCGGCGGCGCCGCTCGTCGTGCTCCATGTACCCCACCGAGTAGAGGTGGATCAGCGTGCCCACGCCCGTGATCAGCAGCACGAACGTCATCGACAGCTGGTCCAGCTGGAACGCGACGTCGGCCCGGAAGTCCGCCACCGGCACCCAGCTGAACAGGTGCTGGTGCAGCGTCCGCTCCTCCCCCGTCCGGTCCAGCAGGTCGAGGAAGAGCGCCACGGCGAGGACGAACGAGACGGCCGCCATGGCCAGGCCGAACCAGTGGCCCGCGCGGTCCAGGCGCCTGCCGCCGAGCAGCAGCACGGCGGCGCCCAGCAGCGGTGCCGCGACGAGCAGTCCGATCAATGACTCCACGAGAACGCTCCCACAATTTCCCTCGGGATTCCTTTGGCCCTACAGCTTCATCAGGCTGGCGTCATCGACCGAGGCCGAGTGCCGGGAGCGGTAGACCATGACGATGATGGCCAGCCCCACGACGACCTCCGCGGCGGCCACGACCATCACGAAGAACGCCATGATCTGGCCGTCGAGATTGCCGTGCATGCGGGAGAAGGTGACGAGCGCGAGGTTGGCGGCGTTGAGCATCAGCTCGATGCACATGAACACGACGATGGCGTTGCGCCGCAGCAGCACCCCGGCGGCGCCCAGCGTGAAGAGCAGGGCGGCGAGGTAGAGGTAGTTCTGCGGGTTCACTTCCTGGCCTCCTCGGCCTCGGACGCGTCGGCGGCGTCGGCGGCGCCGGCGTCGGCGTCGGTGGTGTCGCCGCCGCCGAGCGCCGTGCCCTGCGGCACGGAGACGGGCGGCGTGGGACGGCCCTGGTACGCGGCGGTGCGCTGTTCGAGGGCGGCGAGGTCGGCGAGCGCCTGGCCGTGGACCTCCCGCACCTGACCGCGCCCGCGCAGCGTCGCGTTGACGGTCAGCTCGGACGGGGTGCCGTCGGGCAGCAGGCCGGGGATGTCCACGCCGTTGTGGCGGGCGTAGACGCCGGGGGCGGGCAGGGGCGGCAGCTGCGTGCCCTTGCGCACGCGCTCCTCGGCCTGCTCGCGCTGCGTCTTGTTCCGCTCGACGCGCTCGCGGTGGGTGAGCAGCGTGGCGCCGAGGGCGGCGATGGTCAGCAGCAGGCCCGTCACCTCGAAGGCGACGACGTACCGGGTGAACAGCAGGGACGCGAGGCCCTGCACGTTGCCCTGCGCGTTGGCCTCGCCCAGGCCGGTGAACGAGCCGGTGGACGCCTGGCCGATGCCCGCGACCAGCAGCAGCCCGAGGCCCAGGGCGCAGCCGGCCGCGAGCCAGCGCTGCCCGGACAGCGTCTCCTTGAGCGAGTCGGCCGCGCTGACGCCGACCAGCATCAGGACGAAGAGGAAGAGCATCATGACCGCGCCGGTGTAGACGACGATCTGGACGACGCCCAGGAAGTACGCGCCGTTGGCGAGGTAGAAGAGCGCCAGCAGCACCATCGTGCCGGCGAGGCACAGCGCGGAGTGCACCGCGCGGCGCAGCAGGAGCGTGCCGAGTCCGCCGAGGACGGCCAGCGGGGCGAGGAGCCAGAACTGCACGGCCTCGCCGGTGGAGGTGGAGGTCTCGGCGGCGAGCGTGCCGAGCGTGGTCACGGTGCTCATGCGTGGCCCCCCGGTACGCGGGCGGCCGGGTCGGTCAGCCTGGACGCGGCGGTCACCGGGTCCTCGTCGCCGTCCTGGGCACCGCCGGGGACCTCACCCTTGGACCCCTCGCCCTTCGACCGGGCCACCTGCCGCTCGGTGCCCGGCGCCGCGCCGGTGACCTCGCCCCGGTAGTACGACTGGTCGTCGGTGCCGGGGTACATCGCGTGCGGCGCCTCGACCATGCCGTCCGTGAGTCCGGCGAGCAGCTCCTCCTTGGTGTAGATCAGGGAGGCGCGGGTGCGGTCGGCCAGCTCGTACTCGTTCGTCATGGTGAGCGCCCGGGTGGGGCACGCCTCGACGCACAGGCCGCACAGGATGCAGCGCAGGTAGTTGATCTGGTAGACGCGGCCGTAGCGCTCGCCCGGGGAGTAGCGCTCCTCCTCGGTGTTGTCCGCGCCCTCCACGTAGATGGCGTCGGCGGGACAGGCCCAGGCGCACAGCTCGCAGCCGATGCACTTCTCCAGGCCGTCCGGGTGCCGGTTGAGCTGGTGGCGGCCGTGGAAGCGCGGGGCGGTCGGTTTCTTGACCTCCGGGTACTGCTCGGTGAGGCGCTTCTTGAACATGGCCTTGAAGGTCACGCCGAAGCCGCCCACCGGGTTGTGGAACTCAGGCATCGTCGGCCTCCTTTCGGGGAGTCTCGGGGTCGGCGTCCTCGGGGGCCGTGGTCACACCGGCGACGGTCGCCGGGACCCGCGCCCGCGACGGGCGGCGCGGCACGGCGGGCAGGGTCTGCCCCGGCAGCGGCGGCACGGGGTAGCCGCCCGCCATCGGATCGAAGACGGGTTCGGGACGCGCGGCCTCGGCGTTCTCCCGCTCCTGGTCGGCGCGGTCGCGGAAGATGTCCACGACGAACGAGATCAGCAGCAGCGCCAGGACGCCGCCGCCCACCCACAGGAGGATGTCGCGGAAGGCGTAGTCCTCGTTCTGCATCGCGCGGACGGTGGCGACGAGCATCAGCCACACCAGCGCGATGGGGATGAGGACCTTCCAGCCCAGGACCATGAACTGGTCGTAGCGCACGCGCGGCAGAGAGCCGCGCACCCAGACGAAGAAGAAGATGACGGCCGCGGTCTTCGCGAGGAACCACAGCATCGGCCACCAGCCGGAGTTCGCGCCCTCCCAGAAGCTCAGCGGCGCCGGTGCGCGCCAGCCGCCCAGGAAGAACGTCGTCATGAGCATCGAGACCGTGACCATGTGCACGTACTCGGACATCATGAAGAACGCGAACTTGATCGAGGAGTACTCGGTCAGGTAGCCGCCGACCAGGTCGCCCTCGGACTCCGGCATGTCGAACGGCGCGCGGTGCGCCTCGCCGACCATCGCGACCATGTACATCAGGAACGAGACGGGCAGCAGGATCACGAACCAGCGGTCCTCCTGCGCGTCCACGATGGCCGAGGTGGACATCGACCCGGAGTAGAGGAAGACCGCCGCGAAGCTCAGCCCCATCGCGACCTCGTACGAGATCACCTGCGCCGTGGCGCGCACGCCGCCGAGCAGCGGGTACGTCGAGCCGGACGACCAGCCCGCGAGCACCGTGCCGTACACGGCGATGGCGGACGTGGCCAGGATGTACAGCAGGGCCACCGGCAGGTCGGTGAGCTGGAGGACGGTCTCGGTGCCGAAGATGCTCACCGGGTCGTCCGCCGGGCCGAACGGGATGACCGCGACGGCCATGAACGCCGGGATCGCGGCCAGCAGCGGCGCGAGGAGGAAGACGACCTTGTCGGCCGCCTTGACGTTGATGTCCTCCTTGAGCATCAGCTTCACGCCGTCGGCGAGCGACTGGAGCATGCCCCAGGGGCCGTGCCTGTTGGGGCCGATGCGCAGCTGCATCCAGCCGACGACCTTGCGCTCCATCACGATGCAGACCAGCACGAGCAGCATCAGGATCGCGAAGCAGCCCACCGCCTTGACCAGGACCAGCCAGAACGGGTCCTGGCCGAACATGGACAGGTCGGCCTCCTGCGCGAGCGCTGTCAGCGGCATCATGCGTTCACCTCCTCGGCGACCGGTGCGGCGTCCGGGGTCCCGGTCGCGGGGGACACGCGGACGACCTGGCCCGGGACGGTGCCCAGGTCCGCGAGGGCGCCTTCGCCGGTGGAGTTCAGCGGCAGCCAGACGACGCGGTCGGGGATCTCGGGGGTGACGCGCAGCGGCAGCGTCACCGTTCCGGCGGGTCCGGTGACGGTGAGCGGCTCGCCGTCGGCGACCCCGGCCTCGCGCGCGGTGGCGGGCGAGAGGCGGGCCAGGGCGGCGTGCCGGGTGGCGGCGAGCGCGGTGTCGCCGTACTGGAGCCTGCCCTGGTCGAGCAGCAGGCGGTGGCCCGCGAGAACGGCCTCGCCCTCCTCGGGGCTGGGCAGTTCGGCGGGCGTCGCGGTCGGGCCGAGCGGCAGGTCGCCGGTCCACAGGGGCAGGCCGTCGAGTTCGCGGCGCGCGCTGTGCACGTCGGGCAGGCCGAGCGGCGCGCTCCCCGAGCCGTCCACGGCGGCCAGGGCGTCGGCCAGCATGTGCAGGGCACGCCCGTCGGCGACGACGTGGCGGCGCGTCATCTGGTCGGGCTTGATGGCGGCGGCGAACGAGCGGGCGCGTCCCTCCCAGTTGAGGAACGTGCCGTCCTTCTCCGCGACGGCGGCCACGGGCAGGACCACGTGCGCGGCCTCGGTGACCTCGGAGGGCCGCTGCTCCAGGCTGACGAGGAACCCGCCGGCGGCGACGGCGGCGAGCGCCGCGCGGGCGCGCGCCGGGTCGGGCAGGTCGGTGACCTCGACGCCGCCGACGACCAGCGCGCCGAGACGGCCGGACGCGGCGGCCTCGACGATGGCGGCGGTGTCGCGGCCCGCGCCCTCCGGCAGCGTCCCGACGCCCCAGGCGGTGGCGATCTCGCGGCGGGCGCGTTCCGACCGCTCGGGACGGCCGCCGGGCAGCAGCCCCGGCAGGGCGCCCGCCTCGATGGCGCCGCGCTCACCGGCGCGGCGGGGAATCCACGCGAGCCGGGCGCCGGTCGCGGCGGCGGTGGCGACGGCGGCGGTGTACCCGCCGGTGACCTGCGCGAGCCGTTCGCCGACGACCAGGACCGCGCCCTCGGTGCGCAGCGCCTCGGCGGCCTGCCTGCCGTGGTCGTCCAGGCTGTCTGAGCCGGTGGCCAGGGCGTCCAGCCAGTCGGGCTCGGTGCCGGGCGCGGCGGGCAGCAGCGTGCCGCCCGCCTTGGCGATGCCGGGGGTGAGGTGCGTGGCGACCGACCAGACCTTCAGGCCGCGCTTGCGGTACGCCTTGCGCAGCCGCAGGAAGACGCCGGGCGCCTCCTCCTCCGACTCGAAGCCGACGAGGACGACGGCCTTCGCGTGCTCCAGCGTGGTGTGGGTGACGCCGGTGCCGTCGAGGTCCACGCCGCGGCCCGCGACCTGCGCGGCGAGGAACGCGGCCTCCTCGGCGCTGTGCGGGCGGGCGCGGAAGTCGATGTCGTTGGTGCCGAGCGCGACGCGCGCGAACTTGGCGTACGCGTAGGCGTCCTCGACGGTGACCCGGCCGCCGGTGAGGACGGCGGCGCCGCGTTCCCGTGCCGCCGCGAGCCCTTCGGCGGCGACGCGCAGTGCCTCGGGCCAGCTGGCCGGCTCAAGACGGCCGGTCTCCGCGTTCCGCACGAGCGGTCCCGTGAGGCGGTCGGCGGTCTGCGCGTACCGGAAGCCGAAGCGTCCCTTGTCGCACATCCACTCCTCGTTGACCTCGGGGTCGTTGACCGCGAGGCGGCGCATGACCTTGCCGCGCCGGTGGTCGGTGCGCGTGGCGCAGCCGCCGGAGCAGTGCTCGCAGACGCTCGGCGAGGAGACGAGGTCGAACGGGCGGGCCCGGAAGCGGTAGGCGGCCGAGGTGAGCGCGCCGACCGGGCAGATCTGGATCGTGTTGCCGGAGAAGTACGACTCGAACGGGTCGCCCTCGCCGGTGCCGACCTGCTGGAGCGCGCCGCGCTCGATCAGCTCGATCATCGGGTCGCCCGCGACCTGGTTGGAGAAGCGGGTGCAGCGGGCGCACAGGACGCAGCGCTCGCGGTCGAGGAGGACCTGCGCCGAGATCGGCACGGGCTTCTCGAACGTGCGCTTCACGCCGTCGAAGCGCGTCTCCGGGTCGCCGGTGGACATGGCCTGGTTCTGGAGGGGGCACTCGCCGCCCTTGTCGCAGACCGGGCAGTCCAGCGGGTGGTTGATGAGCAGGAGCTCCATCACGCCGCGCTGCGCCTTGGTGGCGACGGGCGAGGTGAGCTGGGTGCGGACGACCATGCCCTCGGTGCACGTGATGGTGCAGGAGGCCATCGGCTTGCGCTGCCCCTCGACCTCCACGATGCACTGGCGGCAGGCGCCCGCCGGGTCGAGCAGCGGGTGGTCGCAGAACCGGGGGATCTCGATGCCGAGTTCCTCGGCGGCACGGATGACCAGGGTGCCCTTGGGCACGGAGATCTCGATGCCGTCGATGGTCAGCGTCACCAGGTCCTCGGCGGTGGCCTTCGCCGTCCCGTCGGTGGTGACCGTCACGCGTTCACCTCCTGGTGAGCCGATGCCGTGGTGCCGTCGTCCGCCCAGACGGTGGACTTGGCGGGGTCGAAGGGGCAGGCCCGTTCGGTGATGTGCCGCTCGTACTCGTCGCGGAAGTACTTCAGCGACGAGAAGATGGGGCTCGCGGCGCCGTCGCCGAGGGCGCAGAACGACTTGCCGTTGATGTTGTCGGCGATGTCGGCGAGCTTGTCGAGGTCGCCGCGCAGGCCCTTGCCCGCCTCGATGTCGCGCAGCAGCTGGACGAGCCAGTAGGTGCCCTCGCGGCAGGGGGTGCACTTGCCGCAGGACTCGTGCGCGTAGAACTCGGTCCAGCGGGTGACGGCGCGGACGACGCAGGTCGTCTCGTCGAAGACCTGGAGGGCCTTGGTGCCGAGCATGGACCCGGCGGCGCCGACGCCCTCGTAGTCGAGCGCGACGTCGAGGTGCTCCTCGGTGAACATCGGGGTGGAGGAGCCGCCCGGGGTCCAGAACTTGAGGCGGTGCCCGGGGCGGATGCCGCCGCCGAGGTCGAGGAGCTGGCGCAGCGTGACGCCGAGCGGCGCCTCGTACTGTCCCGGGCGCGCGACGTGTCCGGAGAGCGAGTAGAGCGTGAAGCCGGGCGACTTCTCGCTGCCCATCTCCCGGAACCACTCCTTGCCCCGGTCCATGATCGCGGGAACCGAGGCGATGGACTCCACGTTGTTCACGACGGTGGGGCACGCGTACAGGCCCGCGACCGCGGGGAAGGGGGGGCGCAGCCTGGGCTGGCCGCGGCGGCCTTCGAGCGAGTCGAGGAGCGCGGTCTCCTCACCGCAGATGTACGCGCCCGCGCCCGCGTGGACGGTGATGTCGAGATCGCCGCCCGCGCCGAGCACGCCTTCTCCCAGAAACCCCGCCGCGTACGCCTCGGCGACGGCCGCCTGGAGCCTGCGCAGGACGGGGACGACCTCGCCGCGCAGGTAGATGAACGCGTGGTTCGAGCGGATCGCGTGGCAGGCGATGATCATGCCCTCGATGAGGGAGTGCGGGTTCGCGTAGAGGAGCGGGATGTCCTTGCAGGTCCCGGGCTCCGACTCGTCCGCGTTCACCACGAGGTAGTGCGGCTTGCCGTCGCCCTGCGGGATGAACTGCCACTTCATCCCGGTCGGGAAGCCCGCGCCGCCGCGGCCGCGCAGCCCGGCGTCCTTGACGTACGCGATGACGTCGTCAGGCGCCATCGCCAGGGCCTTGGCGCTGCCCCGGTAGCCGCCGTGGTCGCGGTAGACCTCGATCGACCAGGACTTGTCCACGTCCCAGAAGGAGGACAGGACGGGCGTCAGCAGCTCCTGCGCGCCCCCGTCGCCGCGTTCGGTCGCGGTGGTCATGGTCACTTCCCCTCCTCGGTGACAGGACCGGTCGGGTTGCTCGGGTCGGAGGCGGCGCTCTTCTGCGGCGCGTCGTGCGAGCTGGGGTGGGTGGCGGGCGGGCGGCCACTGCCCGTGCCGGTCTGCGCGTCGCCCTGCGCGTCGGCGTTCCGGCCGCCCGGGTGCTCACCGGCGCGGGGCGCGGTGACGCGGGCGGGGGCGTCCTGGCCCTTGGCGAGCCGCAGTCCGGCGAGGGAGGCGGGGCCCGCGCTGCCCCCGGCGGCGACGGCGCCCGGCCGTTCGTCGGGGAAGCCCGCGAGGATGCGGGCGGTCTTGCGGAAGTCGCACAGCGGCGCGCCGCGCGTGGGCGTGACCTGCTCACCGGCGCGCAGCTGGTCCACGAGCTGCCGGGCGGACTCGACGGTCTGGTTGTCGAAGAACTCCCAGTTGACCATCACGACGGGCGCGAAGTCGCAGGCCGCGTTGCACTCGATGTGCTCCAGCGTGACCTTGCCGTCCTCGGTGGTCTCGCCGTTGCCGACGCCGAGGTGCTGCTGGAGGTCGGCGAAGATCGCGTCGCCGCCGAGGACGGCGCACAGCGTGTTGGTGCACACGCCGACCTGGTAGTCCCCGGACGGCTTGCGCCGGTACATGGAGTAGAACGTCGCGACGGCCGTCACCTCGGCGGTCGTCAGGCCGAGCACGTCCGCGCAGAACTGCATGCCGGTGCGCGTCACGTACCCCTCCTCCGACTGCACGAGGTGGAGCAGCGGCAGCAGCGCGGAGCGGCTGTCGGGGTAGCGGGCGATCACCTCGGCCGCGTCGGCCTCCAGCCGGGCGCGGACGTCGTCCGGGTACGGCGGGGCCGGCGTCTGCGGCATGCCCAGGCTGACCTCGGTCATCGGTCGACGCCTCCCATCACGGGGTCGATGGACGCCACGGCGACGATGACGTCGGCGACCATGCCGCCCTCGCACATCGCGGCCATGGACTGGAGGTTGGTGAAGGACGGGTCGCGGAAGTGCACCCGGTACGGGCGGGTACCGCCGTCGCTGACGATGTGGACGCCCAGCTCGCCCTTGGGCGACTCCACGGCCGTGTAGACCTGTCCCGGCGGGACGCGGAAGCCCTCGGTGACGAGCTTGAAGTGGTGGATCAGGGCCTCCATGGAGGTGCCCATGATGTTCTTGATGTGGTCGAGCGAGTTGCCGAGGCCGTCGGGCCCGAGGGCGAGCTGCGCGGGCCAGGCGATCTTCTTGTCGCCGACCATGACGGGTCCTGGCGCGAGCCGTTCGACGCACTGCTCGATGATCCGCAGGGACTGCTCGATCTCCTCAAGGCGCAGCAGGAAACGGCCGAAGGAGTCGCAGGTGTCGGTGGTGGGGACCTCGAAGTCGTATGTCTCGTAGCCGCAGTACGGGTCGGACTTGCGCAGGTCGTGCGGCAGTCCGGCGGAGCGGAGGATCGGCCCGGTCGCGCCGAGCGCGAGGCAGCCGGCGAGGTCGAGGTAGCCGATGTCCTTGAGGCGGGCGCGGAAGACCGGGCTGCCGCTGCACAGGGCGTCGTACTCGGGGAGGTTCTTGCGCATCTGCCGGACGAACTCGCGCAGCGCGTCGATGGCGCCGGGCGGCAGGTCCTGGGCGAGGCCGCCGGGGCGGATGAACGCGTGGTTCATGCGCAGCCCGGTGATCAGCTCGAAGATGTCGAGGCACAGCTCCCGGTCGCGGAAGCCGTAGATCATCACCGTGGTGGCGCCCAGCTCCATGCCGCCGGTGGCGATGGCGACGAAGTGGGAGGAGATCCGGTTCAGCTCCATCAGCAGGACGCGGATGACGCTGGCGCGGTCGGGCACGTCGTCGGTGATCCCGAGGAGCTTCTCGACGCCGAGGCAGTACGCCGCCTCGTTGAAGAACGGCGTCAGGTAGTCCATGCGGGTCACGAACGTCGTGCCCTGCGTCCAGGTCCGGTATTCGAGGTTCTTCTCGATGCCGGTGTGGAGGTAGCCGATGCCCGCGCGGGCCTCGGTGACCGTCTCGCCGTCGATCTCCAGGATCAGCCGCAGCACGCCGTGCGTGGACGGGTGCTGGGGACCCATGTTGACGACGATCCGCTCGTCGTCGGCGCGCTCGGCGGCGGCCTGGGTGATCTCGTCCCAGTCGCCGCCGGTGACGGTGTAGACCGGGCCTTCTGTCGTCTCGCGCGGTTCCGCGGGGCGGGTGGCGTGAGTGGTCATCAGCTGTACGACCTCCGCTGGTCGGGAGCCGGGATCTGGGCGCCCTTGTACTCGACGGGGATGCCGCCGAGCGGGTAGTCCTTGCGCTGCGGGAAGCCCTGCCAGTCGTCCGGCATCATGATCCGCGTGAGGGCCGGGTGGCCGTCGAAGACGATGCCGAAGAAGTCGTACGCCTCGCGCTCGTGCCAGTCGTTGGTCGGGTAGACCTCGACGACCGAGGGGATGTGCGGGTCGGCGTCGGGGGCGCTGACCTCCAGGCGGATGAGCCGCCCGTGGGTGAGCGACCGCAGGTGGTAGACGGCGTGCAGTTCGCGGCCCGTGTCGTGCGGGTTGTGGACGCCGCTGACGCCGAGGCACAGCTCGAAGCGCAGCGCGGGGTCGTCGCGCAGGGTGCGGGCGACCTGGAGCAGGTGTTCGCGGGCGATGTGGAACGTCAGCTCGCCGCGGTCCACGACGGTCTTCTCGACCGCGCGGTCGGGGTCGAGGCCCTGTTCCTCCAGGGCGCCCTCCAGCTCGTCGGCGACCTCGTCGAACCAGCCGCCGTACGGGCGGGCGGAGGCGCCGGGCATGCGGACGGTGCGGGTGAGTCCGCCGTACCCGGTGGTGTCGCTGCCGTTGTTGGCGCCGAACATGCCGCGGCGCCTGGCGATGGGCTCGCCGGTGCCGCCCGCGCGTTCGAGCGCGGCGTCGGTGACGCCGTCGGCGGTGGGGTGGTTGCCGTTCACGCTGGTCCCGTCGTTCCCGTCGGTGCGCTTGTCTCGCTCGCCGCTCACCGCAGGAGCCCCTTCAGCTCGATGGTCGGCAGCGCCTTGAGCGCCGCCTCCTCCGCCTCGCGGGCGGCCTGCTCGCGGTTGATGCCGAGCTTCTCCTCGCGGATCTTGGCGTGGAGCTTGAGGATCGCGTCCATCAGCATCTCGGGGCGCGGCGGGCAGCCGGGGAGGTAGATGTCCACCGGCACGACGTGGTCGACGCCCTGGACGATCGCGTAGTTGTTGAACATGCCGCCCGACGAGGCGCACACGCCCATGGAGATGACCCACTTGGGGTTGGGCATCTGGTCGTAGACCTGCCGCAGGACCGGCGCCATCTTCTGGCTGACCCGGCCCGCGACGATCATCAGGTCGGCCTGCCGGGGCGAGCCGCGGAAGACCTCCATGCCGAACCGCGCCAGGTCGTAGCGGCCCGCGCCGGTCGTCATCATCTCGATGGCGCAGCAGGCGAGGCCGAAGGTGGCGGGGAAGACGGACGACTTGCGGGCGAGCCCGGCCAGGTTCTCGACCGTGTCGAGGATGAATCCACCGGGGATTTTGTCTTCGAGACCCATCAGGGGCGCCTTTCGCTCAGTCCCATTCCAGGCCGCCACGGCGCCAGTCGTACGCGTAGGCGGCACCGATCAGACCGACGAAGATCAGCATTTGCACGAGGCCGAACATCCCCAGCGAGTCGAAGTGCACGGCCCAGGGGTAGAGGAAGACGATCTCGATGTCGAAGATGATGAAGAGCATCGCCGTCAGGTAGTACTTGACGGGGAACCGTCCGCCGCCCGCGGGCTGCGGGGTCGGCTCGACGCCGCACTCGTAGGCGTCCAGCTTGGCCCGGTTGTAGCGCTTCGGCCCGATGACCGCCGCGGCGATCACGGAGAAGACGACGAAGCCCGTTGCGAGGGCTGCCAGTACGAGGATGGGAACGTACGCGTTCACCGCACCCGCTCCTTCCAGTCATCGGCGACTGCCACCACGAAAATCATCGCTATGTGAGTCAGTTCACAAAGCTTCAGGCATCTTAAGCCCGGACCCCTGTGACCTTCGACACGGGGTCGCCCACGAAGTTTGTGATCTCTTTCACCCGACCAACCGCCGCAACTCCGGCCAGCCCCGGAGATAGGACACAAGGTGGCCGATTGGCTACGAAGTGGTGAAGAGTGGTCGTATCGTCGCCCGTTCCGGACCAGTTCCACTATCACTTTGTGTCACGTATGAGCAAATTCGCACATGGGACAGGACGGTGGTAGAGCGCGCATTGGCCCCATCCCGGACGATCTAGGCTGGTGGCCCGTGTCAGACATATCCCTGGCCGTCGCCCTCGCCCTGTGCGCCACCGCCTTCCTGGCGGGCTGGGTGGACGCGGTGGTCGGCGGCGGCGGCCTCGTCCAGCTCCCCGCCCTGCTCATCGGCCTGCCGCCGCACCTGCCGCCCACGTACGCGCTGGGCACCAACAAGGTGGTCTCGCTGTGCGGGACGGCCGTCTCGGCCGTCACCTACGCCCGGCGCGCGCCCCTCGACGTACGGGCGGCGCTGCGGCTCGGCGCGGTCGCGCTGGCGTCGGCGGCGGGCGGCGCGCTGTTCGCGTCCGCGGTGGACAAGGACGTGCTCCAGCCCGTGATCATGGTCGTACTGCTCGCCGTGGCCGCGTTCGTCGTCGCCAAACCGCGGTTCGGCGGCGCCGCGCCGGGTGCGGCGCCCTCACGCCGCAGGCGCGCGGCGGCCGTACTGGTGGCCGGCGTCGGCGTCGGCTTCTACGACGGGCTGATCGGCCCCGGCACCGGCACGTTCCTCGTGATCGCCCTGGTGTCCCTGCTGCGGATGAGCCTGCTCACCGCCTCCGCGACCGCGAAGGTCGTGAACGTCGGCACAAACGTCGGCGGCCTCCTCGTCTTCGCGTCCCACGGCGCCGTGCTGTGGGGCCTGTTCCCCTTCATGGCGGCCTGCAACATGGCGGGCGGCTGGACCGGCGCGCGGATGGCCGTGCGGCGCGGGAACGGCTTCGTGCGCGTCGTGCTGCTCGTCGTCGTGACCGCGCTGGTCGCGCGTCTCGCGTACGACCAGTGGTGGGCCTGACGGCGCGCCACGCGCGTGAGGTGTGCCACGGGCGCGGTGGTTGACATGCACGGCTCGTTGTCCCGGGCGGGCCGGCCGTGCTAGGCACGCGCCGCCTCCCCGGCATTTCGGACAACACGCAGGACATGGCGCTACAACCGCCCCAAAGACGATCATCGACCTGAAACGGCACTTCGGACAAAAAGGCCGCCAACTCGTCGCGTACACGCCGACTGTGGCGCATCCCACGTGAATTGAGATCAACCGCCCGGTGCTGGTAGCCAGGTTGACCATGTCCCCGATTCGTCATCGAGGCCGGCACCGCAGACCCCGTCGGCCGCGCACCACCCGTCTGCTCCGAGGCGGCGTCCTGTCCGGCGTCGTGGGCACCGTCGCCGTCACCGGCGCGACGTCCCCCGCGTCCGCCGCCGAGCAGCCCGCCGAGTCCACGGCCGAACTGCCCGTCTTCAGCGGCGTGCTCAGCACCAGCGCCGCCACGGCCGCCGAGGCCACCCAGACCTGGGCCGGCGACACCGAACTCGCCGCCGAACGCGAGGCCGCCCTGGAGCGCGCCTTCGAGGAGGCCCAGCGCACCGCCGCGCGGCAGCGCACCGAGCAGGAGGAGGCGGCGCGCCAGGCCGCCGCCGAACGCGCCCAGGAGGCCGCCGACGCCCGCGCCGAGGAAGCGGCGCGCGAGGAGGCCGCGGCCCAGGAGGCAGCACAGCGGGCCGACGAGCCGCAGGCGGCCCAGGAGTCGGACGGCGCCGCCGTCGAGACCATGGCCGCCCCGGCGGCGGGCGGCAGCGCGGCGGCCGTGGTGGCGTTCGCCCAGTCCCACGTGGGCGACGGCTACACGATGGGCGGCACGGGCCCCGGCGCCTGGGACTGCTCGGGCCTGGTCCAGGCCGCGTACGCCTCCGTCGGCGTCTCGCTCCCCCGCGTCTCCGGCGCGCAGTCCACGGCGGGCACCCAGGTGTCCCTGGACGCGGTCCAGCCCGGCGACATCCTCTACTGGGGCGGCGCGGGCAGCGCGTACCACGTGGCGATCTACGTCGGCGGCGGGCAGTTCGTCGGCGCGCAGAACGCGAGCACCGGCGTCGTGCAGCGCGACCTGAGCTACGACATGCCGTCGGGCGCGGTCCGCGTGCTCTGACACCCACCGCTCAGACACACGAAGGGGCCGGCCACCCACGGAAATTCCCCGAGGACGGCCGGCCCGCGTGCGTCCGCGGTGTGAGGCGCGCGGCCTCAGGCGCGCGGCGTCACCTTCGTCAGCCCGTTGATGACGCGGTCCATCGCGTCGCCGCCCGCCGGGTCCGTCAGGTTGGCCAGCAGCTTCAGGCAGAAGCGCATCAGCACCGGGTGGCTCAGCCCGCGTTCGGCGGCCAGCTTCATGATCTTCGGGTTGCTGATCAGCTTCACGAACGCGCGGCCCAGCGTGTAGTAGCCGCCGTACGTCTCCCGCAGCACCTTCGGGTAGCCCAGCAGCGCCACCTCGCGCTGCGCCGGGGTCTGCCGCGCCAGCGCCTGGCTGACGACCTCAGCCGCGATCCGCCCCGACTCCATGGCGTACGCGATGCCCTCGCCGTTGAACGGGTTCACGAGCCCGCCCGCGTCGCCGACGAGCAGCAGGCCCCGCGCGTAGTGCGGCTTGCGGTTGAACGCCATCGGCAGCGCCGCGCCCCGGATCTGCCCCTGCATGTTCTCCGGCGTGAAGCCCCACTCCGGCGGCAGCGACGCGCACCACGTCTTCAGGACCTCGCGCCAGTCCAGCTCCTTGAACTCGGCGGAGCTGTTGAGCACGCCGAGCCCGACGTTGGACGTGCCGTCGCCCATGCCGAAGATCCAGCCGTAGCCGGGCAGCAGCCGCTCCTGGCCGCCGCGCCGGTCCCACAGCTCGAACCAGGACTCCAAGTAGTCGTCGTCGTGCCGCGGCGTCGTGAAGTACGTCCGCACCGCCACGCCCATCGGCCGCCTGGCGTCGCGGTGCAGGTCCATGGCGAGGGACAGGCGCGACGAGTTGCCGTCCGCCGCGATCACGACCGGCGCGCGGAACTCCGCCGGCCGCTTCTCCTCGCCCAGCTTCGCCGTCACGCCGGTGATGCGGCCGGTGCGCTCGTCGCGGATCGGCCCGGACACGTTGCACCGCTCCAGCAGCCGCGCACCGGCCTTCTCGGCGGCGCGGGCGAGCTGCTCGTCGAAGTCGTCGCGCTTGCGGACGAGTCCGTAGTCGGGGAAGGACGCCAGCTCCGGCCAGTCGAGCTGGAGGCGCCGGCCGCCGCCGATAACGCGCAGGCCCTTGTTGCGCAGCCAGCCCGCCTCCTCGGAGATGTCGATGCCCATCGCGACGAGCTGCTTCACGGCGCGCGGCGTCAGGCCGTCGCCGCAGACCTTCTCGCGCGGGAACGCGGTCTTCTCCAGCAGCAGGACGTCGAGCCCGGCCTGGGCGAGGTGGTAGGCGGTCGCCGAGCCGGCCGGCCCGGCGCCGACGACGATGGCGTCGGCGGAGTACTCGGTGGGGGGCGTCTCGGCGGTCTCGGCCACGGCGGGCTCTCCGATCGGGTCGGCGGGAGGGAAAGGGGGCTGCTGCGGGGACGGTGAGCGGCCGTCAGGCACGGTGTGCCGGGGATCGGGGCCGAGTCTATGCGGCGCGGTCCTTGGTGCCCCGGTGCAGTGCGACGATGCCGCCCGACAGGTTGCGCCAGGCCACGCGGCCCCAGCCCGCGTGCTGGAGGACGGCGGCGAGTCCCGGCTGGTCCGGCCACGCGCGGATGGTCTCGGCGAGGTAGACGTACGCGTCGGGGTTGCTGGACACGCGGGTGGCGACGGTGGGCAGCGCGCGCATCAGGTACTCGTTGTAGACCGTGCGGAACGGCGCCCACGTCGGGTGGCTGAACTCGCAGACGACGAGCCGCCCGCCCGGCTTCGTCACGCGCAGCATCTCGCGCAGGGCCAGCTCGGTGTCGCTGAGGTTCCGCAGGCCGAAGGAGATGGTCACGGCGTCGAACGCGCCGTCGCGGAACGGCAGTCGCAGCGCGTCCCCGGCGGTGAACGGCATCCACGGCACGCGCCGCTTGCCCTCCGCCAGCATCCCCCGGCTGAAGTCGCAGGGCACGGTGAACGCCCCCGCGAGCGCGAACGGCATGGCGGACGTGCCGGTGCCGGCCGCGAGATCGAGCACGCGCTCCCCGGGCCGCGCGGCGACCGCGTCGGCGACGGCGCGGCGCCAGCGGCGGTTCTGACCGAGGGCCAGCACGTCGTTGGTCAGGTCGTAGCGGGCCGCGACCGCGTCGAACATCGCGGCGACTTCGGTGGGCTGTTTGTCCAGCGTTGCGCGAGTCACGCGTCCATTCTCGCGGATGCCCGCGTCCTCCGTTCGGGCGACTTCCCCCGCCACCGGGATGAACCGGCCCCGTCCAGCGCACTAGCGTGCCGTCCCATGAGCCAGATCTCCCGCGCCCTGCGCGCTGCCTCGCTGACCGCGACCGCGGGCGGCGCGGTACTCGCCGCGGCGGGTGGCGCGTCCGCCGCCGAGGCCGTGCCGGGGCCGCTCTCCACGGTCCCCTCGACGGTCGGCGTGACGGCCGACGCGCTCCGCCACTCGGTCGAGCCCGTCCTCGTCCTGCCGCTCGACCCGCTGTCCAGCTCGTCCACCGACCCGCTGACGAACTCGGTGGGCGCCCAGGTCGCCGACTTCCAGCCGGTCAGCACCAGCGCGGTGACGGGGCCGCTCGCGGACGGCGCCGGGCTCGGCGACCTGCCGGGCGAGGTGCTCGGCGGGCTCCTCGGCGGACTGCCGGTCACCCCCGCGCTCTGACACGGCGGCACGACCGGCGCGGGCGCGCCCCGGGCGGTGCTCTCCCCGGCCGCGCCCGCGCCTCCCGCCCCTCACTCGTCGCGCTCGTCCTCCCGCTCGGCCACCTCCTCCTCGTACACGTCGACCTCCCGCAGCGACGCCGCGTCCCAGATCTCCTCGACCACGGCGCGGGCCTCGCCCTCGTCGATGTCGTCGGACAGCGCCAGGACACGCCGCGTCCACAGGTCGACCGCCCCCTCACCGGTGCCGGCGCCCCCGGCCAGGGCGTCGAAATCGTCGAGGTCGTCCGCTCCGGCGGCCCCCTCCAGGTCCTCCGCGTCGCGCATGTCCTGAATGCTCCGCATGTCCTGTGCATCCCGCATGTCGTTCATGGGCCCATTGGACCGCGCCGCCCGTCCCCGGTCCCGGCGGCACGCGGCCGGGCGAACGGGTGACGGCGGCGGCCCGGCGGGGGCATGCTCGTGCCATGACGCATCCGGCACCCACGCTCCTGGAGCTCCACGGCACGCCCGTCCTCGTCGCCGCCGGAGGCCCGCCGCTCGACGGCGCCGAGGCCGCGCTCACCCTCGTCGCGGAGGCCCTGGGCAGCGGCGCCGAGCTGGTCGTGGTCCCCGTGCGGCGGCTGCCGCCCGCGTTCTTCGACACGGCCTCCGGGCTCGCCGACGCGGTGACGCAGACCTTCCTCGACTACCGCCTGCGTGTCGCGTACGAGGGCGACGTCTCCGCCGCCCTCCGGCGCGACCCGGCGTTCGCCGCGGCCGTGCGGCGCGGGAACGCGGGCCCGTACGTCTGGTTCACCGCCGACCGCGCCGACCTGGCCGACCGCCTCCTCACCCGTCACCGCCCGCCGGACTGACGCCGCGCCGCGTGATACTTGCCGTATGGCCGATCGGGTGACGAGTGTGCGCGGGGTCAGGGAGCTGCGGGAACGGGCGGGCCACCTGCTCGCCGGGGCGCGCGAGGAGTTCCTGTGCGCGGCGGACGACCCGTCCACGTTCGCCCTGCCCGGCAGGCCGCCACGCCGGCCGGCGGGCCTGGCCGTGCGCAAGCTGCACACGGCGCGGGTCCTCGGCCTCCCGGAGAAGCTCGCGTACCTGCGGACGATCACGGCGGACGGCGGGCGCGTCCGCATCTCGGCCGCCCCGCTGGGGCACGAGGCGATCGTCCTCGACCGGCGCGTCGCGATCCTGGCCGGGCGCGTCGAGCGGGGCGAGCGGCGTTACGGCGTGGTGACGGACCCGGACGTGGTGGCCGGGATCGGCTCGCTGTTCGACGCGGCGTGGGAGTCCGGCACCGACCTGGCCGACGTCCCGGACCCTGCGGACGGGCCGCCCCCGGCGCTGGACGAGGAACTGCGGCCGGTGCTCGCCCTGCTGGGCGAGGGGTGCACGGACGAGGCGGCCGCGCGGCGGCTCGGCGTGTCCGTACGGACCTACCGGCGGCGTGTCGCGGACCTCATGGCGGCGCTGGGCGCGACGTCGCGCTTCCAGGCGGGCCTGCGCGCCCCCCGCCCCTGACCCCTCACACGGCGGAAAGGCACAAGGCAGAAGCCCCCGCCCAGGGGGACGGGGGCTCCTTCAGTGGTGCGCCGAGGCAGGCGGCCTCAGACGATCGTGACGTTCTCGGCCTGCGGGCCCTTCGGGCCCTGCGTGACGTCGAAGCTCACGGTCTGGCTCTCCTCAAGGGAGCGGAAGCCGGACGCGTTGATCGCGGAGTAGTGGACAAAGACATCGGGGCCGCCGCCATCCTGAGCGATGAAACCAAAGCCCTTTTCGGCGTTGAACCACTTGACGGTTCCGGTAGCCATGTAAGCCCTCCCTGGGCCTAAAAGGGTCGCCCTGCTCCAGAACCTTCGATGAAGCCTGAAAACGACGAAAGCCCGCGGCTACATGCTCCGCAGGCTCGTACTGCAAGGGAAACCAAACTGTAACTCGGTACGAGCGTAGCACGCGCCCCTGGAAGCGGGAAGGGTCGAAATACCCCCGGGGGGCCTCCTGACCCGCACGTCCCTGACCGCTGCTCCGCACGACCACAGGCGTACCCTGCCGAGGGTGAGTACACACCACCGGAGTCGCCCGCGTGTCGGCCACATCCAGTTCCTCAACTGCCTCCCGCTCTACTGGGGGCTCGCGAGAACCGGGACGCTCCTGGACCTCACGCTGACCAAGGACACACCGGAGCGGCTCGGCGAGCTGCTGGTCGCGGACGAGCTGGACATCGGCCCCGTCTCGCTCGTCGAGTACCTGCGGCACGCCGACGAGCTGGTGGCGCTGCCCGACATCGCGGTCGGCTGCGACGGCCCGGTGATGTCCTGCATGATCGTCTCCAAGGTGCCGCTCGAACAGCTGGACGGCGCCCGGGTGGCCCTCGGCTCGACGTCCCGCACCTCCGTGCGCCTCGCGCGGCTGCTGCTCGGCGAGCGGTACGGCGTCACCCCGGAGTACTACACGTGCCCGCCCGACCTCGGGCTGATGATGCGGGAGGCCGAGGCGGCCGTCCTGATCGGGGACGCCGCGCTGCGCGCCTCGCTGCACGACGCGCCCCGTCTCGGCCTGCGCGTGTACGACCTCGGCGCGATGTGGCACGAGTGGACGGGGCTGCCGTTCGTCTTCGCGATCTGGGGCGTGCGCCGCGACTACCTGGAGCGCGAGCCGGAGACCGTGCGCGAGGTGCACAGGGCGTTCCTCGCGTCGCGCGACCTGTCGATGGCCGAGGTGGGCAAGGTGGCCGAACAGGCCGCGCACTGGGAGGACTTCGACGCCGAGGTGCTGGAGCGGTACTTCACGACGCTGAAGTTCTCCTTCGGCGCGCCGCAGCTCGCGGCGGTGGACGAGTTCGCGCGCCGCACGGGCATCGCGGACGGCGTCGGGCGGGTGAGGCTGCTCGCCCCCGAGGCGGCCGACGGCGCTGGCGTACGCTGACAACCGCAGCACGCCCCCGTCGGAAGGACCACGCCCATGGGCCAGAGCGCCGAGCTGACGACCCTCCTCGACCGCGCCGCCGACGGCGGCCGCATCAGCCCCGAGGAGGCCCTCGACCTGTACCGCTCCGCCCCGCTGCACGCGCTGGGCAAGGCCGCCGACACCATCCGCCGCCGCCGGTACGCGGGCACCGAGCACATCGCCACGTACATCATCGAGCGGAACATCAACTACACCAACGCCTGCGTGACGGCCTGCAAGTTCTGCGCGTTCTACGCCCCGCCGAAGAGCGAGAAGGTGTGGACGCGCGATCTGGACGACATCCTGCGGCGCTGCCAGGAGACCGTCGAACTCGGCGGCACGCAGATCATGTTCCAGGGCGGCCACCACCCTGACTACGGCGTGGAGTACTACGAGCGGCACTTCTCGGCGATCAAGGCGGCGTTCCCGCAGCTGGTGATCCACTCCCTCGGCGCGTCCGAGGTGGAGCACATGGCGCGGATCTCCGGGGTGAGCGCCGAGGAGGCGATCCGGCGCATCCACGCGGCGGGGCTCGACTCGTTCGCCGGCGCGGGCGCCGAGCTGCTGCCCGCGCGGCCGCGCACGGCCATCGCGCCGCTGAAGGAGTCGGGCGAGCGCTGGCTGGAGATCATGGAGACGGCGCACCGGCTGGGCGTCGAGTCGACCACGACGATGCTGATGGGCACCGGCGAGACGAACGCCGAGCGCATCGAGCACCTGCGGATGATCCGGGACGTGCAGGACCGCACCGGCGGCTTCCGCGCGTTCATCCCCTACACCTACCAGCCGGAGAACAACCACCTGAAGGGGCAGACGCAGGCGACGCTCTTCGAGTACCTGCGGATCATCGCGATCGCGCGGATCTTCCTGGACAACGTCGCCCACATCCAGGGCTCCTGGCTGACGACGGGCAAGGAGGTCGGCCAGCTGTCGCTGCACTACGGCGCGGACGACCTCGGCTCGGTCATGCTGGAGGAGAACGTGGTGTCCTCCGCCGGGGCGAGGCACCGGTCGAACCGCCTGGAGCTGCTGCACCTGATCCGCGCGGCGGGCCGGGTGCCCGCGCAGCGCTCGACCACGTACGAGCACCTGGTCGTGCACGACGACCCGGCGCGGTACCCGGTGGACGACCGCGTCGTGTCGCACCTGTCCTCGACGGCGATCGACGGCGGGACGGCGCACCCGGAGCTGACGCTGCTCACCTGACACAGGCGCGCGCCCCGGCCCTCCCGTACGAGGGGCCGGGGCGCGGGCGTGCCGGCCGGCGCCTACTCGAACAGCCGGTTGATCTCCTCGTTGGCGCCGGTGAGGGTGCGCTCCACGTCGGCGCCGGCCATGATGCTGTCGAACGCGGGCTGGAGCACGGCCGTGACGTCGCCCGCGTGGTCGGCGATGGGGAAGAGGAACGTCGTCCCGTTCTCGACGTGGTCGGTGAACGCGGACACGTCCACGCCGTCCGCCGCGTACGCGTCGCGGGCCGTCTCCCACGCCTCGGTGATGGCGGGGAAGACGACATGCCGCTCGCCGATGACGTGCTGGCAGGCGGGCGACGCGAGGTAGCGCACCCACTGCCAGGCGCCCTCGGGGTGATCGGTGTCCTTGACGACGGAGTCGGCGAGGCCGTTGAACATGCTGGCGTTCTGTCCCGTCGGGCCCTCGGGATTGGGGGCCATGCCGACGTCCACGCCGTCGTAGCCGAGGTAGGTGCCGATCATCCAGCTGCCGTCGGCCGTCATCGCGGCGGTGCCGGCGGCGATCTGGTCGCTCGGCTTGGCGCCCTGCTGGGAGGCGAAGTCGGGCATGTAGCCCTTCTCGACGAGGCTCTGCCACCAGGTGATGGTCTCGACGAACGCGGGGTCGTCGAAGTTGAAGTGGGTGCCCCACGGGTTCCGGTCGGTGAACTCCCAGCCGTTGGCGACGGCGTACTGGGCCCACTGGGTCTGGCCGAAGTTGGGGCCGCCGCCGCCCTCCATCCACAGGCCGTAGGTGGCGATGTGGTCCTTGTCGAAGCCGGGTTCGTCGCCGCGCACGCCGTGGGTGTCCACGGTGAGGCGGGCGATGACGTCCTCGTAGGTGCCGCCGTCGTCGGGGTTCCACGTCATGTGGGCGACGTCGTCGGCGGTGAGCCCGGCGTCGGCGAGGTCCGCCTCGTCGTAGAACAGGCCGACGGCGTCCCAGTCCTTCGGGAGGCCGTAGCGCTTGCCGTCCTGGCCGATCCACAGGTCGGCGAGGCCGTCCTCGTAGATGTCGAGGGGCACGTCGTCGCGTTCGATGTACTCGTCCAGCGGGGCGAGCAGGCCGCGCGAGACGTACTCGGGGTACTTCGAGAGGTGGTCGGTGAAGACGTCGGGCGCCGACTCCGAGACGAGGCCGAGCGCGAGGGACGTCCAGTAGTCGTCGTAGCCGCGCTGCTCGATGCGGATCGCGTAGTCGTCCTGGCTCGCCTCGAAGTCGTCGGCGCACTGCTGGTAGCCCGGCTGCTGGGCGGAGTCCCACAGCCAGTACGTGATGGTCTCCCGGCCGCTGTCGTCGCCGAACGCGTCGCCGGTGCAGCCGGACAGCGCGAGGGCGGCGAACGCGGCGGCCCCGGCGAGGGCACGGCGGGTGGTCCTCGTGTCCACGTCGTACCTCACTTCATGCCTGTGAACTGGATGGAGTTGATGATCTTCTTGCCGAAGGCGAGGAAGAGCAGCATCGTCGGGATGGCCGCGACCAGCGCCGCCGCCATCAGGCCCGCCCAGTCGGGGCCGGTCTGCGGGGTGGCGGAGACGAACGCGCCGAGCGCCACCGTCAGGACGCGCACCGACTCGTCCTGGCCGACGAGCTGCGGCCAGAAGTACTCGTTCCAGGCGTTGATGAAGGTGAGGATGCACAGCGTGATGATGGGCGCGCGGCTCATCGGGACGATGATGCGGAAGAACGTCCTGAAGTAGCCCGCGCCGTCGATCATCGCGGCCTCCTCGACCTCGCGGCTGATGCCGAGGAAGAACTGCCGCAGGAAGAAGATCGCGAAGGGCGTCATGAAGAAGAACGGCGCGACGATGCCCGGGTACGTGTTGAGCAGCCCGAGGCTCTTGATCAGCGTGAAGTTCGGCAGCATCGTGAACACCGGCGGCACCATCAGCGCCGTCAGGAAGACGAAGAACACCTTGTCGCGGCCCGGCCAGCGCAGCCGGGCGAACGCGTAGGCGGCCATCGCGCTGAAGAAGACCTGGCCCGCGGTGATCAGGACGGAGACGACCACCGAGTTGCGCAGGTAGGCCCAGAAGCGGATGGACGCGCCCGAGCCGCCCTCCGCCTGCGCCTCGGCCGTCGAGGCGGTGCCGAGGACCCGTTCGAACGGGCCGAAGGTGAAGTCCACCGGCAGCGGCGACGTCGGGTCGGTGAAGAGGGACCTGTTGTTCGACAGGGCGGTGCGCAGCATCCAGACGAACGGCGCGATCGTCGCGAGGACGACGAGGAACAGGGCGATCCAGGCGACGAGCCGCCCGGGTCGGATCGTCCGCCGCCGCGCCGGGGCGGGCGAAGGGGTGCGCCGGTCGCGCGCGGGGGTGCTGCTCGCGGCCGGCTGGACCACGGCTGTCATGCGGGGCTCCTTGGTGCGGTCGCGGCGGTCAGGACTGGTCGGAGTCGCCGGCGCGCATCAGCCGCAGCTGGAGGAACGCGATGACGGCGAGGATGAGGAAGAGCGCGACGGAGATGGCCGACGCGTAACCGAAGTCGAACCGCTGGAACGCCTGGTCGTAGATGTAGTACTGGACCACCCGGGTCGCGTCGACCGGGCCGCCCTGCGTGGTGACGGCGACCGTGTCGAAGATCTGCCAGGAGCCGATCAGCGTGACGACGAGGACCAGCGCCATGACCGGCCGCAGGAGCGGGAGCGTGATGCGCGTGAACATGCGGAACTCGCCCGCGCCGTCCACGGCGGCGGCCTCGTACACGTCCCGGTTGACGGCCTGGAGCCCGGCGAAGATCAGCAGCGCCGTGTAGCCGAGGTGGCGCCAGACGTTGACCAGGGCGATCGTCGGGATGGCCCACTGCTCGTCGCCGAAGAAGCCGATGCGGTCGAAACCGGCCCAGTCGATGATGCCGTTGATGATGCCGAGGTTGTAGTCGGCCATGCAGTACCAGAGCAGGGCGACCACGACGTTCGAGATCAGGTAGGGCAGCAGGACGACGCCGCGGATGACGACGGACTTCGTCAGCCGGTGCATGAGGACCGCGAGGAAGAGGGCGACGACGGTCTGCACGGTGATGTTGATCAGGACGTACTTCAGGGTGACCCAGAGGGAGTTCCAGAAGACGTCGTCGTGCAGCAGCCGCCGGTAGTTGTCCAGGCCGCTGAAGTCGGGGGCCGTCAGCAGGTCGTAGTCGGTGAGGCTGAGGTAGAGGCCGCGGAGGGTGGGCCAGGCGAAGAAGGTGAGGAAGCCGAGGAGGGCGGGCGCGAGGAAGACGAACGCGGCGCGGCGTTCACGCTTGCGCCAGGCGGGCGGGGGGTTGCCCGCGGGGGCGGTGAGGGGCGCGGCCATCGGTCACTCCTTCGTCAGGTGCAGGACGACGAGCTGTTCGGGCTGGAGGGCCGGGATCTGGAGGCCCGTCGTGGCGAGCACGCCGCCGTGGAGGACGGAGGTCGCGCCGTCGAGCCAGCCGGGCAGGCTCCTGGCGCCGGCGAGTAGGTCGCGACCTGGCGGGAGGAGGTCGGCGCGGTAGCGGGCGTGGGGGTCGAGGCCGCGCAGCCGTACGCGGCCGTGGGGGTGTGTGACGGGGGCGGCCGTTCCGACGAGCGCGAACAGCGCCTCGGACCCGTCGCGGGCGACGACGCCGTGGGCCCACAGGGCGGGGTCCTGGTGGTCGATCCTGATGACGCGGCCGGTGTGCAGGAGCGTGCGGTGGCGCTTGTAGTGGGCGACCCAGCGGGCGGCTTCGGCGCGTTCCTCGTCGGTGGCGTGGATCAGGTCCCACTCGATGCCGAAGTGGCCGCCGAGGAAGGCCGTTCCGGCGCGGAAGGCGATGTCGTGGCGGCGGCCGGTGGTGTGGTTGCGGTCGCTGCCGACATGGGAGCCGATCAGCTCGGGCGGCAGGAGGAGCTGCGTCCAGCGGTTGATGGCCTGGCGTTCCAGGGCGTCGATGCAGTCGCTGGCCCAGACGCGGTCGGTGTGCTCCAGGATGCCGAGGTCGATCCGGCCGCCTCCGCCGCAGCACGACTCGATCTCCAGGGCGGGGTGGCGGCGGCGCAGTTCGGCGAGCAGCGCGTAGACGGCGAGGGTCTGGGCGTGGACGGCGGGCTCGCCGTGCGGGGAGTGGCCGGCGTCGTCGAGCTCGCGGTTGTGGTCCCACTTGAGGTAGGCGATGTCGTACGCGCCGAGCAGCGCGTCGAGGCGCTCCAGGACGTACGCGTAGGCTTCAGGGTGGGACAGGTCGAGGACCTGCTGCTGCCTGCGTTCGCCCGGGAGCCTGCCGCCGGTGGCGAGTATCCACTCGGGGTGGGCGCGGGCCAGGTCGGAGTCCGGGTTGACCATCTCGGGCTCGACCCACAGGCCGAACTCCATGCCGAGGCCGCGCACGTGGTCCACCAGCGGGTGCAGCCCGTCCGGCCAGACGGTCTCGTCCACGTACCAGTCGCCGAGGCCCGCGGTGTCGGCGCGGCGGTGGCGGAACCAGCCGTCGTCCAGGACGAAGCGCTCCGCGCCCGCGGCGGCGCCGAGGTCGGCGAGGCGGGTGAGGGTGGGCAGGTCGTGGTCGAAGTAGACGGCCTCCCAGGTGTTGAGGACGACCGGCCGGGGCGTGGCGGGGTGGTGGGGGCGGGCCCGCAGGTGGTCGTGGAAGCGGGCGGACAGGGCGTCGAGGCCGTGGTCGCTGTGGGCGCCGTAGAGCCAGGGCGTGGTGTACGAGGCCCCGGGGGTGAGGGTGATCTCGCCCGGCATCGGCAGTTCACCGCCGGACAGGACGGCCTGGCCGGTGGGAAGGCGTTCGGCGACGAGGCGGTGGTTGCCGCTCCAGGCGAGGTGCAGCGCCCAGACCTCGCCGTGGCCGAAGCCGAAGCCGGGGGTGCCCGCGGCGAACAGCAGCGGCGCGTCGTGCCCCGGGCGGCCCCTGCGGGTCTCGCGGACGCGCGCGCCGAGCGTGAACGGCTGGCGCTGCGGGACGCGTTCGCGCGACCAGCGGCCGGTGAGGTCGAACAGCTCGGCGGCCTCGGTGGGGACGGGCAGCGAGGGGGCGAGGGTGTCGAGCGTCCAGTCGGCGTCGGCGTGGTCGTTGGTGAGGGTCGCGCGGGTGCGGACGAGGCCGGTGGCGGTGAGGCCGATGTCGACGGCGAGAGAGAGCGCGGCGGCGGGGTCGGCGGCGGTGAACCGGAGCGTACGGCCGCCGCCGTCGCCGTCCCGCGTCGCGTCGGTGGCGGACGTGACGGCGAACAGCGGCGACCAGTCCGCGCCGCCCGCCCGGTGCCCGGCGACGCCGGGCATGCCCTGCCAGCCCGCGCCGTGCTCGGTGACGAGGCCGGGCGGCGGCGGCACGTCCAGGCTGCCGTCCAGCTGGGGCAGGGCGGCGGACGCGGCCAGGGCGGCCAGGTCGTCCTCGGACAGCTCGCCCGGATCGGCGCCCCAGTGCAGGACGCGCGGGAGCCTCGGGCCGCGCGCGTCGAGGACGAGGCTCACGCCCGCGGCGCGCAGATGCAGGATGCGATCGGACACATCCAGGGCCACGACAACGCACCTCCTTGTGCTGATGCCGGTGTACCTAACGATTTCCGTTGGCTTGTGAGCGGAAATGTTGCTGTTCCATGGCCCGCTGTCAAGGTCGGGACGGCCCCCGGGCACCGTCCTTTACCGGGGCGTTAGCCAAGGGAGAGGAGAAAGAAACCAGCACATCGCGCCATGGCCGGAAAAATCCGCCACCGGCCCGGCGGCCCGTGTTTCCGGTGCGTGACCACCGCGCGTTTCCAGCCCGTCTCTCCTTGACGGATCGTCACACCGCGCCATGCTGATGCGGCATGACACCCCCACCCTTCCGGCGCCTCGCCGCGGCCACCGCCGGGCTCGCCCTGGCCCTCACCCTCGGCTGGAGCGCCCCCGCGGGCGCCGGCCAGCCCGCCCCCGCGTTCACCGGCGCCCTCGACCGGCTGCTCGCGGACCCGCGCCTCGACGGCGCCCTCGCGGGCGTCGTCGTCCGCGACGCCGACACCGGCGCCACCCTCTACGACCACGACGGCGACACCCGCCTGATGCCCGCCTCGAACACCAAGCTCCTCACCTCCGCCGCCGCCATGGACGTCCTCGGCCCCGGCTACCGCTACCGCACCGACCTCGTGGCGGCGACCGCGCCCCGGCGCGGCGTCCTGCGCGGCGACCTCTACCTGCGCGGCTCCGGCGACCCGACGATGCTCGCCGCCGACTACGCCGCGCTGGCCGCCGGCCTGGCCGCGTCCGGCGTCGCCACCGTCCGGGGCGACCTGGTCGCCGACGACACCCGCTTCGACGCGACCCGCCTCGGCCGCGCCTGGTCCTGGGACAACGAGGCCGACTACTACAGCGCCCAGATCTCCGCGCTGACCCTCGCGCCCGACACGGACTACGACGCCGGGACCGTCCACGTCTCCGCCGCCCCCGGCGCCTCCGCCGGTGACCCGCCCACCGTCACCCTCACCCCGCCCAACGACTGGGTGACCCTCGACAACAGGGCCACCACCGCCCCGGCCGGCTCCACCGGCTCCCTGTCCATCACCCGCGAGCACGGCACCAACACCCTCGTCGTCAGCGGCCGCATCGCCCAGGGCGCCGCCCCCGCCACGTCGTGGACCGCCGTGGACGAGCCGACCGGGTACGCCGCCTCCGTCCTCGCCGACGCCCTGGCCGCCGAGGGCGTACGGGTCACCGGCGACGTCGTCCTCGGCCGCGCCACCCCGCCGGACGCCGGGCAGGTCCTCGCGTCGCACGCGTCGATGCCGCTGTCGGAGCTGCTGGTGCCCTTCATGAAGCTGTCCAACAACATGCACGCCGAGGCGCTCGTCAAGACGATGGGGTACGAGACGGCGGGGCGCGGCACCTGGCGCGACGGGCTCGCGGCGGTGCGCGCGTACGCCGACCGGATCGGCGTGGACACCGGCGCGTACAGCCAGGTGGACGGCTCGGGCCTGTCGCGGATGAACGTCGTCCCGCCCGCCGGACTGGCCGCGCTGCTCACCGGGGTGCGCGCCGAGCCGTGGTTCGGCGACTGGTACGCGGCGCTGCCGGTCGCGTGCGAGCCGGACCGCTTCGTCGGCGGCACGATGCGCAGCCGCCTGTGCGGCACCCCGGCGGCGGGGAACGCGCGGGCGAAGACCGGCTCGCTGACCGGAGCGACGGCCCTGTCCGGCTATGTGACGGCGGCGGACGGGCGGGAGCTGGCGTTCAGCGTCGTGCTGAACAACTACCTGGGCGGTTCGCCGAAGGACATCGAGGACGCGATCGTCGTGGCGCTGGCCTCGCCCGGCGACTCGTCCGGGGCGTCGTCCGGGGCGCCGCCACGGCCGGTGGCCGCGCCGGAGGACGGCGCCGAGTGCGCGTGGCTCAAGCCCGCGGTGGTGTGCTGACGCCTGTGCCGACGCCGCCGCCTACCCGCCGGGGCACCGCTTGGCGCGCAGGAACGTCGTGACGGTGAGCCGGTAGCCGGTGTGCCCGGTGGCGGTGGAGTGCCGCACGCACCAGACGTCGGGCACGTCCCGGCTCGTGTCGGCGGGCGACTCGGCGAGGCAGGTCGTGCACTCGGCGGCGTGGATCGGCGGGCCGCCCTGCGGGTCGGGCGCGAGGACCCAGTCGGCGGAGCGGGTGACCATCATGCGGCACCCGCCCGTCCGGCGTCCGTGGGGCCGCCGGTCAGGTCGAAACGGCAGCAGACGCTCTTGCCCCCCGCCTCGCGGGGCGCCCACCACGTCGCGTCGGCGAGGCTCTGCACGATGAACAGCCCGCGCCCGTGCTCGGGCAGCGGGTCGGGGTCGCCGCCGAGCGGGTCGAGCGGATCGCCCGACGGCAGCATGGGCGGCGTCGGGTCCTCGTCCGCGACCTCGACGAACAGCCAGCGCGGCCAGAACCTGAACGTGACGATGATGCGCCCGAACCCGGCGGCGTGCCGCACGGCGTTCCCGACCAGCTCGGACGCGCACAGCTCGACGTCGTCGGCGAGCCCTGGCAGTTCCCAGTCGTGGAGGGTGTCCCGCGCGGCGTGCCTGGCTATCGCCGGGGTGTCGCGGGAATCACCGGGGAGCGTGAGCGAACGGAACCGGTAGGCGCTGGAGAACGCCACGGGCAGCAGCGGCGTCGGGCGCACCGCCGGCACGGGCATCTCCTGCGCGGGCGGCCACGGCGACGTCATTGTGTACCCCCTCCATAAGCCGAGCCATGTCCTCATGCCTCTAGTCAAGGGCTCCGACGGGTCAACTCGCGACGGTCGCAAGGGGGTTCACATGCACACCGGGGGGGTTCACCCGATGCGCGGCATGAGCCCCCCATGAGCCCCCCACTCGAACCCCAACAAACCCACC
This sequence comes from Streptomyces sp. MS19, assembly GCF_047200595.1. Classification (NCBI taxonomy): domain Bacteria; kingdom Bacillati; phylum Actinomycetota; class Actinomycetes; order Kitasatosporales; family Streptomycetaceae; genus Streptomyces; species Streptomyces sp. MS19. Next base: position 20,750 of record NZ_JBJZOH010000003.1, on the reverse strand, counting down.
CTCTTCCCCCGCCGGACAAACCAGCGGTCCCCGCGCCGGGGTGGGCGCGGGGACCGGGGGGTGTGCGGTGTGGCGGGGAGGGGTCAGGCGGGGACCTTCTCCTCGGCCGGGCGGCGGGGCTGCTCCTCGGCGGCGGGCTCGTCGAAGTCGAAGCTCGTCGCGTGGTCGTACGCCTCGCGGTTCAGGATCTTCTCGCGCGCCGCGACGATCACCGGGACCGCGGCCTGGCCCGCCACGTTGGTGGCCGTGCGCATCATGTCCAGGATCGGGTCGATCGCCAGCAGCAGGCCGACGCCCTCCAGCGGGAGGTCGAGCGTGGAGAGGGTCAGCGTGGTCATGATCGTCGCGCCGGTCAGGCCCGCCGTGGCGGCCGAGCCGATCACGGAGACGAAGACGATCAGCACGTAGTCCTGCACGCTCAGGCTCACGTCGAAGATCTCGGCGACGAAGATCGCGGCCAGCGCGGGGTAGATCGCGGCGCAGCCGTCCATCTTGGTCGTGGCGCCGAACGGGACGGCGAACGAGTTGTACTCGCGCGGGACGCCGAGGCGCTCGGTGACCTTCTGGGTGACCGGCAGCGTGCCGACCGAGGAGCGGGAGACGAACGCGAGCTGGAGCGCGGGCCAGGCGGCGCGGAAGAACTGGACCGGGTTGACACCGGCGGCGAAGCGCAGCAGCAGCGGGTAGACGCCGAACAGCACCAGCGCGCAGCCGATGTACACGTCCACGGTGAAGGTCGCGTAGTCGCCGAGCAGGTCCCAGCCGTACTCGTTGATCGAGCGGCCGATCAGGCCGATCGTGCCGATCGGCGCGAGGCGGATGATCCACCACAGGGCCTTCTGGAGCAGTTCGAGGACCGTCTCGCCGAAGGTGATCACCGGCTGGGCGCGTTCGCCCATCTTGAGGGCGGCGATGCCGACGACGGCGCCGAGGAAGACGATCTGGAGTATCTCCAGGTCGGCGAACGGGGTGACGACGTTCGCCGGGATGATGCCGGTGAGGAAGTCGAGCCACGAGCCCTTGCTCTCCGGCAGCTCACCGTCCGCCGGGGTGAGGCCGGTGCCGCTGCCCGGGTCGGTGACCAGGCCGATCACGATGCCGATGGCGACGGCGATCAGCGAGGTGGCGAGGAACCACAGGAGCGTGCGGCCGGCGAGACGCGCCGCGTTCGACACGTTCCTGAGGCTGGTGATCGACACGGCGATCGCGAAGAAGACCAGCGGACCGACCGCCACGCGCAGCAGCTGGACGAACCGTCCGCCGATCTCCTCCAGCGTGCGGCCGAGCCACTCGACGTCGCCACTGCGGGCGATCCAGCCGAGCAGGACGCCCAGCACGAGGCCGGCGAGGATCTGCACCCAGAAGGGCGGGAGGGATATCCGGGGGCGTCTCGGCTCCGCGGGCGCTGCGGGCGCGGCCGAGGCAGGGGTCGGGGAGGACACAGGCATACTCCGGTCAGGGTTATTCGGGGAGTGGAGTTTCCGGGCACGCCGATACGGGCGTGAGCGGGGGTGGGTCGCTGGTGCGGGTCAGTCGGTCAGGGGTGAGGACAGACGTTCAGCGACAGGCCGCGGTCAGACAGCGGCAGAGGTCGATGTGCAGGCGCGCCACGAGCATGATGCCCGGGTCAGAGATGCGCGCGGCTGCGGTGTTCATGCAAAGCACGGTAGCACCGCGCCGGAGCGGCGTCACGGGTCCGTCCGGCAGGTGAACGCGCCGCTGGACGCCGTGCAGGAGGTGGCGTCCGAAGTCCCGTGCGGCGGGCGGGAGATGGGCGTGGAGGGCGTACGGCGGCCGGGCCGGCGGGTGGCCCGGATCACGCCGGGCAGGGGAACGGGGGGCGGGCGCGGGCGGTCAGTCCGCGTCCTCCATGGAACGGTTCGCGTTGATCTTGTGCATGGCGCGCTCGACGTGGGGCGCGACCTGCTGGGACATCGCGTCGCGCTGCCTGCGCAGCACGACGAAGCTGATGGGCGCCGAGAACACCAGGGCCAGCAGCACGATCCACAGCGGGTTCGACGCGCCGATGGACTCCGGCAGCACACCGACGTACGCGAGGACCGCGACGACGGCGAAGCACGCGGCGAAGACGGCCAGCCGCAGCAGGCTGTAGCGCAGCGCGGCGTGCCGCGGGGCGGGGGTGTCGGGGATGGTGCTCACGTCGGTCCTCCTAGCAACAGGAACGCCTGTCCAGTCAAGCACGGCGCGGCCCCGGCCCGGCGGGCGGGTCAGCCGAGCGGGAGCCAGAGGGTGACCTCGTCGCGGTAGTCGTCGTCGGCGACCCTGAGGGCCCCGGGGACGCGCCCGACCTCCCGGTAGCCGCAGGACGCGTAGAACCGTTCCAGGCCGTGGCCGCCGCGGCAGGTCAGCCGGATGCCGGTGAAGGCGGGATCGACGCGGTGGGCGGCGGACGCGGCGGCGGCCATCAGCTCCCGGCCGACGCCGCCGCCCTGCCGGTCGGGGTGGACCATGACGGTGACGAGGCCGACCCAGTGCCGCATGAGGCGGTGCTCGTTCAGCCGGAGGAACGCGGTGGCGACCGGGCGGCCGCCCTCCGCGCAGCCGACGAGCAGCCGCGTCGTGCCCTCGGCCATGCCGACGAGGTGGCGGCGCAGGGCGGGCTCGACGTCGTCGGTCGTGACGGGCGGCACGAAGCCGACGGCGCCGCCCGCGTTCGTCACGTCGGTCCACAGCTCGGCCAGGCTCTTCCGCAGGGCGGGGGTGACGGCCGGGTCGAGCAGGTAGCGCAGCCGCTGCCGCGCGCCGGGGGCGCGCTGTGCGGAGCCGGGGCCGGGCACGGCGCTCACACCCGCATCGGCTGCGGCGACTCGCGCCGCGCCGGGTCGGGGCCGTCGTACTCGTTGACGACCTCGTAGCGCGTGTTGCGCTCGACGGGGCGGAAGCCCGCGTCCCTGATGAGGTCGAGCAGGTCGTCGCGGGTGAGCTTGTCGGGCGTGCCGTAGTTGTCGGCGTCGTGCGTGATCTTGTACTCGACGACCGAGCCGTCCATGTCGTCCGCGCCGTGCTGGAGGGCGAGCTGCGCGGTCTGCACGCCGTGCATCACCCAGAACACCTTGACGTGCTGGATGTTGTCGAAGAGCAGCCGGGAGACGGCGAACGTCTTCAGGGCCTCGGCGCCGGTGGCCATGGTGGTGCGGGCCTGGAGGCGGTTGCGGACCTTGCCGTCCTTCATGTCCACGAAGTCGTGCTGGTAGCGCAGCGGGATGAAGACCCGGAAGCCGCCGGTCTCGTCCTGGAGCTCGCGCAGCCGCAGGACGTGGTCCACGCGGTGCCTGGGCTCCTCGATGTGGCCGTAGAGCATGGTGCAGGGTGTCTTCAGGCCCTTCTCGTGCGCCAGGCGGTGGATGCGCGACCAGTCCTCCCAGTGGGTGCGGTGGTCGACGATGTGCTGGCGCACCTCCCAGTCGAAGATCTCCGCGCCGCCGCCGGTGAGCGATTCGAGACCGGCGTCGATCAGTTCGTCGAGGATCTCGGACGCGGACAGGCCCGAGATGGTCTCGAAGTGGTGGATCTCGGTCGCGGTGAAGGCCTTGAGGGACACGTCGTCCGGCAGGGCCTCCTTCAGCGCGCGCAGCGAGCGCGGGTAGTAGCGCCAGGGCAGCGTGGGGTGCAGGCCGTTGACGATGTGCAGCTCGGTGAGCCGGTCGCCCTCCATGGCCTTCGCGAGGCGCACGGCCTCCTCGATGCGCATGGTGTACGCGTCCTTCTCGCCCGGCTTGCGCTGGAACGAGCAGTAGGCGCACGAGGCCGTGCACACATTGGTCATGTTCAGGTGCCGGTTGACGTTGAAGTAGACGACGTCGCCGTTCTTCCGCGTCCGCACCTCGTGCGCGAGACCGCCGAGCCAGGCCAGGTCGTCGGACGCGTAGAGGGCGATCCCGTCCGCACGGGACAGCCGCTCACCCGCCCGGACCTTCTCCTCCAGCTCACGCTTGAGCCCAGCGTCCATACGTCACGCCTCCTGGTCGTCGCTGCCGCTCTGCCCGTCGAGCCTACGCCCGGTCCTCGTCCGGGAGGTGCCCGACCCGGTTCTCCCACTTCGTGGACAGCACGACGGTGGTGCGCGTCCGGGAGACACCGGCGGTGCCGGACAGGCGCCGCACGGTCCGCTCCAGGCCGTCCACGTCACCCGCCCTGATCTTGATCATGTACGAGTCGTCGCCCGCGATGAACCAGCAGTCCTCGATCTCCGCGAAGTCCCGCAACCGGTCCGCCACTTCCTCGTGGTCCACCGAGTCGGACAGCTGGATGCCGATCAGCGCCGTGACGCCGAGGCCGAGCGAACGGGCGTCCACCGTCGCGCGGTAGCCGGTGAGCACACCGGCGGCTTCGAGGCGGTTGATGCGATCGGTGACGCTGGGGCCCGACAGGCCCACGAGGCGGCCCAACTCCGCATAGGACGCACGGCCGTTCTCCCGCAGCGCCTGGATGAGCTGTCTGTCCACCGCGTCCATCTCGCAGAGCCTTCCTCGTCCCCTGGTCGATTGCACAGACGAATCTAAGGCATGGACACGTCGTCACCTACGAGTGGCCGCCCCGGCGCCGCCCCCCAGCTCGCCCCGCCACCGCCGGTACAGCCCGTGCCCCACCCCCACCGCGTCCAGCGCGCGGCCCGCCACGAAGTCCACCAGGTCCTGGATGTGCGCCGCCCCGGCGTAGAACGCGGGCGACGCGGGCAGCACCACCGCACCCGCCGCGTCCAGGTCGGCGAGCTGCCGCAGCGTCGGCCCGTTCAGCGGCGTCTCGCGCACCACGACGACGAGCGGGCGCTGTTCCTTCAGCGTCACGGCCGCCGTGCGCTGCAACAAATCCTTCGACAGACCGAGCGCGATCCCCGCCACCGACGCCGTGGACGCCGGGACGACCAGCATCCCCCGCGCCGGGTACGAGCCCGACGAGGGCCCGGCCGCCAGATCACCCGCCGGCCAGTACCGCACCGCGTCCAGCGCCGCGTCCCCCACCGCGAACGCGTCCGGCTCCCCGTCCGCGCCCCGCGCGAGCCACGCCCGCAGGTCCTCCCGCCAGTGCCCGTCGCGGAACGGCGCGCCCGTCTCGTCCAGCAGCGTCAGCCGCGCCGCCCGGCTGACCACCAGGTCCACGGCCTCCCCCGCCGCGAGCAGCGCCCGCAGCACCGCGGCGGCGTACGGCGTCCCGGACGCGCCGGAAACCCCCACTATCCAGGGCGTACGTGCTATCCAGGGCGTACGTGGCGCGGACGGCCCGCTCGCGGGCTCCTCGGTGGGCTGCATACGTGCGAGGCTAGCCCGTCGCCGCAGCTAACGACCCGCTTACCGGACGGTGACGCTCCGGCCACATGCGGCGGTCCGGCGACGGGCGCCCGCGCGGTGCGTGGAGACTGGAACGCACGACCGTCACCGGTCCACGTCCCGCGTTCCCCCACAGACAAGGGAGTACCGACATCAGTACCCGCCGCCCCTACCGCACGCGGCTGACCGCCCTCGGCGGCGCCGTGCTCCTCTCCGCAGCGACCGTGGCCTGCCAGGCGGTGGAGAACGTCCAGGCGGGCCGCGAGATGTCGGGGGCGGTGGACGAGCTGCTGTCCTGGGAGGCGCTGACCGTCGGCGCGGGCATCGACGCCACGCCGGAGGAGACGGCCGCCTACCTCGACGCGGTGACCGCCCGCGACGGCGGCCCGCCCACCACGCCCGTGCAGGCGCGCCTGCTGGCCGAGCTGGAGCTGACCGTGGCGGTCGGCGACCCGGACCGCGAGCGGCGCATGCGCGACCTCGGGCCGGACGACGAGCTGGACGGCGCCATGACCGTCAACTTCGGCGGACGCGATGTCGCCGGAGTCAAGAACATCGACGACCGCACCTACGTCCGCGTCGGCGCCGAGTCGATCGTGGACGACGTGTACGGCGGCGACGAGGCCGCCGTCGCGGCGGCCGCCGGGTTCGAGGAGGACGCGAAGGAGCTGCCCGCGTCCGTCGGCGCGGCGGCGGGCGCCCTGCACGGCAACTGGACGGAGATCGACCCGTACCGCCTGGACGACTACGCCGCCGCGCTCCACGAGGCGGGCGGCGTGGACGAGGAGGCGGCCGCCCGCCTGGGCAACGCGCTGGTGGACGGCTCGTCGCTGCTCGTCCCCGAGGCGCAGCTCGCGCTCGCCGGCGCCCTGGGCGACGCGCTGCGCTCCGGCGGCGAGCTGCACAGGCGCGGCGACGCCGACGGCGCGGAGCAGGTGGACGTGTCGCTGCCGGCCGCCGACGCGTGGCGCGCCCTGGACCCGCTGCTGGGCGTGATGACGGAGCAGCTGCGGCAGTTCGGCCTCCCCCCGCTCGTGACGGCGCCCGACGAGGAGGACGGCGGGCGGGTGACCGCGCGCCTCCAGATCCGCAACGGGGTGCTGACGGACGCGACGGTGGACCTGGCCCAGTTCGGCGGCGCGGCCGGTGCGGCGGCGGACGGCGCCCCGGCGCTGCCGCTGCACCTGTCGCTCGCGGGCGGCTCGGCGCTCTCCCTCAAGCCGCCGGAGTCGGACGGGCCGCTCGACCCTGCCGAGCTGACCGTCGCGCTGATGTACCTGCGGGTCCAGGCGGAGGAACGGGCCGAGGACCCGGACCGCGCCGACGTGCCCGGCCCAATGCAGCCCTGACGGACGGGGGCCGGCTGTCAGAGGCAGCCTCTAGTGCTGTGGCCGGGGAGGTTTGCCGGGTCACGGCTCCCCCAGCCTGGCGGCTGGGGGAGGTGCATCGCAAGGTGCCGGATCGCAGCTCGTACTCGGCCGTACCCGCGCGATTCGGCAACGCAGCGAGGTTCCCCCAGGCCCGGAGGCCTGGGAGGTGCCCCCACGCCGGGCGTCTTGAGCCGGTGAACCCTTCCGGCCACAGCACTAGGGTCGGCCCATGGACATCGTGAACCCCGCCCTGAACGACTACCTCATCGCCCACGCCACCCCCGCAGACGACGTGTTGCGCGATCTCGCCGAGGAGACCAGGCGGGCGCTGCCCGAGCACCGCAGCATGCAGATCACGCAGGACGAGGGCGCGTTCCTCTCCCTCCTGGTGCGCCTCACCGGCGCACGGCAGGCGGTGGAGGTGGGCACGTTCACCGGCTATTCGTCGATCTGCATCGCCCGCGCCCTCCCGGCGGGCGGGCGGCTGATCGCGTGCGACGTGAGCGAGGAGTGGACGTCGGTCGCCCGCCGCTACTGGGACCGCGCGGGCCTCACCGACCGCATCGACCTGCGCGTCGGCCCGGCCGCGGACACGCTGCGCGCCCTGCCGCCGCGGGAGACGATCGACTTCGCCTTCATCGACGCGGACAAGGTCGGCTACCCGGTCTACTACGAGGAGATCGTGACCCGGCTGCGGCCCGGCGGCCTCATCGTGCTGGACAACGTGTTGCGGTCCGGCCGCGTCGTGGACCCCGCCGCCCAGGACCCGGCCGACATCGCGATCCGGCAGATCAACGACACCGTGACCGCCGACCCGCGCGTCGAGTCCGTCCTGCTGCCGGTGCGCGACGGGGTGACGCTCGTCCGCAAGCGCTGACCGCGCCGCCAGCGGGGGATTCAGCCCGCGACGCCCGGATTGTCAGTGGGTGCGCCTACGCTGGAGGCATGCCCGAACTGCCCGAGGTGGAGGCGCTGCGCGAGTTCCTGACCGGTCACGCCGTGGGCCGGCGGGTGACCCGCGCGACGCCGGTCGCCTTCCACGTCCTCAAGACCTACGACCCGCCGCTCTCCGCCGTCGAGGGCGGGACCGTCACCGCCGTGGCGCGGCACGGCAAGTTCCTCGACCTGGCCGTCGAACCGCCGGGCGCCGCACCGGACGGGCCGCTGCACCTCGTCGTCCACCTGGCGCGCGCCGGGTGGCTGCGCTGGCAGGACGAGCTGCCGACCGCCCCGCCCAAGCCGGGCAAGGGCCCGCTCGCCCTGCGCGTCGCGCTCGGCGACCCGCCGGGACCCGGCTTCGACCTGACCGAGGCGGGCACGCAGAAGCGCCTCGCCGTCCACTGCGTCCGCGACCCCGCCGAGGTCCCCGGCGTCGCCAGGCTCGGGCCCGACCCGCTCGACCCGTCGTTCACCGCCGCCGCGTTCACCGCCCTGCTGGCGGGCGAGCACCGGCAGATCAAGGGCGTGCTGCGCGACCAGGGCGTCCTCGCGGGCGTGGGCAACGCGTACTCGGACGAGATCCTGCACGCCGCCCGCATGTCCCCGTTCAAACTGGCGGACAAGCTGACGGCCGCCGAGACCGCCGGGCTGTACGACGCGCTGACCGGCACGCTGCGGGAGGCCGTCGAGCGGTCGCGTGGCGTCGCGGCGGGGCGGCTGAAGTCCGAGAAGCGCAGCGGGCTGCGCGTGCACGGCCGGGCGGGCGAGCCGTGCCGCGTGTGCGGCGACACGATCCGCGAGGTCTCCTACCGCGACTCGGCGCTCCAGTACTGCCCCACCTGCCAGACGGGCGGCAAGCCGCTCGCCGACCGCCGCCTCTCCCGCCTCCTCAAGTGACCGGCCCGGCGGCCCGCCTCACGCGTCGGCCTCCACCGACACCCCGTACGCCATGGCGATGTCCGCGAGCCCGCCGTCATACGCCCTGCTGACCGCCGAGAACCACCACCCGTCCTCCTCCCTGACCAGCTCGCCGATCGTCAGGCCCGTCGCCCCTGGCGGACCGGCGGGGAAGCCGTAGCACAGCAGCTCCGCCTCGCTCGCCACCCCGAGCAGCCGGGTGTGGAGGAGGCTGACGAGCGACAGGTCGTTGCCCGCCCCGCTCTGCTCCTCGTCCACGGACAGGGCGAACACGACGCGCTCCACCCGTTCCGCCAGCTTGGGCAGCTCGACGGTGAACACGGCCTCGGGGTCGTCGCCGCCGAGGCGCACGCCGACCGCGTCGGGCTCCGGGTTGTTGTAGAAGACGAAGTGCTCGTCGGACAGCACCGCGCCCGCCCCGTCCACGACGAACGCACTGCCGTCCACGTCCACCGCGACCCCGTCGGGCGTCCGCCAGTCCAGACAGATCCGGAACGTGTCGGCGCCCGGCAGGACCTCCGCCAGCCGCATCCGCTGCCCGGTCGCCAGCGGCAGCCGCCCGCCCTCGGGGCGCGGGCAGTTGGCCAGCAGCACCGAGCGCGGGTCCACCCGCGTCGGCTGGTACGTGACGGCCGGCGCCGTCGCCACGGCGGCGGGCGGCGCGGGCGCGGGCGCGGCGGCGGACAGCGACGCCATGGCGCGCAGCCGCTCCGCCACCTCGGCGGCCGAAGCGGGCCGCGCGTCCGACGGCTTCGCGAGCATGGCGAGGATCAGCTCGTCCCACTCGGCGGGCAGCCCGGGGCGCAGCACGCCCGGCGGGACCGGTTCCTCCTCCATCTGCTGGCGCAGCAGCTGGTAGAGCGAGGGCCCGAGGAACGGCGGGCGGCCGGTCGCCAGCGCGTACAGCACGCAGCCCGCCGCGTACAGGTCGCTGCGCGCGTCCACCGTGCGGCCCTCGATCTGCTCGGGCGACATGTACGACGGCGTGCCCACGACGACGCCGGTGGACGTCAGGCGCGCGTGGTCGGTCGATTCGGCCAGGACGGCCGCGATGCCGAAGTCCAGGACGCGGGCGAGCCCGTCGGGGCCGACCATCACGTTGGCGGGCTTGAGGTCGCGGTGCACCACGCCCGACGCGTGCGCGACGGCCAGGGCGCGGCAGATGTGTTCGCCCCAGCGGGCCACCTCGGCGAGCGGCGGGAGTTGCCCGGTCAGCACCTGCTCCAGGGACCGGCCGCGCAGCCGCTCCATGACGAGGTAGAGGAACCGTTCGCCGGCGTCCTCGAAGTGCGACTCCCCGGCGTCGTGCACTGTGACGATGAACGGGCTCGACAGGCCGGCCAGCAGCTTGGCCTCCCGCTCGAACCGCTCCTTGGCGCGCGGATCGCGGCCCACCGCCGCGGCGCCCACGACCTTCACGGCGACCTGCCGCTCCAGCCGGAGGTCGAGCGCTTCCCAGACCGTGCCCATGGCGCCGGCGCCGAGCCGTTCCCCGATCCGGTAACGGCCTTCGAGTATCCGGTCCCGCATGCCGCGCACCCCCGTTCCCATGTCCGGCGGACGGCCTGCGCATCCGCCACCGGTACCGCTACTTTAAGCGCCAGGCGGCGACTCCGGAGGGGGCCCTGAATGAGCTCTGCCCACGCGAACGGCCCCTGGCCGGGCGGCCCCCCGCGCACGGCGCCGCCACCCCGCAGGGACGGGTCGGGGCCCGCGCTGCTCGTCGGCGTCCTCGCCCTGCTCGGCGTGGCCATGACCATTCTGGCAGTGCTGACGGCCAGAACGCCGACCGGCGGCGGCGAACTGCCCGATCCGCTGCGCTTCGTCCCCGTGACGGCGGCGGTGGACGGGCCCTGCTCGGGCGCCGAGACAGGCGCCACCGTCACGGACCGTGGCAGCTGCCTCACGCTGCGGGACTCCGGCGGTCTGGCGGTCCAGCGCCTCCAGGACGCGCGGGCCGAGCCGGGCACCACCGGCGACTGGGGCGTCCTGATCGTCCTGCGCGCCGGTGACGCCCGCGCGTTCGCCGACCTCACGGCGACGGTCGCGGGCGCGGAACCGGGCGGCAGCCGCCTGGCGATGGTCCTGGGCGACGAGCTGCTGACGGCCCCGGTCGTGTCCGGCCGGATAGACGGCGGGGAGGTCGTGATCAGCGGCGGCTTCAGCCGTCAGGAGGCCGAGGACCTGGCAGGACGCCTCCGCGCCTGAGCGGCGACCGGCCGTTGTCAGACCCCCTGGCTAGGGTGGCTCGCAGATCGACCGCCCGTCACTCCGGACAGTCAACGAGCCAAGGGGAGCCCGCCATGAGCCGAGCCGCGACACCACCCGCGCCGCCCGCCGCGGAGCCGGTGACCGCGCCCGTGACCGCGCCCGTGACCGAGGCGGACCTGGAGCGCCACCGGAAGGAGCTCACCGCGTACTGCTACCGCATGCTCGGCTCGGCCTTCGAGGCGGAGGACGCGGTGCAGGAGACGCTGGTGCGCGCCTGGCGCGGACTCGACCGCTTCGAGGGCCGCTCGTCCCTGCGCTCCTGGCTCTACCGGATCGCGACCAACGTCTGTCTCACCATGCTCTCGGGCAGCAGCCGCCGCGCCCGGCCGATGGACCTCTCGTCGCCCACCCCGACCGCCTCCGCCGTGCTCGGCCCCCCGCTGCCCGAGACGGCCTGGATCGAGCCCATGCCGGACGGCCGGACGATCTCGGCCACCGACCCGGCCGAACGGGCGGAGACCCGCGAGTCGGTGCGCCTGGCCCTGATCGCGGCGCTCCAGCACCTGGCGCCCCGCCAGCGCGCGGTGCTGATCCTGCGCGAGGTCCTCAGCTGGAAGGCGAGCGAGGTCGCCGAACTCCTCGACACGAGCGTCGCCTCCGTCAACAGCGCCCTCCAGCGCGCCCGCGCCACCATCGCCACGACGGGGCTGCCCGAGGCGGGGGACGCGGCGCGCGCGCCGGGTGACGCGGTGTCGGCCGAGGCGCTCTCCGGCGGGCAGAAGGACCTGCTGGCCCGCTACCTCGACGCGTTCGAGCGGTACGACCTCGACTCGCTGACCACGCTGCTCCACGAGGACGCCACCCTCAACATGCCGCCGTACGACCTGTGGATACGCGGCGCGGACGACGTCCGGGCCTTCATGCTCGGCCCCGGCATCGGCTGCGAGGGATCGCGTCTCATACCCACGTCGGCCAACGGGCTCCCGGCGTTCGGCCAGTACCGGGCCGACCCGGACGGCGGGCACTCGCCCTGGGCGCTCCAGGTGATCGAGACGGCGGACGGCCGGATCACCGGCATCACCGCCTTCCTGGACACGGCGCGCTTCTTCCCGCTGTTCGGCCTCCCGGACCACCTGCCGCCCGCATGACACCGGCGGGCCCCTGGCGGGGGGCGGCGGGGCGGTCACGCTCCCCGGGCCCGAACGGACGGAGGGACCGCGGGTTCTGGCCGCTCCGCCGTCGGCCCCGGGCCGTCGACGAGGCCCCGTGCAGGCCGTCGACGGGTGCGGGCCGGCGTGACCTGCCCGAACGGAACGGGCCATGCGAGCCGGTCCGCGAACGCCGCCGGAACTGGTCCGCCGACGGCACACGGCACCAGCACCAGCACCGGCGACCAGACGGCGGTCACGGGCACGCGGCGTGGTGACCGGCCCGTTCCGTGCGGGTCTGCTCGGCGCGCGCCGCAGACCCGCCCGCGGCGTCGTCGCGGTCCTCCACCGCCTCACCCGACGCGACATCAGCCGTCGTCGGCCAGCAGTTCCCCCAGCCCTATCAGCGTCAGCAACTCCCGCAGCCCATCCGACACATGACGGAACCGCGTCCGGCAGCCGGCCCGCCCCGCCGTCAGGCGCATCCGCGCCACCGCGTCCACCGCCGCAGGCCCCGGCACCCCCAGCTCCGCCAGGTCCACCGTCACCACCACGGCACCGGAACGCCGCAGTTCACCGTCCAGCCGTTCGCACAGTCCCGGCACGTCCTCGCGGACGAGCGGTCCCCACACCCTGAACTCCGTACTCACCACAGCGGCCTCCTCACCTGCCCACAAGACCACCGCACCGCGCGGAACTCATCGGAAGGCCCTTGTCAGCCCAGCGGCTTGACCCACCGCCGCCACTCCTCCTCGGCGCGGTAGCCACGGGCGCCCCACGCGTGGCGGGCCACCTCGTTGCGCCGCAGCACCATCGCGTCGGCCCGCCGCCCGCCCAGCGCGGCGAACCGCGCCTCGGCCGCGTCGAGCAGCGCCGTGGCCACACCGCGCCGCCGCACCTCGGGCGCGACCGCCAGCCGGTAGAGATGGCACCGCCAGCCGTCGAAACCCGCGATGACCGTCCCGGCCAGCACCCCGTCCGCCTCGGCGAGCAGCAGCGCCTCCGCGTCCCGCGCGATCAGCCGCCCGACGCCCGCCGGGTCGTCGCTGACGCTGGTCCCCTCGGCCGCGCGCCGCCAGAAGGCGAGCACGGCGGGCACATCCGCCGCCCCGGCCGCCCGCACCGTCACCCCGGTCATGTCCGTCATGCCCCCATCCGAGCACGACGGTCCCCGCGCCCGTCAGGCGGGTGCGGCCGGACGTCCCTCCCCGGTCTCCAGCGTGAACCAGACGACCTTCCCCCGCCCCGGCGCGTGACGGCACACCCCCCAGTCACCGGCGTACAGCGACATCAGCAGCAACCCCCGGCCGTGCTCCGCGTCGTCGTCGGGCCGCGCGCGCACCGGCGGCGGCCCGCCCGGCGCGCCGTCCCGCACCAGCACCCGTACGCCGCCAGCCCCCGTCCACTCGCCGTACAGGGCGACCGGTTCACGCGTCCGGCAGCCGCGCGCGGCGGTGACCGCGTTCGTCACGACCTCGGACGTCAGGAGGACGGCGGTGTCGACCAGTTCCGACCCCGGCCGTACGACGGGCGCCAGCGCCGTCCGCACCACTTCCCGCGCCCCCCGCACCCACCCGGGCTCCGGCGGGAACGTGAGCGAGAAACCGGCACCCGGCCGCACCGGACCGAACCCGGGCGCAGCGATCGAACACATGCGGACCTCACCCTTCCCGACGCCCTGTCCCGGAAGCCTTCCGGAGCCACGGGCGCCGCCCCCATAACCTGCGCAGCGCCACGGCTCCCAACCGTGTCCGCGCGTGATAAATCCCTCGGACCCCGGCGGCATACCCCGTGACCGTGAAGAGCCGGACGGCGGCGCACCGTTGACGGCGCAGCAGTCCTCCCACGACACACCGTCTCCCCCAGGCGTGCACACCCGCCACAGCGTCCATGGGCCAACTCCCCGCGCACAGAAGCAGAACGTCCGTCGAGAGCGCTAACGTCGGGTGGGGAGGTAATAGACTCGCCGCTGTTGAGAGGGCGCGATTATGAGTTATGGCGACGACTACGACGACACGCGCGCCCGGGGCGTCCCCGCGCAGACCCGGACGCGGCTGCCCGACCAGCCGGAGACCGGCACGCGCCGGTCCGGCTCGTCGCCGTTCCGCAGCATCGGCGCGATCGTCTGCGTGGTCGTCCTCCTCCTCGCCGCGATCGTCTTCGCGAGCCAGAACCGCGAGAGCTCCGACGACGACGCGCGGGGCGGCGGCGGGAACGGCGGCACCGACCAGTCGCGGCCCACGGCCCCCTCGGGCGAACAGCCGGTGGACGGCTCGTTCAACGGCATCCCGACCGGCTTCTCCCAGGACGCGCAGGGCGCGCAGAGCGCGGCGGCCAACTACGCGGTGGCGCTCGGCGGCACGGAGATGTTCAACGCCGACCAGCGCCGCACGGTGGTCGAGACCGTGAGCACGGCGGCGGACCGCGACGACCTGCTGGCCTCCTACGACCGCGCCTACAGCCCTGATCTCAACGAACGGATCGGCCTCGACGCGGACGGCGCCGCCCCGGCCGGCTCCACCTTCGTCAACCGCACCCTCCCGGTCGGCGCCACCGCCACGGAGGTCACCGACACCACCGCCGAGGTCTCCGTCTGGTGCGCCGGGCTCTTCGGCATCGCGGGCACCGACTCCCGGACCCCCGTGCGCACCAGCTGGTTCACGCTCCATTTCACACTCGCCTGGGAAGAGGGAGACTGGAAGGTCGTCCGCACCGAGCAGACCGAGGGACCCACCCCGGTCGGCGGGGACGACGTCGTGTCAGGAGCCGAAGAGATCGCCGAAGCGGCCGAGTCGTACGGAGGGTTCACCTATGCGCGCTAGCCCGCGGTCCGGTCCGCTACGGCTGCTCCACCGCGCCGCCGGTCTCGCACCGGCCGCCGTCACCGGCGGCCTGTCCGGCGCCCTCGGCCTCTCCGCCCTGCTGCTGGCGGCCGCGCCCCGCGCGCACGCCGCCCCGGGCGACCCCGACGATCCCGAGGCGCCCGGCGACGGGGACAACCCTGAGTGCGACTACATCTCCGGCACGGCCCGCGACTACTGCGAAGGCGACCCCGCCGAGGGCGGCGGAGGCGGCGGCAACAGCACGCTCAGCGACTCCCTCGACCCCCTCTCCTCCCTCGCCCGCGGCTGCGCCGACGCCGCCGCCTGGATCGTCAACGAGCTGTCCGACCTCGTCTCGACCGCGACCGACGTCGACTTCACCAACGCCTCGTTCCTCCGCCAGTACGCCGTCGTCTTCGCCGCCTCCACCGTCCTGACGCTGATCCTCTGGCTCCTCGCCGTCGTCAAGCGCGCCATCCGCGGCGTCCCGCTGACGACCGCCGCCTCCGAGGCCATCGGCTACCTGTGGCTGACGGTCATGGCCTCCGCGTTCACCCCCCTGATCCTCTACTCGGTCGTCTCCGCCACCGACGGCATGACCGAGGGCATCGTCGCGGGCACGGGCGACAACTCCGACGCGTTCTTCGGCGACTTCGCCGCCGCCCTCGAAGCGGGCGAGGACATCGGCGGCGGCCCGATCATGCTGATCGTCGTCTCGCTCATCTCGATCCTCGCCGCGGGCGTCCTCGCCCTCGAACTGGTCATCCGCGCCGCCATGCTGTACGTCGGCGCGCTCCTCGGCACGGCCGTGTACGCGGGCCTCGTGGACAAGAACCTCTGGGGCCACGTCCGCCGCTGGGCCGGCATCATGATCGCCGTCATCCTCATCAAACCGGTGATCGTCATCGTCCTCGGCCTCGCCGCCGCCCTCACGACCACCTCCGGCGACCAGGGCCCCACCGCCGTCTCCTCGGTCGTGTCGGGCCTCGCGATCATCCTCCTCGCCATCTTCGCCTCCGCGATGATCTACCGCTTCGTCCCCGGCTTCGGCGACGAGATCGTCAGCCAGCGCGCCATGCGCCAGGACACGTCGAGCCGCGCCGCGGGCGCCGCCCTGTCCACCCCGGCGACCATGCTCCGCCAGGGCATGACGACCCACGGCACCCGCGACGGCGCCGCGGCCGCCACCGCCGCGACCGGCGGCGCGGGCCAGGCGCGCCCCGCCAACCCCCTGGCGGGCGGCGTCGCCGCGCACGGCTCCCGTACGGCGCCCCCCGGCTCGTCCCCCACGGGCAACCCGGGACCGGCCGGTCCCTCCGGGAGCGCGGGATCACGAGGAGGTAGCGGATGACCGCCCCACCGCACACACTCACCAGGCGCCGTACCTACCTCATCGGGCGCGCCAGGCCGCAGTCGATCGTCGGCCGCAACCGCGAGACCGGCGAGATCGCCCTCATCGTGGCCGGCGCGTTCCTCGGCATGCTCAGCGGCATCCTGATCCCGGTGCTGACCGTCAGGATCGTCGGCCTGGCCGGCTTCCCGATGCTCGCCCTCGCCGCGGTCTACATGCCCTACAACGGCCGCACGTTCTACAGGTGGTACGAGATCAACCGTTTCTTCCGCCGCACCCAGCGCCGCGGCGCCACCTACCGTTCGGCCGCCCCCGAGGCCGGGGTCCGGCTCGACGGGCGCGAGGTCGAGGTCGGCTCGCCCCCGGGCGTCGGCCCGGTCCACTGGCTCGCCGCCGCGTTCGGCCCGGACGAACTGGCCGTCCTCCTGCACAGTGACCGCCGCACGGTCACCGCCGCCATCGAGATCGAGGGCCCCGGCGTCGGCCTGCGCGACAGCGAGGACCAGGAGGCCCTGGTCGAACGTTTCGGCACCCTCCTGAAGCACGTGGCGAACGGCGACGGCCACGTCTCCCGCCTCCAGATGCTCGCCCGCACCCTCCCCGCCGACCCCGACGCCCACGCCAACGACGTCAGGGAACGCGGCGACTCCGCCGCCCCCCACTGGATCCAGGAGTCCTACGACCAGCTCCAGTCCATGGTGTCCACCTCCAGCGAGCAGCACCGCGCCTACCTCGTCGCCTGCATGCACCACTCCCGCGACCTGGCCGGCGAGGCGCAGACCCTCGCCCGCGCCGCCAAGGGCCGCGGCCGCAAGCGCGGCATGTCGCAGGACGAGGCGCTCGCCGTCATCATGGCCCGCGAACTCACCGACATCTGCGCCCGCCTTGCCGAGGCCGACATCCGCGTACGGCAGCCGCTCGGCGAGGCGCGCCTGGCCTCCCTGATCCACTCGATGTACGACCCGGACCACCCCATCGACCACATCCAGGCCATGTCGAAGCGGAACGCCTGGCCCGCCGAACTCGACGCCCGCGAGCCCACCTACCTCCAGGCGAAGACCCGCGAGTCCGACACCCGCGAGCCGTGGTGCCACGCCACCGCGTGGGTCAAGGAGTGGCCGATGACCCCGGTCGGCGTCAACTTCCTCGCGCCGCTGCTGGTCCACACCCCCGACGTCATCCGCACCGTCGCGGTCTGCATGGACCTGGAGCCCACCGAGATCGCCATCGAGCGGATGCTCACCGAGAAGACGAACGACGCCGCCGAGGCCTCCCGCGCCGCCAAGATGAACCGCACCGTGGACCCGCGCGACATCGCCGCCCACGGCCGCATCGACCAGCGCGGCGACGACCTCGCCTCGGGGGCGGCCGGTGTCAACCTCGTCGGCTATCTGACGGTTTCCTCCCCCGACCCGGAGGCCCTCGCCCGCGACAAGCGCACGATCCGCGCCTCGGCGGGGAAGTCGTACCTGAAGCTGGAGTGGTGCGACCGCGAGCACCACCGCGCGTTCGTCAACACCCTGCCCTTCGCGACGGGGATCAGGCGATGACCGCACCCCGGCCCCGGGAGAACGAGGAGGCGACGACATGCCCGCACGCGATCCGCTGAGCCTGATCACCGAGGCGTTCACCAGCCTGCTCTTCGGCAGGACGGAGACCACCCGCCTGCCCGTCCGCACCTCCACGGGCCAGGCCCAGGCCGTCTATCTCCCCACCGCCGCCCCCGGCCTCGGCGACTCGGGCGTCATCATCGGCCGCGAGGTGTACAGCGGCAAGGGCTACATCTACGACCCCTTCCGCCTCTACGGCCAGCAACTTCCCGCGCCCCACTGGCTCGTCCTCGGCGAGTCGGGCAACGGGAAGTCGGCCCTGGAGAAGACGTACGTCCTGCGGCAGCTGCGGTTCCGCGACCGCCAGGTCGTCGTCCTGGACGCCCAGGGCGAGGACGGCGTCGGCGAGTGGAACCTCATCGCCCAGCAGCTCGGCATCACGCCCATCCGCCTGGACCCGATGGCCACACTCGACGGCAACGTCCGGCTCAACCCGCTCGACCCCGCCATCACCACCACCGGCCAGCTCGCGCTGCTGCGCACGATCATCGAGGTCGCCCTCGGCCGCACCCTCGACGAACGCTCCGGCTTCGCCCTCAAGGTGGCCCACGCGTACGTCAACCAGACGACGGTGGACCGCCAGCCGATACTGACCGACATCGTCGAACGCCTGCGGCACCCGCTGCCCGAGGCCGCCGACGCCATGAACGTCCACCTGGAGGACGTCCGCGCCTGGGGCCTCGACGTGGCACTGGTCCTCGACCGCCTGGTGGACGGCGACCTGCGTGGCATGTTCGACGGCCCCACGACCGTCGGCATCGACCTGGACGCGCCGCTGATCGTCTTCGACCTGTCCCATATCGACCGCAACTCCATCGCCATGCCGATCCTGATGGCGATCGTCGGCGTGTGGCTGGAGCACACGTGGATCAGGCCGGACCGCAGGAAGCGCATCTTCCTGGTCGAGGAGGCGTGGCACATCATCAACTCGCCTTCGGTCGCCCAGCTGTTCCAGCGCCTCCTGAAGTTCGGCCGCCGCCTGGGCCTGTCGTTCGTCGCCGTCGTCCACCACCTCTCGGACGTGATCGACGGCGCCGCCGCGAAGGAGGCGGCCGCGATCCTCAAGATGGCGTCCACGCGCACCGTCTACGCCCAGAAGTCCGACGAGGCCCGCGCCACCGGGCAGGTCCTCGGCCTGCCGCGCTGGGCCGTCGAGATCATCCCGACCCTGACCCCCGGCATGGCCGTCTGGGACGTCAACGGGAACGTGCAGGTCGTCAAGCACCTCATCACCGAGGCCGAACGGCCCCTCGTCTTCACCGACCGCGCCATGACCGAGTCGTCCACCGCCCTCGCCGAGGCCCGCGCGCTCACCGCCGGGGACGGCCCGGACGACGACGAGCGGGACCCGTTCGAAGCGGAGACCGAAGCCCGAGCCCTGTCGTTCGAGAAGCGCCAGGGCGTCCTCTGACCGGCCGGGACCACCCATGACCCACGACCGGCGCGCGCCGCGCCCCGCCCCCGCCGGACGCGGCGGCGTCCCGGACGGGCTCCTCGTCGGCGCCCTCGCGCTGATGCTCGCCCTCACCGCGCTCATCTGGACGGCGACCGGCCTGGCCGGGCTCGTCACCGGCGGCGCGTGGCCCCCGGGTGTCACGTTCTTCAGCACGGCCTCGGCGGTCCGCTCGTTCTTCACCGCACCGGGCAACGTGGCTTCCGCTTGGCCGGACGCCGACCCGGCCGACCTGCCGGGCGCGGCTGCGGTCTGGATCGCTTTCCTCCTCCAGCTGGCCGCCCTGTTCTTCCTCGCGCTGACGCTGTACGTACGGGCGGCCCGCTGGCGCTCCCGCCGCCGCGCTCCCGCGGCGCGCGGCACACAGCCTGTGGACGACGCGCCCCCGCCCCCACCGTCCACCCCGGAACCCGCCTTCGAGGAACAGGCCACCACCGACGCCCCCTCCGACGTGAAGACAACCGCCGTCCTCACGGCGCCCCCCGGCCTGATCGTGATCGATCCGCACGGCTCCCTCTGGACGCAGACCGCGCGCCGCCGCACCAAGCTCGGCCCGGCCCACGTCTACGACCCGGGGCATCTCACCGACGCCCCCGTACGCCTGCGCTGGACGCCGCTGCGCGGCTGCGAGCAGATGCCCACGGCCCGCAGGCGCGCGGCGGCGCTTCTGGCGCCCGTACGCCCGGCCGAGCCCGTCTTCCAGTTGGACGCGGCAACGGCTGAGACCCTGCTCCGCTGCTACCTGCACGCCGCCGCGCTGGCGGGCGCCTCGGTGCACCAGGTCCACCGCTGGGCGGCCGGCCGCTCCGGCGGCGAGCCGGTCAAGATTCTCCGCACCCATGCGCGCGCCGTAGGTGGGGCGTCGATGGAACTGGAGAGCGCGCTCGACGGGCATCCGGTACGGCGCGACGCGGCGCTCGACCTGATCGCCCGCGCGCTGGGGGGAGTTGAGCAGGTGCACATCCGCCAGTCCTGCACTCCCGGCAGGGTGGACTTCCTGGCCTTCGACAACCTGGCGGGCGAGGGCGGGACGCTCTACATCGTGGGCAACCACCGGGAGACGGCGCCGCTGCGGCATGCCCTGGTGGACGAACTGACCAGCGCCTGGCCGGCTCTCACGGTGATCGCGGGCTCCTGAGCACCAGTTCGTACGTCTCGTACACAGGGTCGGCGGGATCGACAGCCCGGTCACCGGTCGGTTCGAACCCGAGGGACCGGTAGAACTTCACGGCGCGCGGGTTGTTCTCGTGGACGCGCAGTCGGACCTCACGTCCGTCCGCCCAGTCGATCGCGGCCTGCATCAGCAGGTGGGCGAGTCCGGTGCCGCGGTGCTCGGGCCGCATATAGACGCCGACGACCTGGGCGACCCCGCCGCGGCTGAACACCCCGACCATGCCGCCCCATTCTCCGGACTCGGTCTCGCCGATGAACGTGACGGTGGTCCGCCCGACAGCCCGCCGTTCCCATTCGCCCTGGGTCAGTTCAAGCGCTTCCTCGTAGGGCTCGTAGAACGCGACGGACGCCACAGGATCGGACAGAGCCGTGAGCCGCAGTTCCCGCAACTGCCGCCAGTCGTCCCGCGACGTGCGACGAACTCTGTACGCCATGAGGCCGATGCTCGCACTCCGGGGAGAGGACCG